>CANGJB010000025.1 GCA_947453945.1 Sphingomonadaceae bacterium
GAGGAGGGGGAGGAGCGCGCGCGCACCCGCCTGCCCACGATGTCGCTCTCCGAGGAAGTCGTCGCCGATTACCAGACCCAGCGCCTCTCGTTGAAGGCGCACCCTATGGCCTTCCTGCGCGCAGAACTGGCCGAGCGCGGCTTCGTGCGCGCGGCGGACCTGCGCGACCGGAAGGTGCGTTCGATGGTGCGGGTGGCGGGCGTGGTGCTGGTGCGCCAGCAGCCGGGCAGCGCCAAGGGCGTGTGCTTCATCACGCTGGAGGACGAGACGGGCGTGATCAACCTCGTGATCTGGCCCGATCTCAAGGAAAAGCAGCGCAGCGTGGTGATGGGCGCGCGGCTGATGGAAGTGCGGGGGCGTGTGGAATACGATGACGAGGTGATCCACGTGATCGCCCAGCACTTGACGGACGCGAGCGAGGGGCTGGCGCGGCTTTCCGACGACCCCCTCCAGCCGGCGATGGCCCGCGCCGATGAAGTGAACCGCCCGGTCTCCGGCCGCGTCCCGCCGCCCGCGCGCAGCCATCCGCGCAATGTGCGGGTGATCCCGAAGTCGCGCGATTTTCATTGAGCGGTCGTTGCCACAATTGCGCCGCGAGGCGGGGCTAGGCGCCCGTCTCATGGATATCGTGAAACTCGGCCCGGACGATACGGCGCGATTCCTCGCGCTGCGGCAGATCATGTTTGACGCTGAGGCGATCAGCTTTCGCGGCGCCGGCGCTGATGATGGTGCCATCGGCCTTGCCGCGTGGCGCGAACGGCTGGCGCGTGATCATGTCTATGCGGTGGTGCAGGGCGGTGAATGGCTGGCGGTCGGCGGCCTGACGCGCGTCGCCGGGCAGAAGCTCGATCACAAGGGCCTAGTCTGGGGCATGTATGCTGTGCCCGCCGCGCGCGGCACGGGCGCTGCGGCGCGCATCCTGGAGCAGCTTGAGGCCAAGGCCCGTGATATCGGCCTGCGCCAATTGCAGCTCACTCCGATGGCCGACAACCCGCGCGCGCAGGCTCTCTACGAACGCCGCGGCTATGTGCTCTATGCCAAGGAACCGGACTCGGTGCGGCGCGGCGACGGCAGCTATGCGGACGAAGCGCTGATGTGGAAGCAGCTGTAGAGCTTCATCTTCTGGCTTGACCGTCGTACAAACCCAGCATGTTGCAATTGGAACGGGACGGAGCAGAGCATTGTCCGGGGGCGGCCTTGTCCGTGCTGCCGAGGTTGCTCGATGCATTGAATGACCTGCAAGTCGGCAGAGCAGGCGTCAGGCTTTCCCATGCCTGCGGTCTAGCTGATGTCCTGGCATCGTGTGGAGCCATCGGTGCCATAGCTGCTCGCTTCTCCCGCATGGACGTCAAACCGGTCCGCGCCGTTCTCTTCAACAAGAGCGCAGAGCGAAACTGGGGGCTTGGATGGCATCAGGACCGGACGATCTGCGTGAAGGCACGCCATGATACACCCGGCTTCGGCCCATGGACGACCAAGGCAGGTCTGACCCATGTGGCGCCGCCCTTCAGGTATATCGAGCGAATGATCACGCTCCGCGTTCATCTTGATGACGTTACGATCCACAACGCGCCGCTGCTGGTTGCGCCGGGCTCGCACAAGCCGGGCTTCATTCCTGTCGGTCAAGTCGGGTCTGTCGTCGCTGCATGTGGCCGTGAAGCCTGCCTTGCCCGGTCTGGCGACATCTGGGCCTACGCAACGCCCATCCTTCATGCGTCAGATCCAGCGCGCAAGCCAGCCCGTCGGCGGGTCCTGCAAATCGACTATTCGGCAGACGAACTGCCAGAGGGCCTCGACTGGCTCGGCGTCAACTGATCAGGTCCGCAGCCGCTCGATCCCTTGTGCGAGCGCCACGTAAAGCTTGCCCATGTCGGACGAGAGCAGTGTGACGCCCAGCGCATGGCCGTCGCGGGTCGAGAGCAGCTGGCGCAGCATCGCCTCGAAATCGTGGATGTAGCGGTTTACGTGGCCGTGGAACTCGGTGTCGGTCTCGTAGTGCTGCTGCACCGCGCGGGCCTCAGCACTGTCGAGCAGGCTCACCGCGCGGCGGGTGAAAATGCCGCGGTCGCCGCGCAAGTATGAAGCCCAGGCGGTTTCCGAAACGTCTGCCGAGAGCACCTTGGCAACGTCGATCGCGGTGGAATTGAGCGATTCCGTGATCAGCGCGGTGCGGCGCGCAAAGTCGTTGTCGACTTGCTCTTCGGCGCGTTCACGCGCGCGGGCGACACGGTTTTCGAGGTTGCCGGCAAGCTCGTCGACCTTGGCGAGCTGGTCGCGCATCTGGATCGCGGTCTCGCGGCTGGCGGCGGCCGCGCTGTCGATGGCTTCTTCCAGCCGGGCCACCAGTTCGGCGCCGCGCCCCTGCAGCACGCGCACGATCGCGCTTGAAAGCTGCCCGTCGATTTCCTGCGAAAGCGCCGAGCTGTCCTCCCGTGCTGCCGCGAGCAGGGTGCGCAGTTCGCCCAGCCGGGCTTCCTGCTCCGCAGATTGCGCTGCAAGGGTGGTCTGCATCCGGGCCATCTCGGATACCGCCGCCTTCAGGCTGCCGTGCGTGCCTTCCACGTCCTCGGAAAGGGTGCGTCCGGTATCGCCCGCTTCGCCTAGCGCTGTGCGCATGGCATCGACCCGGCTTTCGAACACGCCAAGCTCGTCCTTCGCGCTGCCGAGCGCCGCGGGCAGGGTCTTGCCGGCGTGCTCGCTGCCGGCCTGAATGAGCTCCAGCAGGCGGAAGGCCGCGTCGGTCAGAGTGCCGATATGTCCGTCGGTGCCATCAAGCGTCTGGCGCATGTCGACCAGACGCTGCGTCAGACCGGCAAGTGCCTGATCGATGGTGCTTGCCGTTGTATCGCCGGATTCGCCAGCGCTGCGCAGTATGCCGCTGAAGGCCGCGACTTGCGCTGCAATCGCATCGCACTGGCTGCCGAGCGCACGCGCTTCTTCAAGCTGGCGCTGGCGCTGCGCTTCAACCGCCTGATCGAGATCGGCAAGTTTGCGCGCTAGGGCGTCGGCTGCTTCCGCCCCGGCAGCGGCCATGGCACTGCGGCGCTCGCCAATCGCCTGGTCCAGATCAGCAATGCCCTGGCTGAGCGCAGCGCGCTGCTCGGCGGCGGCAACTTCCAGATTGGCACGGCGGCCGGCCAGCTGCTCGTCAAGCGTGGTCGCGTCCTCGGCAAGGCGGCGGGTGAGATCGGCGGCATTGGCCTCGAACGCGGCAAGCCGGTCTCTCGATGCGGAGATCAGGGCCTCGTGATCGGCGTCGAGCGCCTCGATGGCATGGCGCAGTGCTGCGAGCTCGGCTTCCGAGCGCTCGGCAAACTGGTTTCGCGCGGCGTCCTCGGCGCTGGTGAGCGAGCGGCTGAACGCCCCGCTTTCCGCACGCATGGCGGCAAAGCGCGCGCCGAGCGCGGCAAGCGTGTCTTCCTCAGTCCGGATAATCGCATCGCGCTGGCGGACGAGTTCCTCGCTCAAGGTGTCGGCCCGCGCACGGATCGCAGCGAGCGCGGCGATTTCCTCGGCACTGAGGCGCTGGCGATGCGCCTCGGCATTCTCTTCGAGCGCTGCAAACCGTTCCGTGCTGACGTGGGTGATGCGCGCGGCGCTCTCTTCGAACGAAGCCAGCGCGGCATCGACTGCTTCGCGCACCGTGGCAACCTGGCGCTCGCTGGCGAGGCCGAATTCGTTGAGCCGCTGGAAGCCTGCAACAAGATCCTCAAGCTGCATGTGCGCAGTGCGGCCGGCATTGGCGATCGAGTTGGTCACGTCCTTCGCCGACGTGGCGATAACCGGGAGCTGACCACGCAGCTTTTCCATGTTTTCAAGCGCATGATCGGAAACAGTGCCGATGCGGTCAACCTGTTCGCCATTGCTGGCGATAAGCCCCTGCAGCTCTCCGGCGCTACCGCTGATCCGCTCCACCGCGATCCGGCCCAATGCTTCGAGATCGCGGCCCTGCGCGGCCAGAAAATCGCGCGCGAGGGCAAGTTCGGTGTTCACCGCGGTCAGCCGCTGCTCCAGACGCTGCGATTCGACGCCCAGCAGCTTGGCCACATTGCCGAATCGCGCGGCCTCGCGCCGGCTGTTGCGCCGCAGGACCAGCAAGGAGACCAGCACGACCAAGACCGGTGCCGACCACGCCGAGACGAGGCCTGTCCAGACGCCGAGCGGCTGCAGGTGCTGGAAGGCGGCAAGATTGCCCATGATGAACGCGACGGTCCACGCCGCAATCAGCGCGCCGCCCACCGCGATACCAAGCCATTCTCGCTGAATCCGGGGCGCTTCTTCTTCGTCTTCGTCCCAGGTGGCTACGCTCTCATAGGCAGGAGCGGAGAGGGGCCAGCTGTTTTCGCCGGCGTCTTCGCCCTCGGTTGATGCATTGCCTTCCTCCAGCAGGGCATCGCCCGCAGGCAGCTTGCCCAGCCGTATGGCTGCAGCTTTCAGGGCGCCGTCTTCCGCGCCGCCCTCGATGGCGATGATCTTTCTTCCCCCCGACATGTCGGTGTTCTTAACACACTTGCGGCCGCCGCTTAAAGCCAGCTTAACCCATTAAGGGTAATTGCCGGGTATGGCTTATCTTGGCGATGCGATAGATGCCCACCTCGCGGTTGCAAGCGGCGACGATGCAGCGCTGTTTCACGAGCTGCGCGCCGCCTTTGTCGAAAGCGCTAGGCGCCAGTTGGATCTGCTCGGCCGCGCGCGCTGCGACGGAAACTGGGAAATGGCGGCGATGCGGCTCAAGAGCCTGGCCGCGACATTCCATGCCGAGGAACTCATCGAGCTGGCGGAGCGGGCCTTGCACGGCGCGCCGGGCGAGCCGGGCATCCTTCGCCGCATCGCCAGCGTGCTTGATTCCCTCGATACCACCGGCTGAAACGCCGCCGCGCTTGGCATAGCTGCTCGGCGGCCCTAGCATGGGTTAAAGGGAGGTCGCCGCCTTGCGGGTCGCATTGCTATCGTTGATGGACGCCGTTCCGGGTGAGCCACAGGGTCTTCGCGGCCTGCTGCCGATTGGCGGCCGCTCGATTCTGCGCCACCAGCTTGGCCTCTCGCTGGGGCTTGGCTGTTCACGCGTCGTCGTGCTGGCAGAAACCCTCACCAATGATCTGGTCGCGCTCCAGCACGCGGCGGAAGCCGGCGGCGCACGGTTTCATGTGATCGCCTCGGCGCGGGCGCTGGCCCAGCTGGTCGCGGCGGAGGATGAGCTGCTTGTGTTGGGCGAGGGGCTCCTCGCTATGCCCGAGGACGCGCTCCGCCTGCTGGGTGATGGGCCGGTTGTCCTCACATTACCGGTCGAGACCGGGCTCCCGCTCGGCTTTGAACGTATCGACATCAACAGTGCCGGGGCAGGTGCCATGCTGCTGCCGGGCAAGCTCATCGCCGCGCTGAGCGATCTGCCGGGCGACTGGAACCCGGGTTCGGCGCTACTGCGCATCGCTTCGCAGGCGCGCATCGTGCAGCGCGAATTGCCCGCCCTGCTGATGGATCAGGGGCGCTGGCGCCTTATCCGCGACGAGGCCGAGGCGCACCGTGCGGAACCGGGCTGGGTTCGGCTGCATACGGCCAGCGCGCAAGTTCGCTCGCCCGGCTCGTGGATCGCTGCCGGGGTAGTGCGCTGGCTTGGCCCTGCGCTGCTGCATGCTGGAACGAGGCCCTATGTGATCGCGCTGGGCGCCTGCATCACCGCTTTGCTGGGCGCTGGCGCCGGGTGGTTTGGCTGGTGCGGGCCGGGCTTTGCGATGCTCGCGCTGGCCTGGGTGGTACATCAGGTTGCGGGCCTCCTTGCGCGGGTCGAGCGGGATTCGCTCATCGCATGGTCGGGGGGCGCGCCGCTCGACAGGCTGGCCGAATGGGTGCTCGATGGCATCTTTGTCGCGCTATGTGCCTGGCGCAGCGAGATTCCCAAGGTCGCCGGTGTGCCTTGGGGCATTGCCTGGTTTCCGCCCGTCGTGCTGTTTCTGCTGCTGCGGCTGCTACGGCGCCTCCAGCCGGACGAGGCCTGGACATGGTGGCTGAGCGACCGGTTCATTACCGGCACTTTGCTGGCACTTGGCAGCATCCTGTTGCCGTTCGATTTCGTGCTGCGGGCCCTGGTGGTCTCGCTCATGGTTGCGGGCCTGATCTTTGCGCGGCGCGTAGAGGGGCCCGCAGGCGGGATGCGGGCTGGCGGAAAATTGGCATGAACAGGCGCCGGAATGGCTGTTTCCCGGCGCAAAAGGGCCTGCCTTGCCCCCGCTGGCTGCGCAACAGCCTAACGCCGAATTAACCAGGCCCCTTTAAGGCTGGCGACGATGGTGATTCCCGCACCCCCGATAGCCGCAAGTGCCCAGCCGCTGGCCGATGAAATCGCCGCCGCGCGTGGCGCGGTTGCGCATGTCGTACCGATTCTGCGGCACCTCCTGCGCAGCGACGATACCTCGATCTTCAGCGACGAGATCGTGACGCGCGTGCGCGGCATGTTCCTTGATGTGGCGCGCCAGTTGGTTGTGGCGCTGGCCGAGGCCGCCGGCCATGCTGAGCCGGAAGGCTGGGCGCACGAAGCGGCTGGGGAACTGGCCCATGCGCTGGCTGAAAATCCCACATATCTTGAGCATTTCCATACTCTTGCGCTTGAATGGCAATGGACCGGGCGGCTTGAGCGCACCCGCGCGATTGATCCGGTGCTGCCGCCGCTGCTGCAGGCGCGCATGGCCGATCCCGATTCGCAGGTCTCGGCCGGCGCGATGAGCCTGCTCGCCGCACAGGCGCGTTTTTGCCAGAACCAACGGCGCATGCAGTTGCCGTTGGGGGAGCTTCCCGGCGATCTTCTCCACATCGCGCTGGTGACCATGCGCGCCCATGTCGGCATGGATGCGTCCGCCGATTCCTATGCGCTGATTGCCGAACGCACTGTGCGTGCCCAGATCGACGAGGCGCGCGCGCGGTCGGCGCAGCTGCGCCGCATGCTCGATGCAATGGGCGATGACGTGCAAGCCGCGCTGGATGTCGATCAGGCCGGCATGGCCTTGTTCCTGACCGCGCTGGCACGCGGTTCGGGTCTCAGCCGCGAGGCTGCGACCATGGCAGCGATCGATAGCCAGCTGCCCCGCCTTATGTTGGCGCTGCGGGCCTGCGGCCTGGCCCCGGCTGCCCTCAGCGCCGCAGCACTGGCGCTCCATCCCGATGCCGAGCTGCCGTCTGGCTATGCGGACCTCTCGCCCGGTGCAGCCGCCGCGCTGCTGGCTGAGGCCGAGGTTGCCGCATGAGCGCGCTGCGCGAACAGGGCTCGGCGCCGAATACGCCGGGCGGCATTATCCGGGCCCGCACAGACGGCGCCGACCAGCTTGTTGCAGCGGATGAGCCGCTCGCCGGTCTGCAGGTCCGTAATGGCGGAGCGTTGCCCGGTCCGGTTGCTGTCCCCGCGCTCCTCAGCCTGGTGCGCCGAGTTCGCCGTACCGGCCAGCCCGCCGCGCGCACGATCCTCACGGTAGACGAAGGGCGCACGGTTACCGCCCGGGCGCAGGTAACCCCCGACGGCGATGGCACCGCGATCGAACTCAGCCAATGGCGCCGCTCGGATGAGACGGCCCCTGAGCCCCCCGTGCCCGAAGCGCTGCTGCATCATCTTGCCGAGGCCGAAATCCTGCTCGACGAAGCGCAGCGAGTGATTTCAGCCGAAGTCCGCGCGCCCGATCTCGCTCATTTCGCCGCTGCGCTGGAGGAAGGCCGAGGGCAATACTGGACCGATCTGGTGAAGATCGAACGGGTGAGCCATCTCATGACCGCGCGCAAAGGGCCGCTGCACTGGCGCCTGCTCGATGACGCGCCGTTTTCGGTCGAAGGCTCGCCGCGCAGCTGGCGCGCCCGGCTGGTGCCGCGCGTGCAGGGCGGGTTTTCGCTGCTGGCGATCCCTGCCTCGATCGATGCCCTGCCGATGAACTCCGAGCCGCAGGCCGAGGAAAGCAGCAGCCCCGGCTGGAACCGCCTTCTTGGGCGCGATCTGGCGCCCGCGCTGCGCCAGCCGATCACCCGCATCATCGCCAATGCGGAAACCATCCGCACGCGCCTCGCCGGGCCGCTGGCTGATGAATATGCTGGCTACGCGCAAGACATCGCCGAGGCCGGACGCCATCTGATGAGCCTGATCGAGGATCTGGCGGATCTTGAAGCGGTCGAGGCGCCCGGCTTTGCGCCGGCGCCCGATCACATCGATCTGGCCGATTGTGCGCGGCGTGCAGCCGGCATCCTGTCGGTGCGCGCGCAGGAACGCAGCATCACTTTGCGCACCCCGGAGTCCGGCGCGCGCGTGCCCGCAATCGGCGAGTTTCGGCGCGTGCTGCAAGTGCTGCTCAATCTTGTAACCAACGCTATCCGCTACAGCCCGGAAGGTTCAGTCGTGACGCTGGAAACCGGCGAAAACGCGCAAGGCGCCTGGATTGCCGTCAAGGACGAGGGGCAGGGGCTCACCGCCGAGCAGGCGATCCGCGTATTCGACAAGTTCGAGCGCCTCGGCCGCAGCGGGGATGGCGGTACGGGGCTAGGGCTCTACATCTCGCGCCACCTTGCCCGGGCGATGGGCGGCGATCTGGTGGTGACGAGCGCGCCGGGCGAAGGCGCGCGCTTCCTGCTCAGCCTGCGGGCGGACCGCGGCGCCTGAGGTTTATCCCTGAAGCTTAACGGCGCCGCTGCGCCAGCATGAGCAGCCCGGCACCAGCAAGTGCCAGCACACTGCCCCACATGATCCACACTTTCTGTGCCAGCATGAAGCTGGATGCCGGCCACATGATGAGGCCGGCCCCCTGGCCCATCCAGAGCAGGCCCATCAGCAGGGCGGCGATACCGAATACGCGCAGGATCAAGGTCATGCTTTCGTTCCTTCGTCTCGCCGCCCCTCAAGGGTCAGCGTTGGCTTACAGGCACGTAGTCGCGCTGCACCGGCCCGGTGTAGAGCTGGCGCGGACGGCCGATCTTCTGGCCGGGATCGCTGATCATTTCGTTCCATTGCGCCACCCAGCCCACGGTGCGGGCGAGAGCGAAGAGCGCGGTGAACATCGTGGTGGGGAAGCCGATCGCCGAAAGGATGATGCCCGAATAGAAGTCGACGTTCGGGAAGAGCTTCTTCTCGATGAAGTAGGGATCGGAAAGCGCCAGCTCTTCCAGCCGCAGCGCTGTCTCGAACAGCGGATCGGTCACTTTCAGGGAATCGAACACTTCGCGCACCGTCTTCTGCATCACCGTCGCGCGCGGATCGTAGTTCTTGTAGACGCGGTGGCCGAAGCCCATCAGGCGGAACGGATCGTTCTTGTCCTTGGCGCGTGCGATGTAGTGCGGGATGCGGTCGGGCGTGCCGATTTCCTTGAGCATGTTGAGCGCGGCTTCGTTCGCGCCGCCATGCGCCGGGCCCCACAGGCAGGCGATGCCCGCCGCGATGCACGCGAAGGGATTGGCGCCCGAAGAACCGGCCAGACGCACGGTCGAGGTCGAGGCGTTCTGTTCGTGATCGGCGTGGAGGATGAAGATCCGGTCCAGCGCGCGCTCGACCACCGGGTTCACCTCGTATTCCTCGGCCGGCACGGCAAAGGTCATGCGCAGGAAGTTGCCGGTGTAGGACAGGTCATTGCGCGGATAGACGAAGGGTTGGCCGACCGAGTACTTGTAGGCCATCGCCGCGATGGTGGGCATCTTGGCGATCAGGCGGTGCGCGCTGATCTTGCGCTGTTCCGGGTCCGCAATGTCAGTCGAATCGTGGTAGAACGCCGAAAGCGCGCCGACCACGCCGCACATGATCGCCATCGGGTGCGCGTCGCGGCGGAAACCGCGGTAGAACACCGAAAGCTGTTCGTGGACCATGGTGTGGCGGGTGATCGTGCGGCTGAACTGGGCCAGTTCGTCGGCGGAGGGCAGCTCGCCGTTGAGCAGCAGGTAGCTCACTTCCATGAAGCTCGAATGTTCGGCCAGCTGGCCGATGGGATAGCCGCGGTGAAGCAGCACGCCCTCATCACCATCGATGTAGGTCAGCGCGCTGTCGCAGCTGGCCGTGCTTGTGAAGCCGGGATCGTAAGTGAACTTGCCGGTCTCGGCATAGAGCTTGCGGATATCGATAACGTCGGGACCGATCGAGCCGCTCCTGATCGGCATGTTCGTGGTCTTGCTGCCATCGTTCAAGGTCGCCTGGTTGTCGCTCACGCTCTACCCTCCTGTTAGCACATCATAATGCGGCTCGAAGCCGGCTGATTTGGGTTCGGGCCTAGGGCCCGCAAAGTTAGTTCAAGTGACCGCTTGGGCCTGCTCTGCGATCCGGGCGAGCGACTCGTCTCGGCCCAGCAGTACAAGTACGTCGAAAATGCCCGGTGAGGTAGTAGTGCCGGTCAGCGCGGCGCGCAGCGGCTGCGCCAGCTTGCCGAGCCCGAGCCCGCGCTCCTCCGCCATGGTCTTGAGCGCGGCCTCCAGCGGGGCGGCGGCCCATTCTTCGCCGGCCAGCTTTTCGGCTATCGCACCGAGCAGCGCGCGCGCTTCCTCCGTCAGCAAGCCGGCGGCTTTCTCGTCCAGCGCCAGCGGACGCTGCGCAAAGAGGAACCGTGCGCCTGATGCCAGCTCGCCCAGATCGGCCGCGCGCACCTTCAGCACCGGCATGGCGGTGGTGAGCAGCGCGAGCCCCGCTGCATCAAGGCCATCGATGCGCGGTGCGATCAGCGCGGCGAGGCGGGCATCGTCCGCCTCGCGGATGTAGTGCCCATTGAAATTCTGGAGTTTCTTGAGATCGAAGCGCGCCGCACCCTTGCCGACATCGCCAATCTCGAACCATTCCACGGCCTGCTCGCGGCTGATGATTTCGTCATCGCCGTGCCCCCAGCCGAGGCGCAGCAGGTAGTTGAACACGGCTTCGGGCAGCAGGCCCAGCTCGTCGCGGTAGGCATCGACACCCAGCGCGCCGTGGCGCTTGGAAAGCTTCGCGCCGTCCGCACCGTGGATCAGCGGGATATGGGCATAGGCAGGATCTTCCCAGCCAGATCCTTCGACCGCCTGCATCGCGTGGATCACCACCAGCTGGCGGAAAGCGTTGTTAATATGGTCATCGCCGCGGATCACGTGAGTTACACCCATGTCGTGATCATCGACTACCACGGCCAGCATATAAGTCGGTGTGCCGTCGCTCCGCAGGATCACGTAATCATCGATCTCCACGTTCTGGACCGTGATCGGACCCTGTACGAGATCGTCAATCGTTGTCGCACCCTCGCGCGGGGCCTTGATCCGCACCACCCACGGCTGGCCTTCGGGCCAGGTCGCGGGATCGGCCTCGCGCCATTCGCTTTCGATGCGGAAAGGGCGGCGCTCGGCCTGCGCGGCAGTGCGGCGGGCAGCAAGCTCTTCCTGCGTCAGATAGCAGCGATAGGCGTGGCCGGATTCGACCAGCTTGTGAGCCACTTCGGCGTGGCGGTCCGACCGTGCGAACTGGAACACCGGTTCCTCGTCGCCGCCAAGGCCGAGCCAGTTCAACCCGTCGAAGATCGCCTCGATCGCCGGCTCAGTCGAGCGGGCGCGGTCGGTATCTTCGATGCGCAGAAGGTATGTGCCGCCGTGGTGGCGCGCGAAAAGCCAGTTGAACAGCGCGGTGCGCGCGCCGCCGATGTGGAGGTAGCCGGTGGGCGAGGGGGCAAACCGCGTGACCACGCCCTTGCGCCCCATGACAGATGCCGCAGCAGCTCCCGCGCCTGATCCTGCAGAAACGGTGTCACTGGCGCTTGCCATCTGGGGCGCTATCCTTCCTAAACTGGTCATGCCGCCAACCTTGGCCCAACCTCTTGGTGAACCTTCGGCGCAGCGGTCACGCCTCTGGGACAAACTCGCCGCCTTGTCCAGCATGCACCGCACCATCGAAGCGTTCCTTGGCAGCCGGCCGTTCGAGCGCGGACCATGGCTTGCAGTGGGCTTCGGCGTTGGAATCGCTTGCTGGGCAGTGCTGCCCGGGCCTTGGCATTGGGCGGGCTTTCTCGCATTGTGCGGTGCGGCAGCGGCGGGCGGGCTGCTGATCGATGCCGAGGGTGATCTGGGCCATGTGCGCGCTGCGCTCATCGGCATGGCGCTGATGCTGGCGGCGGGGTGCATTTCCATCTGGGCCAAGTCCGCATTGGTGGGCGAACCGGGGATCGCCCGGCCGGAAGTCGTGTGGCTGCAGGGCCGGGTGCAAGATCGGCAGGTCGAAGGCGCACGCGACCGGGTGCGCCTGCTGATCCGGGCGCAAGTGGAAGGCCATGCCGAACCGCTGCAGGTGCGGATCAACCTGCCCGATGCGGGCGATCTGCCCGGCCTTGTGGAAGGGGCCGACGTGCGGCTGCGGGCGCGCCTCATGCCGCCGGCTCCGCCCATGTTGCCAGGTTCCTATAATTTTGCCCGCACAGCCTGGTTCCAGGGCCTTGCCGCGACTGGCAATGTGATCGGCCCCGTCACCATTATCGCACCGGCCAAGGAGGGCTGGTCGCTCCGCCAATGGCAGCAGCGCCTTGCCGATCATGTCCGCGCGCAGCTCTCGGGCTCTCCCGGCACGATCGCGGCAGCCTTTGCCAGCGGAGACCGCGGCGCGATTGCCGAAACCGACGAGGAGGCGATGCGCGATGCCGGCCTCACGCACTTGCTTTCGATCAGCGGCCTGCATGTGAGCGCGGTGATCGCGGGGGCCTATTTCCTCACGATCCGCTTGCTCGCATTGTTCCCCTTCATTGCGCTGCGCGTGCGCCTGCCGCTACTCGCCGCCGGAATGGGGGCAGGCGTGGGTGTGTTCTACACGGTGCTGACCGGCGCCGAAGTGCCGACGGTGCGTTCGGTGTCAGGCTCGCTGCTGGTGCTGGCCGCGCTGGCATTGGGGCGCGATCCGCTCTCGCTGCGATTGCTTGCCACGGCTGCGCTGTTTGTCATGCTGCTCTGGCCCGAATCCGTGATCGGGCCGAGCTTCCAGATGAGCTTTGCTTCGGTGATCGCGATTGTTGCCTTCAGCACGGCGGTGCCGGCCAAGGCGTTTCTTTCGCACAGCCATGAAGGGCGGGTGACGCGACTGGGGCGGCACCTGGCGATGCTGCTGGCCACCGGCCTTGTGATCGAGCTTTCGCTCATGCCGATCAGCCTGTTCCATTTCCACCGCGCCGGGATTTACGGCGCGGCGGCCAATGTCATCGCCATTCCGCTGACCACGGTGCTCACCATGCCGCTGATTGCGCTGGGGCTGGCGCTCGATCTTGTCGGGCTGGGCGCGCCGGCGTGGTGGGCTGTAGGCAAGTCGCTCGAATTGCTGCTGTGGCTGGCGCATATCGTTGCCGCCCAGCCCGGCGCTGTGACGATGATGCCGGGCATGAGCGCGGGCACGTTCGCGCTGTTTGTCGCCGGGCTGCTGTGGCTGGCGCTGTGGAGCGGGCGGGTGCGGCCCTGGGGTTTTGTGCCCATCGCGCTGGGCATGATCGCGCTGTTACTGACCCGCACGCCGGACGTGCTGGTTTCGGGCGACGGGCACCATGTCGGCATAACGGGCGAGGGGCCGGACTTGCTGGTGCTGCGGGCGGTGCGGGAGGAGAGCTATACGCGCACCGCGCTGCTGGAGAATGCAGGCATGACCGGGGACGCAGTGGCGCTGGATGAATGGAAGGGGGCGCGCTGCAATCCGGATTTCTGCACGATTTCGCTGGTGCGCGGTGGGCGGCGATTTGATCTGCTGATGGCGCGGGGACGCGATCTGGTGCCTATCCCCGTGCTTGCCGCTGCCTGCGCGCGCGCCGATATCGTGGTGGCGGACCGGCGCCTGCCCGCGGCCTGCAAGCCGCGCTTGCTCAAAGCGGATCGCGCGCTGCTTCGGCAGACTGGCGGGCTTGCGATTGATCTTGTTACCGGCAGGGTGCGGACCGTGGCGGAGACACAGGGGGAGCACGGCTGGTTCCGCCGCCCGCCACCCTATCAGCCGCGCCCCTATCAGCCGCGCCTGCGCGGGCCGGCTCCGGCTGCTACTGGAGAGCCGGAGCCAGCTAGCACTTAGTGATAGCGGCGCAGAAGACCTGCCAGCTTGCCCTGAACCTGCACTTCATGCGGCTGATAGAACTGCGGATCATAGGCAGCGTTGGCGGGATCCAGGCGGACCATGCCGCGTTCACGGCGGAGGTACTTGAGCGTCGCTTCTTCGCCGCGCACCAGCGCGACCACGATCTCACCATCCCGCGCGCTGTCGGTGCGGCGCACCAGCGCATAATCGCCATCGAAAATGCCGGCATCGACCATCGAGTCGCCGGATACTTCGAGCGCATAGTGCTCACCCGAGCCGAGCAGCGCGGCGGGGACGGGGAGCATTGAGGTGCCTTCCAGCGCTTCGATCGGAACGCCCGCGGCGATGCGGCCGTGGAGCGGGATCTCGATCACATCATTCGCGGGCTGGCGCGCCGGTGCCGGGCTGCGCAGCGGCGCGAGGGTCGAGGCCGTGCTGGCCGTGGCGCGCTGCGCCGCCTTGGCGCCGACCGCATCGCTTTCGCGGATGACTTCAAGCGCGCGTGCGCGGTTGGGCAGGCGGCGGATGAAGCCGCGTTCTTCCAAAGCGGAAATCAGCCGGTGCACGCCAGACTTCGATTTGAGATCGAGCGCTTCCTTCATTTCCTCGAACGAAGGGGAGATGCCGGAATCTTCAAGACGGGTCTGAATGAAGGTCAGCAGTTCATGCTGCTTGCGCGTAAGCATTCTAGCGCACTCCCCAAGTGGTGAACGAATGCGGAACGAATAAGCAACAGAATTTCACCCGTCAAGCATTTCCGCGCGTTTACAGCAGGTATACCGGAACAGACTGACCCGCCGGGGTCTCAGGCGCATGGGCCGGGCGCACCACCAGCGCGTTGGCGCGGGCGAGTGAGGAGAGCGCACCGGAATCCTGCAGGCCATCAAGCGAGACGGTGCCGCCATCCCACACCGCGCGCAGGAATTCCATGCGGCCTCCGCCTGCTGGCATCGCCTCGCGCAGCACGGCGGGAATCGGGCGCGGCATTGGCTCGCCCGCGCCCAGCGCGGCGCGGATCAGGGGGAGGAGGAACAGGAAGCCGGTGACGAATGCGGCGGCGGGATTGCCCGGCAGGCCGAGGATCACTTGGGCGCCCCGGCGCGCGACGAGCAGCGGCTTGCCCGGCTTGATCGCGACGCGCCAGAAGGCGAGGTCCGCGCCGAGTTCGGCAAGCGCCGGGCGAACAAGATCGTGATCGCCGACCGATGCGCCGCCGCTGGTGACGATCACATCAGCATCGCGGGCAGCATCGAAGGCGGCCATCAGCGCTTCCAGCCGGTCTGGCACCGGGCCGATGCGCGTGATCCGCACGGCGGGCTGGCTGGCGAGCGCGGCGAGCATCGCGCTGTTGCTGGCGGGAAGCTGGTGCACGGCAAGTGCAGCGCCGGGGGCGGCGAGTTCATCACCGCCATCGATCACCGCGAGTTCGAGCGGGCGGTGGACCGGCAGCTGGGCGTGGCCGGCGGTGAGGGCGAGCGCAATCTGTGCAGCGCCGATGCGCGTGCCTGCGGGCATGAGGGCATCGCCGCTGCGGAAATCCATGCCTGCGCGGCGGATATGGCGGTGCGGGGGCGCTGGCGGGGTGCCGGTGAGGGTGAGCGCATCGCCATCGCGCGCAGCGTCTTCCTGAATGAGCACCATGTCCGCGCCGTGGGGCACAAGCGCGCCGGTGCTGATACGCGCGGCCTCTCCGGCGCCGACGGTGCCGGCAAAGGGGCGGCCGGCAGCACTTTCACCGATCACGCGCCACGGTCCGGGCAGATCGGCGGCGCGCATGGCATAGCCGTCCATCGCGGAAACATCAGCTGCGGGCTGGGTACGCAGTGCGGCGAGCGGCTCTGCCAGATGGAAGCCGAGGCAATCGGCGGCGGCGCGGTGCTCGGAGGGCAGCACGGGGGCGATTCCCATCAGGCGGCGCTGCGCTTCCTCCAGCGGCAGAGGCGGATTGGGGCGGGCAGGTTCGGCCGTGGTCCCGGTCACGGCGCGCGCCAATCGCCCGATTTGCCGCCGCGCTTTTCGATGAGGCGGATGCTGCCCATCACCATCGCCTTGTCGATGGCCTTGGCCATATCGTAGACCGTGAGCAGCGCGACCGAGACGGCGGTAAGTGCTTCCATTTCCACGCCGGTGCGCCCGGTGAGCGAGGCAGTGGCGCGCGCCTCCACCCCATCTTCCACGAAGGCGAATTCGACGCTGACCGCATCGAGCGCGAGGGGGTGGCACAGCGGGATCAGCTCTGCCGTGCGCTTGGCGGCCATGATCCCGGCGATGCGCGCCACGGCGAGGACATCGCCCTTGGGCGTGGTGCCATCACGCAGCGCGGCGAGCGTGGCAGGGGCCATGCTGATCCGGCCGAGTGCAATGGCGACGCGCTGCGTTTCGGCCTTGCCGCCAACATCGACCATGCGCGCACGGCCCTGGGCATCGAGATGGGTGAGTTCGCTCATGCGCGGAAAGTCCAACAGGTTGACACGGTTGACACGGTCCTGAGCGAAAACTCGGGAGAGAGCCCGGCTAGGCGGCCAAGCGGCTCACGAATGAGGGAAAAGCGCAGTTTCATGGGGTTGTGATGCCACAAGGCCGGGCTGTAGGACAGATGGCAATGCTGATAGCGTGCGGGCTCAGGCAAGCGCCAGCACGACGGCGGCTTCGGCATGAAGGCGCGTCGTGTCGAAGAGCGGGACCGGGCTGTCGTCCGGACCGATCAGCAGCATGATCTCCGTGCAGCCGAGGATGATGGCGGTGGCGCCGCGTGCGGCGAGGCGGGCGATCACGGCGCGATAAGCGTCGCGCGAGGCGGGTTCGATGCGGCCTGCGACCAGTTCCTCGTAGATGACGCGGTGGACCTCGGCGCGGTCATCGTCGCCGGGGATCAGGACTTCGAGGCCGTGCTGCTCTTCAAGGCGCGCGCGGTAGAAAGCCTGTTCCATGGTGAAGGCAGTGCCGAGGAGGCCGACCCTGGTGTGGCCATCCGCTTTCAGCGCGTGTGCCGTGGGATCGATGATGTGGAGAATGGGCAGGGCGCTCGCCGTGGCGATGGCGGGAGCGCATTTGTGCATGGTGTTGGTGCAGATGATAAGCGCTTCGGCGCCTGCGGCTTCAAGGCGGCGGGCGGCATCGACCATCAGGGCGTCCAGCGCGGGCCAATCGCCTGCGGCCTGCAGGGCTGCCACTTCGGCGAAGTTGAAGGACCAGAGCACGAGCTGCGCCGAAGCCGTGGAGCCGAGCTGCGCGCGCACGCCCTGATTGATCATGCGGTAGTATTCGGCCGAGCTTTCCCAGCTCATCCCGCCGATCAGGCCCAAAGTTCTCATCGCGGCCATGCCTTTGCGAGAGCGATCCCGGCGAGGTTTTGCGCGCGGGCAATGCGGCGCACGCGCACGCGCCTGAAGCTGGCGGCGCGCTGCGTGAAGCGCGCGAGATAGGGCGCGAAATCGGGCCGGGGTTTCAGCTTGCCGCTGGCCTGCGCGACGACGAAGGCGGAATCGCCGAGTAGCACGATGTCAGCCGCGCCAAGCTCGCCCGCCACATCCAGCGCATCGAGCAGGGCCTGCCATTCGGCCTGATCATTGGTGCCCTGGCCGATGGCGGGGCGGTGCCAGACTTGCCCGCGCGCGGCGACGGCGGTTTCCATGCATCCGGGGTTGGGGCGGCAGCCGCCATCGAAGAACAGCTTGAGCGGGCTCTCAGCCATTCAGAAGGGTGCGGGTGGCGGCGGCGACATCTTCGTGGCGCATCAGGCTTTCACCGACGAGGAACGCCTTGGCGCCGGCGGCGGCGAGCGTGAGCACATCCGCGTGGCCGCCGATGCCGCTTTCGGCGACAAGAAACGTGCCTTCGGGCGCGAGCGGTGCGAGGCGGGCCGTGGTGCCGAGATCGGTGACGAAGCGCTTGAGGTCGCGATTGTTGACCCCGATGAGGCGCGACTTGAGGCGCGCGGCGCGCTCCATTTCGGCTTCGTTGTGGACTTCGACCAGCACATCCATGCCGTGTTCGCGCGCGGCGGCCTCGATTTCGGCCATCTGGCCATCATCGAGGGCGGCGACGATGATCAGGATCGCATCGGCCCCGATGGCGCGCGCTTCGGCGCATTGCCACGGATCGACCATGAAGTCCTTGCGCAGCACCGGCAGATTGCAGGCGGCGCGGGCAGCGACGAGATAGTCCTCGTGGCCCTGAAAGTAGGGCGCGTCGGTGAGGATCGAAAGGCAGGTGGCGCCGCCCGCTTCATAGGCGCGGGCATGGGCCGGGGGATCGAAATCGGCGCGGATCAGGCCCTTGGAGGGGCTGGCCTTCTTGATTTCTGCGATCAGCGCGAACCCTGTTTCGGCGCGCTGGCGCAGGGCCGCCTCGAAGCCGCGCGGGGCAGTCTGCGCAGCAGCGCGCGCGGCGAGATCGGCGAGGGTGGACGCAGCCTTGCGGGCGGCGACTTCCTCGCGCTTCGTGTCGCAGATCGTTGTGAGCGTGTCGGTCATGTGAGGGCCGCGATCCAGCAGTTGAGCAGGGCGTTGGCAAGCCCTTTATCGATGGCTTCCGCCGCTTCCTCTACCCCTTCGTGCCAATCGGCGGCCTCGCCCGCCACGATCAGCGCGGCGGCGGCGTTGAGGAGCACGGCGTCGCGGTAGGGGCCGGGTTCGCCTTGGAGGAGTGCGCGCAGGGCTGCGGCGTTGTAGGCCGCGTCGCCGCCGCGCAGGGCATCGACGGGGGCAGTGGCAAGCCCAGCGTCTGCCGCTGAGGCCCGGCGCATCAGGACGGCGCCGTCCTTCACTTCGGCCAGCTCGTTGCCGCCGGCGAGGCTGAGTTCATCGAGGCCTTCATCGCCCGAGACGACGAGGCTGTGATCGGTGCCGAGGCGCCGGATCGCTTCGGCATAGATGGGCACATAGGCGGGGCGGGCGATACCGACGAGCTGGCGGCGCACGCTGGCGGGATTGGCGAGCGGGCCCATGAGGTTGAAGATCGTGCGGCGGCCGATGGCTTTGCGGATCGGCATGATCCGGCCCATCGCCGGATGATGGCGGGCGGCGAAGAGGAAGCAGATGCCAAGGTCGCCCAGCGTGAGCTCGGCGGTTTCGGCGG
The DNA here is from genome assembly GCA_947453945.1 of Sphingomonadaceae bacterium. Classification (GTDB taxonomy): domain Bacteria; phylum Pseudomonadota; class Alphaproteobacteria; order Sphingomonadales; family Sphingomonadaceae; genus Novosphingobium. The sequence continues at coordinate 19,076 of CANGJB010000025.1, forward strand.
CACGGTCCAGATTGAGGCCGAGGGCTTCCAATGTGTCTGCCGCGCCCGCCTTGCTGCTGGCGGCGCGGTTGCCGTGCTTGGCCACGGGGACGCCGCACGCCGCGACGACGAGGCTGACAGCGGTGGAGACATTGAGTGTGTGGTGCCCGTCTCCGCCGGTGCCGCAGACGTCGATGGCACCCTCGGGGGCGGTGATGGGGATCATGCGCGCGCGCATGGCGCGGGCGGCGCCGGCGATTTCCGAAGCGGTCTCGCCGCGTTCGGAAAGAGCGACGAGGAAGGGGGCGATGCTCTCGTCCGGCACGGTGCCATCGAGGATCGCGGCGAACGCGGCCTCGGCCTCCGCTTCATCCAGCGGCGCGGCGGTGACTTCGGGAAGCGAGGTCATGCTGCGAGGTGGGTGGGCATCTTCGCGGTGATGCCGCACATGCCAAGGAAATTGGCGAGGAGGGCGTGGCCGTGTTCGGTCGCGATGGATTCGGGGTGGAACTGCACGCCGTGGATCGGGAGCGAGACGTGGCGGAAGCCCATGGCGTGGCCGTCATCCGAAGTCGCGTTGATCACGAGGCTTTCGGGCACGTTCTCGACCACGAGGCTGTGATAGCGGGTGGCGGTGAACGGCGAGGGGAGGCCCGCGAAGAGGCCCGAGCCATCGTGCGTAACAGGGCTGGTCTTGCCGTGCATCAGCCCGCCGCGCACGACCTGGCCGCCGAAATACTGGCCGATGGACTGGTGGCCGAGGCACACGCCGAGAAGCGGCACGCCCGCATCCGCCGCCGCGCCGACGAGATCGAGGCTGATCCCCGCTTCGTTAGGCGTGCAGGGGCCGGGCGAGATCAGAAAGCCTTGCGCGCCGCTGGAGATCGCCTGCCCCGCCGACATCGCATCGTTGCGCACGACTTCGACCTTCGCGCCCATTTCCATGAGGTAGTGGACGAGGTTCCAGGTGAAGCTGTCGTAGTTGTCGATGACGAGGATCATGGGCTGGGAACCTTACTGGCCGAAGCGGGGTTCGGATGCGACGCGCAGGGCCTCGCGCGCGGCGGCGAAGAGCGCACCCGACTTGGCTTCGCATTCGCGCTGTTCGTATTCGGGGATGCTATCAGCGACGATGCCGGCGCCCGCTTGCACGTGGAGCACGCCGTCCTTGAGCACGCCGGTGCGCAGGACGATGCAGCTGTCGACCGAGCCGTCCGGGGCGAAATAGCCGACGCCGCCGGCATAGGCGCCGCGCGTTTCGGGTTCGAGTTCGGCGATCACTTCGCAGGCGCGCACCTTGGGAGCGCCGCTGACGGTGCCTGCGGGGAAGCCTGCGAAGAGCGCATCGACCGAATCGGCGCGGCTCGTATCGAGCTGGCCCACTACGTTCGAGACGATGTGCATCACGTGGCTGTAGCGCTCGATGGTGTAGCTCTCGGTCACCTTCACCGAACCGGCGGTGGCGACGCGGCCGACATCGTTGCGCCCCAGATCGAGCAGCATGAGATGCTCGGCGCGTTCCTTGGGATCAGCCAGCAAGCTCGCGGCGTTGTCGCGGTCCTCGGCCTCGGTTGCCCCGCGCGGACGGGTGCCCGCGATGGGTCGGATTGTCACTTCGCCGTCGCGGATGCGCACGAGGATCTCTGGGCTGGAGCCGATGAGGGCGAAACCGGGCAGATCGAGGAAATAGAGGAACGGCGAGGGGTTGATGCGGCGCAGCGCGCGGTAGAGCGCGGCCGGCGGCAGCGGGAAGGGCACGGTGAAACGCTGGGCGAGCACGACCTGGAAGATATCGCCCGCCTCGATATAGTCCTTCGCGCGGCTGACCATGCGGGCATAATCGGCGGGGGACATGACCGGGGTCCGCTCACCCGGTTCAGCGGCTTCGAGGCGCGGATCGGCGGGCACGGGATGGGCAAGGCGCGCGAGCGCGGCATCGATCCGGTCGGCAGCCTGAGCGACGAGCTGGGCTGGCTCGCCGGCAGAAGGCCAGACCGGGGCGACCGCGATCAGCTCGTCCGACAAGCGATCGAACACCAGCACGACGCTGGGCCGAACGAACAGCATATCGGGAAGCTCAAGCGGACTTGAGGGTGCGCGGGGGAGCTTTTCGACGAGGCCGATGGTCTCGTATCCGAAATAGCCGACAAGGCAGGCGAGCGACTTGGGCAGGCCATCGGGCACATCGATGCGGCATTCGCCCACCAGCGCGCGCAAGGCAGCGAGCGCGGGATCGGCCAGCGTGGTGAAAGCCGCGCGGTCGGTCTGCCAGGCGCGGTTGATGACGGCCTCACTGCCCTCGGCGCGGAACACGAGATCGGGATCGAGCCCGAGCAGGCTGTAGCGCCCGCGCACTTCGCCGCCTTCCACCGATTCGAGCAGGAAATCGCCGCGCCCCGGCTCCATCAGCTTGAGCGCTGCGCCGACCGGCGTTTCGGTATCGGCGATCAGCTTGCGCCAGACGAGCGCGGGCTTGCCGGCAGCCAGCGCCGCCGCCGCCGCCGCTCCGCCATCGGGCAGCAAGCCGGTGATGCCGGCTTCCGCTTCCAGAGTTGTAGCCGCAGCCACGGCCTTACTGGCCGCCGGTGAGCTGCGTGCGCAGCGCCGAGATGGCGACCTCGTTGCGCTTCACGCCCACGGCTTCGCGCACCGCGGTGCGCAACTGATCGACATATTCGCGGCCGGCAAGCTGGCCCAGTTCGACCCGGGCGCGGGCGAGGAACGGATCGTCCGCCTTGACTTCGCCGGGGGTGATCTTCGCCAGCGACACGATGAGGAAGCCCGCCTGGTTCGGCGCTTCGAGCTTCTTGGCCGTGCCTTGTGCCATTTCGAACATCAGCTGGAGCGTGGCCGGAATTTTGGGCTGCATCGCATTGAGCTGCTGGCGCGGCATGGAGACCGGCTGCGCAGGCGGTACGGCGACGCCCAGCGTTTTGATCGCTTCGGCCAGCGGCACTTTCCTGGCCAACGCTGCCATCAGCTTGTCAGTCGCCGCCTTGGCTGCGGCATAGCCGCGCGTGGTGTTGAGATCAGCGAGGACCTTCTCGCGCACTTCGGCAAGCGGGGGCGGGGCGGCCGAGGTGATCTGGCCTACATCGAACATGACATAGCGCTCGCCCGCCTTGAGTTCGGCAACTTGCGGCTGGCCTTCGCGCTCCATGCCGAACGCGGTCTGGACCAGCGGGGTGACATCGGCATTGGGCTTGATATCGGTCCGTCCGGGAACGGTGCCATCGGCCTGCAGCGGATCGGTGGTGATCACGGAGAGACCGCTGGCCTTGGCGACATCGGCAAGGCCAGTGCCGCTGCTGAAGGCATCATCGAACTTGGCCGAAAGATCTGCGAGCGCGGCCTTGCGATTTTCCGCGGTGATCGCGGCGACGATTTCTGCGCGCGCCTGATCGAGCGACTTGCCGGGGTTCTGTGTCACGCTGTCCAGCCGGATGACATGCCAGCCGAGCGCGCCCTTGGCGGGCTGGGCCAGCTGGCCGCGTGCTGCGCCAAAGACGGCGGCGGCAACTGCGGAGGAAGCCTCGCTTTCGAGCTTGGCGCGGGTTTCGGCCGGGATCTTGCTGGCAGAGAGGCCCTTGGCAGCGGCGGCTGCCTCGATCGACTTGCCGCCCGCAATCTCTGCAGCGAGCGCCTTGGCGGCAGGCTCGGTCGGCACGATCACTTGCGTGAAGGCGCGCGTCTCGGTCGGGGCATAGGCTGCGGCATTGAGCTTGTAGCGCGCGGCCACGTCCGCCTCGCTCGGTGCGGGAACGGACTTGACCGAGGCTTCGTCAAAGATCGCATAGCGGATCGTGCGACGTTCCGGGCGAAGGTAGCGCGCGGCGTTGGCCTTGTAGAACGCGGCAATTTCGGCGTCGGTCGGCGCAGTCTTGGGTGCGAACGCGGTTGACGGAATAAGCTGGATCGAACCTTCGCGCGTTTCCTTCAGCACGGCGGTGTAGCGCATCGCCATGCTTTGCGGCATCATCACGCCCACGCCTGCCGGGATGAGCACTTGCCGCGCCATCAGCCCTTTGGCGACATCATCACGCAGCAGTGCCTCGGAAACGCCTTTCTGGCTGAGCAGCGCCTTGTAAACCGACTGGCTGAATTTGCCGTCAGCGCCCTGAAAGGCGGGCATCTTGGCAATTTCGCTGTCGATCAGCCGGTTGCTCACGCCCATGCCCACCGCGCTTTCGCGGGCCCATTCCATCACCGCGGCGCGGTCGATCAGGCTGTCGATCACTTGTTCCATGGCGCCTTGCGCGATGAAATCCTTCATCGTGGCCGTCGGGCTCTGCTCACGCGCGTTTTCGAGCGCGTTGCTCATGGCCTTTTGCACGTCGGTGGTGGCGATATGGGCCGAGCCCACCGTGATCGCGCGATCGGCATTGCCGCTGCCGCCGAACTTCGCCCCGGAGATATCCGCGCCTGCGAACGAGAGTGCAATGAGCCCGAGGAACACCAGCGCAAATGCAACGCCGATACGGGACTTGGTCAAGGAACGGATAAAGCCGAGCATCGGAGCCTGTCGCTAGCAGTGAACGGGGCGGATGAATTCCTTGGGGCATTAGGGGGCAATGCGCATTCCCGCAATGGCCTGCACTTCGCAATGGACCAGTCCCTGACGGAAGTTAGTCACCGGCATAGCGCGGTTAGCGCTTTGCAAACGTGGCTGTGGTTTGATAGCGGCCCGGAATGAAGAGGAATCACCCCGTGCAAATGTCCGAGATCGTATGAGCCAGCGTCCCTATATTGTTGGCAACTGGAAGATGAACGGCAGCCGGGTCATGCTCGCCGAAGCGCGGGCGATTGACCGGGCCGCGCAGCGCTATCCCGATGTGGAAATCGCCCTGGCGCCGCCCTTTCCGTTTCTGGGCTCGCTGCGCGAGGCGGTGAGCGTGATTGGCGTGGGCGGGCAGGATTGCCACAGCGCGGCCAAGGGCGCGCACACCGGCGACGTTTCGGCCCTGATGCTGGCCGATATCGGCGCTGATTTCGTCATTCTGGGCCACAGCGAGCGCCGCCGCGATCACGGCGAGAGCGACGCGCTGGTGCGGGCCAAGGCGGAAGCCGCGCTGGCAGCCGGGCTTTCGGTGATCATCTGCGTGGGCGAAACGCTGGAAGAGCGCGACGCCGGCAAGGCCGAAGCGGTCGTTTCGGCACAAGTCGAAGGCTCGGTCCCGCATGGCGAGACGGCGGCGGTTGCCGCCAGCCGGCTGGCGCTGGCCTATGAACCGGTCTGGGCCATCGGCACGGGCCGTGTTGCCGCGGTGGCAGACGTGATCGCCATGCACGCGGCCGTGCGCGCGCGGCTGGCCGCAATCTTCGGAGAGGAAGCGGAGAAGATCCGCATTCTCTACGGCGGTTCAGTCAATGGCGAGAACGCAGCCGGCCTGATGGGCGCACCCGGTGTGGGCGGCGCGCTGGTCGGCGGGGCAAGCCTGACGGCAGACGCCTTCCTGCCGATCGTGGCAGCAGCCTCGCAGCCGGAAGGCTGAACCGGCACCGCAATTGGGGCCTGCAGCGGGCGGGGCGGCTTTAGCGCCCTTGCGCGCGGCCCCCTCGCGCCCTAGATGCGGCGCATTCTTTTCAGGCGAACCGCGATGTCTCTCTTCATCTTTCTTACTGTGGTCCAGGCGCTGGTCGCGGCCGCGCTTGTCGGCGTGATCCTTATCCAGAAGTCGGAAGGCGGCGGCCTCGGTGTCGGCGGCAGCCCGGCGGGCTTCATGTCGGCACGCGGCGCAGCGGATTTCCTCACCCGCGCCACTACCGTTCTGGCAGCTGCTTTCGTCGGTCTCAGCATCGTGCTGGCGGCACTGGCCGTGGGCACGACCTCGGGCCGCGAGATCGACACCTCGCTGCAGCGCACCGCGCCTGCGGTTCCGGCCGATCCGCTGGCGCCGCCACAAGGCGCTCCGGCAGCCGGCCCGGCGCCTGCCCAGCCTGAGCCTGCGGCTCCTGCCCCTGCTGCTCCTGCCAAGGCCGCTCCGGCCAAGAACGCGGCGAGCACCGATCCGCTTGCGGGCAGCGCCAAGCAGTAATCACCCAGCGCCGGTTTTTCCGGCGTGAATTCAGGGTGTTCGTGTCCGTCAACCGGCGGCGGCGGGCACCTGTTCGTTTTCGCTTGTGGATTGCGCGCCGGAATCCGGCCGCGACCGCTTGCGTATCCAGAGCTTCTGACGGTAAGGCCCACCTCCCATGGCGCGGTTCATTTTCATCACCGGCGGCGTGGTCTCCTCGCTCGGCAAGGGCCTCATGGCAGCAAGCCTCGCGGCGCTGCTGCAGGCGCGCGGTTTTCGTGTGCGGATCCGCAAGTTCGATCCCTATCTCAACGTCGATCCGGGCACGATGAGCCCCTATCAGCACGGCGAGGTCTTCGTGACCGACGACGGCGCGGAAACCGATCTCGACCTTGGCCATTACGAACGCTTCACCGGCGTTTCGGCGCGCCAGTCTGACAACATCACATCGGGCCGCATCTACCGCGACATCATCGCCAAGGAACGCCGCGGCGATTATCTGGGCGCGACGGTGCAGGTGATCCCGCATGTGACCGATGCTATCAAGCACTTCGCGCGCGACGAAACCGACGACCTCGATTTCGTGCTCTGCGAGATCGGCGGCACGGTGGGCGATATCGAGAGCTTGCCGTTCATCGAGGCGATCCGCCAGCTGCGCAACGAGATGGGGCGCGAGGCGACCTGCTTCGTCCACGTGACGCTGGTGCCCTATATCGCGGCAGCGGGCGAGCTGAAGACCAAGCCGACGCAGCACTCCGTGCGCGAGCTAACGGGCCTTGGCATCCAGCCCGATATCCTGCTGTGCCGCTGCGAAAAGCCGCTGCCCGAGAACGAGCGCGCCAAGATCGCGCTGTTCTGCAACGTGCGCAAGGAAGCGGTGATCCCCGCTCTCGATGCGCGGAGCATCTATTCGGTGCCACTGCAGTATCACGGCGAGGGGCTGGATTCGGAAGTGCTGCGCCACTTCGGCCTTTCCAGCCCGGCGCCCGATCTGGCGCGCTGGACCGATATCGTCGACCGCCACCAGAACCCCGAAGGCGAAGTGACCATCGGGGTGGTGGGCAAGTATGTCGGCCTGCAGGATGCCTACAAGTCCTTGAACGAGGCGCTGGTCCATGGCGGCATGGCCAACCGCGTGAAGGTCAACATCCGCTGGATCGACGCCGAGATCTTCGAGAAGGACGACGACGAGATCGCCGCGCATCTGGAGCCCATGCACGGCATTCTGGTGCCCGGCGGGTTCGGCGAGCGCGGCACTGAAGGCAAGATCGCCAGCGTGCGCTTTGCGCGTGAGCGCGGGGTGCCGTTCTTCGGCATCTGCCTCGGCATGCAGATGGCCTGCATCGAAGGCGCGCGCAATCTGGCCGGGATCGAAGGCGCAAGCTCGACCGAGTTTGGCCCGTCCGAGGAACCGGTGGTGGGCATCATCACCGAGTGGATGACGTCCGAAGGCCTTGAGACGCGCGCGGCAGGCGGTGATCTTGGTGGCACGATGCGGCTGGGTGCCTATCCGGCGAAGCTTTCGGGCAACAGCCATGTCGCGCAGATCTATGATGCCGAAGCGATCAGCGAGCGGCACCGGCACCGGTATGAAGTAAACGTCGCCTATCGTGAGCGGCTGGAGAGCGGCGGCCTCGTGTTTTCCGGCATGTCGCCCGATGGGCTGCTGCCCGAGATCGTGGAGCGGCCCGAGCATCCGTGGTTCATCGGCGTGCAGTTCCACCCCGAGCTCAAGAGCCGCCCGTTCGAGCCGCACCCGTTGTTCCGCAGCTTCATCACCGCTGCCGTGAAGCAGGCCCGACTGGTCTAGGGTCTTGATCCGGCCGGCTGCGCTGATGCGAAAAGGGGCGGCCCCGCAAAGGACCGCCCCTCGCTGGAGATGACGGGATCGGTTACGCGGCTGCGCTGGTGTCGCCCTCAACCACGGTGAGCGGCTGGGCGCTGCCGCCGATCAGCACCTTCTTGGGCTTCATCGCCTCAGGCACTTCGCGCAGGAGATCGATGACAAGCAGCCCATCGGCCAGATCGGCGCTTTCGACGCGGACGAAATCGGCAAGTTCGAACCGGCGCTCGAAGGCGCGGTTGGCGATGCCGACGTGGAGGAAATGTCCGTCCTGCGCTTCGGTGCGCTGACCCTTCACGACCAGCAGGTTCTGCTGCGCGGTGATATCGAGATCATGCGGCTTGAACCCGGCGACGGCGAGTGTGATGCGGTATTCGTCTTCCCCGCGCCGTTCGATGTTGAAAGGGGGGTAGTTGTCGCCGGCACTGGCCCGGGCCTGGCGTTCGAGCAAATCGAACAGGCGGTCGAAGCCCACGGTCGAGCGGCGATAGGGCGTGAAATCAAAACGTTCCATGTTTGCAATCCTCGAGATTGAGCAATCTGCATTGGGACTGGACCCGAATTGGCGCCCAGCCGTTTACTTGTGGTCACGCCCGGCTTGCGGCGCATGACACGATGACTGATGTGTGTTAGCGATTTTGCGATTTCAAGAGGTACCCATGAGCGAACCTGCCACCCCTTCCGCTGGCCCCGCCGCAACTGTCGAGATCTACACCAAGTGGGGCTGCCCTTATTGCAGCCGTGCGCTGGCGCTGCTGGGCCGCAAGGGCGCCAGCGTCACCGAGTATGACATCACGATGGGCGGGCCCAAGCGCGCAGAGATGCTGGAACGCGCGCCCGGCGTGAGCACGGTGCCGCAGATCTTCATCAATGGCACCCATGTCGGCGGTTCTGACGATCTGGCCGCGCTGGAAGCGGCTGGCAAGCTCGACCCAATGCTGGCGGCATGAAGGCCGGGCGCGTGCGTATCGCGCTTTTGCAGATGACGACGGGCATCGATCCGGCTGCAAATGCCGCCGCGATGGCCCGCGCCGCACACGAAGCGGCGGGTGAGGGGGCGGCGATGCTGTTTACCCCCGAAATGTCGGGCCTGCTCGATCGCGACAGGGCACGCGGGAGCCGTCATGTGGTGCCGGAGGATGAAAACCCGGTGCTGGCGGCAGTGCGCGAAGCAGCGGCCAAAGCTGGGATCTGGGTCCATATCGGCAGCCTTGCGGTGACCGCCGGGGAAGGCGCGCGCTGGGCCAACCGCGCTTTCGTGATCACGCCATCGGGCGAAATCGCCGCGCGCTACGACAAGATCCACATGTTCGATGTTAATCTGGCGAGCGGCGAGACCTGGCGCGAATCCGCCGCTTATCAGCCGGGCGAAAGCGTGGTGACGGTGGAGACGCCGCTCGGCCGGCTGGGGCTGGCGATCTGCTATGATGTGCGCTTTCCCGCCTTGTTCGAGGAACTGGGCCGCAGGCAGTGCGATGCCATCGCCATTCCCGCTGCCTTCACCGTACCCACAGGCCGCGCGCACTGGAATCTGATGCAGCGCGCCCGCGCGGTCGAGGCGAGCGCCTTTGTCATCGCCGCAGCGCAAGTGGGCCGCCACGAGGACGGGCGCCAGACCTATGGGCACAGCCTGGTGATCGATCCCTGGGGCGATGTGCTGCTCGATATGGGCAATGAGGCCGGGCCTGAGGCCGGACCCCGGGGCGCGCTGGGCTATGCCGAGATCGACCTTGCCCGCATTGCCGAGGTGCGCGCGCAAGTTCCCAGCCTTGCCAACCGCCGCCCGATTCCTACATCTGGCACATGATTGTTTTCGATCTTGAATGCCGTGCTGGCGGACACCGGTTTGAAGGGTGGTTCGCCAGCTCGGAGGATTTTGCCGGCCAGCAGGCGCGCGGGCTGGTGACGTGCCCCACCTGCGGCGCGCCGGAAGTGGACAAGGCGCTTTCCGCGCCGCGACTGTCGCGCAAGGGCAACCAGCTTCCCGCCGCCATCCCCGCGCCGGCGCCCTCAGCCGAGCAGCCGATGCAGGCGGCCGCCGCGCCCCTCCCGCCCGAGGCGGCGGCGATGCTGAAAGCGGTGGCGGCAGTTCAGGCCGAAATGCTCAAGACATCGACCTGGGTTGGCGAAAGCTTTGCCGACGATGCGCGGGCCATGCACTATGGCGAGAAGGACGCGGCAATGATCCATGGCCGCGCAAGCCCCAGGGAAGTGCAGAGCCTGATCGAGGAAGGCGTGCCCGTGGCGCCGGTGCTCGTGCCTGTGGTGCCCCCCGGCGAGGTCAACTGATCGCCCGACGGCAGATTGCGGGGCATTGGCAGGGCGCGATTGCCAGACAGCGGCCTGCCGCTTAAAGGGCAGAGCGGTGGCGCCCGTAGCTCAGCCGGATAGAGCACCAGATTCCTAATCTGGGGGCCGTGGGTTCGAATCCCGCCGGGCGCACCACCCTTGCCGGCGATCACACGCCGATGCGGTCCCTTAGATACGTGAGATACTGGCGCATCGCGTCCATCGCCTCGTCGTTGATGGCAAGGAGATCGCGGCGCCGGTCGAGCGGATCGGGCCAGCGGCGGATCAGGCCCATATCGACCAGGCTGCGGATCTGGCGCAGCGCCGTGCTCATCGGCACGCCGGCTGCCTGGCAGACGCTGGAGACCGGCACGGTTTTCTGTTCGAGCCGGGCCGAAGTCAGATCGAGGAGAATGTCCCACATCGGATCGGAGAAAAGCGCCGCATCCAGAAACTGCCCGCGCTGCTCGCGCATCCGCACCAGCTTGCGGGTGATCTTGAGCAATTCGGCATCATCAATCGGGGGGAGCGATGCCGCGCTGGCCAAGGGGCCGGCCTCGCTCATGGTGCCTTGCAGGCTCGCGCTCAGCGCGGCGATCGATCGTTCGCCGCACAGACGCAGCCACTTGCGCATCGCGCGGCGCAGCGCCGCTGCAAGATCCTCGCGCGAGACCGGCTTGGTGAGAAAATCCGCCGCCTCGTTGCGCATGGCTGCGACTGCGACGTCGATGCTGCCGAAACCTGTGATCACCAGAGTTACCAGCGGGCGCTGCGAGGCGAAGCGGGAGGCCAGTTCATCAAGCAGCGAAAGCCCGGTCATGCCAGGCATCTGCACATCGGTCACGACAATGCCGATCGTATCGTCTTCCGCGATCATGCGCAGCGCCGTGGCCGCATCAAGCGCATAGTTGCAAAGGTAACCCAGGAGATGCGCAGCCTCGACAACCTCTTCAGCTGTCGCCAGATCGTCATCGACAACGAGAATGCGGCATTGCGCCCTATCTCGCTCTGAGGCCCCTCGGTCCGTAGTCCCTTTCGCGTTCATGATCCGGTATGTTTCTCGCTCTTCATGGGAAATTACATCCGCTTTGGACCATGTTTCCCCCAAAGCCGCGCATGTCGGATGCAATCGCATCGATCAACGCCTGATTGGTGCCATAGTGGCACCGATCAGCATCGATAGCGCTACTGTAAATGCCTAGGGATACCGTTAAGCTATCGTCTATGCTTAGTATTCCATGAGAGTGTGGGAGCGAGGCGAGGCTGACCATCTCATAGTGAGGAAAATCATGGCAGTGGAATGCGACACAAACGTTCAGGAGTACCTGCACGAACTGCGCCAGCCACTCAATGTCATCGGGCTCGCGACCGGAAATCTGCGCTCGGCACTGTGTCCCGGGCTGGGCAAGGAGCAGGCCGATTATCTCATCGCCAAGCTGGACAGGATCGACGAGCAGGTCGCGCGCATCGCATCGCTGGCCGATCAGCTGACGGGGGATGGGGGCCCCTTGTTTTTCGCCGCGCCTGCAGTCTGACGCCCGGCGCTGATCCATGTATGGAATGGCTCATCGCGCGCTGCGCCAGATGATGGTTGATCGCCTCGGCCCCGCTGTCTGGGCGAGGATCGAGCGTGAGACGAGCACCGGCCCTGCCGATCTCATCAGCCTGTGCGTCTATGATGATTCCAAGACCCTCGCCCTCATCTCTGCCTCGGCCACGCACCTTGGCCTGCCGGTGGACGAGGCGCTGCGCGACTTCGGCCGCTACTGGGTGCGCTATGCCGAACTGAGCTCGTTCGGGCCGATCATGGATTTCACTGGGCAGGATCTGGTCACTTTCATCAACAATCTTGACCGGATGCACCGCTCGGTCGTGCTCGCCATGCCCGATGCAAGGGTTCCCTCATTCACTTTGCTGGATGAGACCGATGGCAGGCTGCTGGTGCGCTATCGCTCAGACCGGACCGGGCTCGAGACATTCGTGATCGGCCTGCTGGAGGGCCTGATGGACCGGCTTGGTGAGGCAGGGGAGGTGGGCGTGGCCTCCCGCGAAGGCAATGCGATCGACTTCGCGATCCGGCTCGACAGGAACTGAGCGGTCATGAAGGCTGCCGTCACCCTCCGTGAATCGCAGCTCGGCGCGCTCTTCAGAGCCTTCATCGAGGTCGACCACAACCTCGTGGTGCGCACCGCCGGTCCGTTCTTTGCCAGCCGGCAGACCGAGGTCGTCCCCGGGGTGCAATTGGCCGAACTCTTCTCGCTGCGCCACGACCGCGAGGACAACAAAACGTACTCGCCGAAACGTGTCATTGGCGAGATGGCGGATACCCCGGAGCGACTGGAGCTGTTCTGCAAGAGCAAGAATATCCGGCTGGCCGGGATCGTGTTTTCCATTGAGGGGGGCTTTCTGCTCGCGCTCAATATCGTGCCGGAGGACTTCATCATCGAAGACCAGGGCCTCACGATTTCGGACTTCTCGCAGATCGATTCTTCGGTTCCGGCGCTTACGCTCATCGGGATGCAGCGCGCCTTGCTGGCCGAGGCGCGGCAGGCCGCGATCGATCTTGCCAAGGCACAGGCGGATGCGGTCGAACTACTCGATCGGACCGAGCGCATCGGGCGTTATATCGTCCACGACCTTACCAACTACCTTTCGATCATCCGGCTCAATGTTGCCAATCTTGCGCGCTCTGGCGGCAGCGCCGAGACCAGCCGGAGCGCGATCGAGGCAGCGACGCGCCACGTGAGCGATCTGGTGATTTCGCTCGAGCGGCTGACCGGGCACCGCGATGTGGAAGTGCAGCCCATCGCGGTCGATCATACCATCCGGGCGAACCTGGCATTCCTTGAGGCATCGCTGCCGCCCGATTTCACGCTCAATTTCATCGGCAGCGTGCCGCAGGCCGCAGTCCGGGTCGGGCGGACCGAGTTGATCATCATGCTCACCAACGTGATCGTCGATGCGCGCGGCGCCATGGCAGATGGCGGAGCCATCACCATCACCACCTTCCGCAGCGCGCACGGACCGGCGGTCCGGCTGGGCGAGCGGGGCGAATGGGTTGTCATCAAGATCATTCACGACGGCCCGGGGATCGACCCGGCAGCCGTTCCGAACTTGCACGATCCGGAGCCGGTGATCTGGCCGGACAGCCCGGACTTTGTCTTGCGAGCGGTGCAGACCTGGGCCCGCGCGGCCGGGGGAGATGCGCGGGTCACCTCGATGCCCGGCGCGGGAACCGACATCTGCATTCATTTGCCGATCTGCAACGATGCCGAAGTGCCCGATCATGCCGCTGCATCGATCGTGGGCCTTGCGCCGCCGCGCACTGGCGCGATGGCGCGGGTGCTTGTGGTGGAGGACGAGATTCACGCGCTTGACGCCATTGTGGAGATCCTGCGCATGGAAGGCTATGCCGCGACGCCGGCCTCCAATGCCGCACAGGCGCTTGAGGCGCTGGCCGCCGCCGAGTTCGACATCCTGCTGACGGATGTCATCATGCCCGAGACGAGCGGCGTCGATCTTGCGCACGCGGTGGAGGCGCGCCATCCCCGCATCGGGATTGTGCTGATGAGTGGCTACTTTCCCGATGAAAGCCTGCTGCAGCCGCACTGGCGCATGTTGCGCAAGCCGCTCGACCTCAGCCTGCTTATGCAGACGCTGGCGGCAGCCCATGCCGCGCAGGCGCCGGTTCGCAGCGCTTAGGCCCTGACCCTAGGCCGCGGGCCGATGGGCCTGCACGGATGCCAGCTGGCCAATCAGGGTCTCTACTGAAAACGGCTTTTCCAGCAGCGGCCAGCGCAGCCGCGAATTTGCGCGGCGCGCGGCATTGCCCGACATCAGGATGATCCGCATGTCCGGGTTGTCTGCGGCGGCCTGCCGGGCCAGCGCGGTGCCATCCTCGCCGTTGCCGAGAAGGAGATCGCAGATCAGCACATCGAAGCGGCTGTGGCTGAGGGTTTCCAGCGCTTCGCGTGCTGACGTGCATCCGGTTGCGCCATGGCCGGCGATACTCAGGGTCTCTACCATACCGCTCAGCAAATCAGGCTCGTTATCCACCACGAGCACCTGCAGCGCAGCGGGCCTCGGTGCGGGAAGGGCAGCGGCAGGGCGGTGCGTGGCATCCGGTGCGGCAGCGGTCGATGCAGGCAGCACGATCTGGACAGTCGTGCCTTGTGCACCGCTGCTGAGGACACGCGCGGTGCCGCCATGGTGTGAGGCAAACCCGAGCACGGCTGCCAGCCCTAGGCCCGTCCCCCGTGCCGGCCCCTTGGTCGAGAAGAACGGCTCGAAGGCCTGCTCGCGCACGTCTTCGGACATGCCGGTGCCGGTATCAGAAACCTCGATGATTACCAGCGTCTTGGCTTTCAAGTCAGCCGCCAGATCGGCGCGGGCAGGGCAGCTCTCATCCGCTTCGCTGCGCCAGGTGCGGATTGTGAGGACACCGTGATCGCCCATCGCATCGCGCGCATTGATGGCGAGATTGACCAGCGCGTTGTTGAACCCGGCCGGATCGATTTCGACCGGCAAGGCTTCGTCCGAAAGCACGGCCTGCACATCGATGCCCGGCCCGACTGCTGCGCGGATCAGCGCGATCAGGCGGGAGGTGAGGCCGTTGATTTCGGCAAGCTGGGGGATGCCACGCGGATGGCGGGCAATGCCCAGCAGCGAACGGGTGATATCCACCCCGCGTAGCGCTGCCTGCGCGATCAGGGCGAACCGGTCATGCACCGCCGCCTCGCTTTCGGCCTCGCGTCCGCCGATCTCTGCGTGGGTCGCAATGATGCCAAGGATATTGTTGAAATCATGCGATAGCTCGCCGGAGATGTGGCCTATCAATTCCATCTTGCGGCTGCTCACAAGCTCTGCCTTGGCCTCGATCATCACCAATCCCTGCGCAAGGCTGATGGACATTTCCTCGAGGATGCGGATCTCGTCATCGGCAAAAGCGCCCAGCTCATCGGAATAGAGCGTGAGCGAGCCGAAGGCCTCTCCATCGCGAAGCAGCGGAAACGCGGCAATGGCCGCAAACCCCTGGCTGAGCGCGGCCTCGCGCCAAGGCGCCATCTCGGGATCGTTTGCGACCGACGGCACCACGCAGACCCGGCCTTCGCGCACCGCCCGGGCTGTGGGGCCAAGGCCGAGCACGGGATCGTCCGGGCGGATATCGAGCGCGCCGATATAGTCCGCATGGCCCGATGCGTGGGCCGTCACGCGGATCCGGGCAATCGGCCCATGTTCGCGCAGGCCGATCCAGGCTGCGGCATAGCCGCCCGCCTCGGTCAGGCTTTGGCAAACCAAGTTGTGCAGTTCGGACCGCGACTGGGCGCGCGAGATTGCGGCGTTCACCAGCGCAAGCGCGCGCAAGGCGCGGCGATTGCGCACGATGCTATCGTGATTGCGCAGATCCTCGGTCACATCCGTGGCAAAGCCGACCCAGTATCCGGAGCGCCCACCCTTGAGATGGTGCGGATAGAAACGAGTGCGCACTGTGCGTTCCTCATCTTCTGCCGTCATCATCCGGAACTGGGTGGTAAACACCTCGAGCTGCGCCTGACCGGCGCGTATCTCGCGTCGGACGCGCTGGCGATCATCGGGATGAACGATTTCGAGGCGCGATTCCGCCGCCTGCATCGGGGTCAGTTTCTCGTGTCCCCAGATCCGCTCGTAGGCGGAGGTGACAAACAAGGTCTGGCCTGAAGGGTATTCCTCGATCCAGATGACCTGGTCGATCGAATTGGCCGCGATGCGCGCCAGATCTAGATAGCCCTGAAGCTGTGCGCGCTCGGCAAGGAGGCGGCCCACAGACCAGAGGAGGGCGGCAACCACCACGAGCCCGATGGTCGCTGCAGGCCGAGCACCAGAACTCTGCAGTTCGAACCCGGCCAGTACCGCAGCAAAGGCAGCAGCAGCTGTCGGCCAAATCTGCGCTGTCACGCGCTCCTGCGCCATTGCCCCCGCGTTCCTCTTTGCCGTTCGCCCGATCGGCTTGTTGTCAGGGAATCCGGATCGCCCGCCTGTGGACTTTCCTTACCCTTGCGTAACGCCTCTGAACACTTGGATAGGCGTGTCAGAAGTGATCCGCAAACATTTGATATAACTTAACCAAATATTAAGCATGGGGCCGGAGCAGGCAGGGAAAATCGCCTACTCCGGCACCCAGGTCATGGCCTGAGCAAATGATTGCCCGCTCGCAACGGAAGCAATGCGCCGAATATCTCCCCCGAAAGGTCAGTATCCGTTGTCAGGTCGGGACGGAGACAAGTCGCACCGGGCATTGTTCATGTCCGGGCGCCGCTCTTCTGATGTTGGCGCGCAATCATCATGGACAATCGCGGGCAATCTTGTGGACGTTTTAGTTGTGGCCCGAGGGGCTCAAGTGGAGAAATCGCGCATTTCCGCAAGATATGCCTCGTTAACCTCTTTTGCCGTACGCCATGAAGTCGTGCCGGTGCGCGTGATGATGCTCGCGCAGAACCGGCAGCGACTGTAAAGGAACAGGCCGTTAGTCTTGATGGCCGGGGCTGGCACATGCAGGTCGAAGGCGTAGCATACGGCTTTGCTCGCACTTCGCCCCGCCGCCTCCGCAAGGCGTTCAAGCATACGTCCGGTTCACGCCGAAATCGTCATGGGTCGGATGAAACTCGCCCGAACTCAGCGCAATCACGATCGCTTGCGCGGTATTGCGCACGCTGAGCTTCGAGAGAACGTTGCGGCGGTGGATATCGACAGTGCGCGGGCTGATCGAAAGCCGCACCGCGATCCGTTCCGTGGTGCAGCCGTTGATCACATCACCCAACACCTGACGTTCGCGCGCGGTGAGCGTGGCAACCCTTTCCTTGGCGCGCCCGCCCATGACTTTGGCGGGCTGGTTGCGGCGGCAGTCTTCCGCGGCCAAGTTGATCGCGCGCTCCAGCAGCGCCGGTTCGGCAGGCCAGACCACGAAGTCGGAGGCGCCGTCACGAACTGCGGTGACAGCTTTTCCAAATCCGGCGTTGCAGGAGAACTCCACTTTGGCCGAAACCGGGGCGCGATCGGACCGGTATTTGTCAATCAAGGTGCGGCTCGGCGATTCATGCCGGTAAAAAAACACCACTGATCCATCGATCTTGGCCGGAAGTTCTTCGATATCGTTGAATACAACGCAGTGAACACCAAGGGCGCTCAGTGAGTTTGATATTTCAGCCCGCAGGTGAACGCTGTCTTCGATGACATAAACTGACGTTTTTTCGTCCATTTTTACGGGCCTGTACAGGAGTTTGCTAGTCCTGCTTGCCTAATTGACTCTGTCAGCCTCCACTAATCGTAACGGTGCCATAGCGGCGATGTCATGGGTGAATTGGTGCCATTGCGGCCAAAACCACCATTCCGGCTTTAGTTTGGATATATCCGCCAGGTAAGCAAAAATGGCTATAATTTCGGGTTCGGTGCATCCGCGCCAGTTCGAGGGCGAGCACGGCCATCCCATTGCACTGGCTTGCCGGAGTGGGGGCTGTGGCGGCGCCGAATCGCTGCTGAGAAGCCGAGGCAACTTGCAGCGGTGTGGCGCGCCCTGCAGGATTCGAACCTGCGGCCACCGGCTTAGAAGGCCGGTGCTCTATCCAGCTGAGCTAAGGGCGCGCAACCAGCGTGCCTCATAAGGCCGCTTTGCGCGCCGCGCAAATCGCGTTAGCACTCCCGCGATGAACAGCCCGCACATTCCCCGCATCGAAGGCAGCGCCGGCGCCCGCCGCCATTTCCGCTATTTCGACTACCTGATGGCGGCGTTCGTCGCGATCCTGTTGCTGTCGAACCTGATCGGGGCGGCCAAGCTCGCCACCATGTGGGGCTACACCTTCGGCGCGGGCATCCTGTTTTTCCCGGTGTCGTATGTGCTGGGTGACGTGCTGACCGAAGTCTACGGCTATGCCCACGCGCGGCGCTGTGTGTGGGTGGGCTTCTTCGCGCTGCTGTTCATGGCGTTCATGAGCTTTGTAGTCGTGGCCATGCCGCCGGCGGCCGGCTGGGGCTGCGCCTCCAGCGGGGACCCGCGCTTTGCCGAAATCGTGGCGAAGACCTCGGCAGGCGCAGTCTGCCAGACGACCTACGATTCGGTGTTCGGCAGCACGTGGCGCATCGTGCTCGCCTCGGTCACTGCCTTCTGGGCTGGCGAGTTCGTCAATTCCTTCGTGCTCGCGCGGATGAAGGTGTGGACCGGGGGCAAGTATCTGTTCACCCGCACTTGGGGTTCGACCATCTTCGGCCAGGCGGTCGACAGTGCCTTGTTCTATCCCATCGCCTTCCTCGGCACCTGGGAAACGGCGGACGTGATCCACGTGATGGTCACCAACTGGGCGCTCAAGGTGATCTGGGAGATCGTGCTTACCCCGGCGACGTATGCCGTCGTCAGCTTCCTCAAGCGCAAGGAAGGCGTCGACGTGTTCGACACCGACATCAGCTTTTCGCCCTTCGCAGTGGCCGAGGACGCCTGATGATCTACATCGTCCTCAACGGCGGCGCGATCCTTGCGGCGACGCTGGCGGGGCTGGTGCTGGGGACGATCTGGCAAGTGCTGGCGGACCGCCGGCAGATCAGCGCGCCGGGCTGGGCCGGGAGCCTGGCTTTCGCCTTCGTGGCCGAGGCTTGGCTTTGTGCGATTCTTGCGGGCGCCCTGATCCTAGCGCCGCCTAAGGGCAGCGTGTGGACGATGACGATCGGCAGCGCGGTGGTCATCTGGTTGGGCTTTGTGGTGCCGAGCCTTGCCGCCTCCTATCGCATGCGCGCCTTGCCTGGGCGGGCAGCGCTGGTCGATTGCGGCTACTGGCTGGTGGTGATGCTGGCGCAGGCTGTGGTGCTGCGGCTGATCGGGCTGGTGCCGCCGCCGGTCTAGAACGAGCATGACCCTCCCCGGGGGTGCGGGAAGGGCCATGTGGACGGGGCGGGGGCTGGCCTTGATCAATCGGCGATCAGGCCGATGGCGAGGTAGATCAGGATCAGCGAGCCGAAGCCGACCAGTGTGCCGATCACCCAGGCCACGCGCACCAGCGTGACATCGAGGCCGAAGTAGTCGGCGATCCCGGCGCTGACGCCCATGATCTTGCCGCGCTGCTTGTTGAGACGGAAACCCTGATGGGCGGGCGAGTGGACGCCGTGGTCCTCGAAGCGCAGGTCGCTCATGCGCTGTACACCGAGTTGGCAGCGGCGGGGGCCGTGTGCAGCGGGCTCTGCGTGGGGGCATTCACCGTGCCGCCGACGAGGGCGAAGGTGAGGGCGATGGCGGCAGCAGCGCTGATCATCGGAGCGGTGAAGTTGCGGATCGTGGTCATGGTCTGGTCCTTTCC
>CANGJB010000026.1 GCA_947453945.1 Sphingomonadaceae bacterium
CCTGTTCGGGCGCAACGCGACTGGCGGTCTGCTGCAAATCACCACGCGTGACCCGGGCAAGACCTTCGAAGGCAGCGCGCAGGTCGGCTACGGTAATCTCAACACCATTACCGGCAGCGCCTATTTGTCCGGCCCACTTAGCGGCGGCCTCTCCGCCGACATCTCAGTGGACTACAAGAACCGGCAGGACGGCTTCGGCAAGAACCTATTCAACGGCCTCGACGTTGGCACGATGGAATCGCTCTCGGTGCGAAGCAAGTGGAAGGCCGAGCTTGGTGAGGCAACCAGCGCAACACTGATCTTCGATTACAGCAAGCTCAAAGGGGCCTTCCCGGCCTATCGCCCCGTGCCGGATGAGCTGCCACTCACCGGGGTTCCCTTCGCCGGCCGCAAGTTCGACGTCAATTCCGACGTCCAGCCGCTCGCCGACAGTGAGGACTACGGGGTTAGCCTCAATCTCACCCACGAGTTCGCCGGGGCGAAGCTCGTCAGCATCTCGGCCTATCGCCATGGCAATTGGAAATTCGCCTTCGATTCCGAATCGCTGCCGCTGCCGATCCTCAGCGCCAACGGCGCGGTGCCGAACAAGGCGTTCAGCCAGGAACTGCAGCTGATCTCGAACGGTTCCGGTCCGCTCAGCTGGGCGCTGGGCCTATATTATTTCAACCGCAAGAGCGGCTTCATTCCAGCCCATCTGGTCGCCCCCGCGCTGGGCTTCCTGCAGGATTTCTCGACTTACCAGAACACGGAATCCTTCGCCGGTTACGGGCAGGCAACCTACAAAGTGAGCGATGCGACCGCGCTGACGCTTGGCCTTCGGCTGACGAGCGAAACCAAGTCCTACTTTGCCGAAGGCGTGTTCCACAATCTGGTGCCCCAACTCGATTTCCCGCTGGGCCCGACGGCCGACAGCAAGAAGGTGACCAAGCTCACCTGGCGGGCAGCGCTCGATCATCACTTCACCAAGGATGTGATGGTCTATGCATCCTATAACCGCGGCTTCAAGAGCGGTGGCTATGATCCGACCAGCGTCCGCGCGGCCTCCTATATCCGGCCCGAAGTGCTCGATGCATTCGAAGTTGGCCTGAAGAGCGATCTGCTGGATCGCCACTTGCGGATCAACGCTGCGGGATATTACTACAGTTTCAAGGACATCCAGCTCAACACGTATCTCAATGGCTTGCCTGCCGTCTACAATGGCAAGTCCGCCAAGATTTCCGGCTTCGATCTTGATGTCACTGCCATTCCTGTCACCGGCCTCACGCTGACGGCAGGTCTTGGCTACGTGCATGACCGCTTCGACGATTTCTCGATCGCGCAGACGGGGCTGGTGGCAACCGGGGGCATCACCCAGCTCGCCAACATCAGCGCGAAGGGCAAGCGTCTGCCCAATACGCCGGACTGGACCGTCAATCTCGGCGCGGAATACAAGGTGCCGCTAGGCTCAGCCAACCTCGCGCTGGCGGCTGACTATTTCCACTCCACCAAGTGGTTCAGCGATCCGGAAAACCGGCTGGCGCAGCAGGCTTACTCGCTGGTCAACGCATCGGCCACGTTCTCGTTCGGTGAGGATCGCTACAGCGTGAAGGCTTGGGGCCGCAATCTGGGCAACGTGGCCTATGCCAGCCAGCTTTTCCCGCAGGTCCCGGTGGCCGACGTGGTCGCCTATGCCGAAGGCCGCACCTTTGGCGTGACGCTCGGCGCGAAGTTCTAAGCGCCGCATGTCGTCTGCCCGGCCCGGTGCCGGGCAGACGCCGCCATGGGCGAGCTCCAGAAAGACGCCAGATGACCAAGGTATTCCCCGATGCGGCCGCCGCGCTAAAGGGGCTGCTGCGCGACGACATGCTGATCGCGGCGGGCGGCTTCGGGCTCTGCGGCGTTCCAGAACGACTAATCGATGCGGTGGAAGTCAGCGGCGCAAGCGGTCTGACGATCGCCAGTAACAATGCCGGCCTCGATGGCCAGGGCCTCGGCAAGCTGCTGTGCAGCCGCCAGATTCGCAAGATGATCGCGAGCTACGTCGGCGACAACAAGGAGTTCGAGCGCCAGTACCTTGTCGGTGAACTCGAGGTCGAGTTCTCTCCGCAAGGCACACTTGCAGAACGCATGCGCAGCGGCGGTGCCGGGATACCGGGGTTTTACACCAAGACTGGCGTCGGAACCCTCGTGGCCGAAGGCAAGCCGACGATGCTGTTCGATGGCGAGGAGTATATTCTGGAACGCGGCATCGTCGCCGATCTGGCGCTGGTGAAGGGCTGGAAGGCGGACACCGCCGGCAACATGGTTTTCCGCAAGACGGCCCGCAATTTCAACGTGCCCGCAGCGCAGTGCGGCCGGATTTGCGTGGCCGAGGTCGAAGAGATCGTCGCCCCCGGGACGCTTGGGGCTGATGCCGTCCATCTGCCGGGCATCTATGTGCATCGACTCATTTGCGGCGCACCATACGACAAGCCGATCGAATTCCGCACCACGCGCAAACAGGACGCTACCTGATGGCTTGGACACGCGATCAGATGGCCGCTCGCGCCGCAAGGGAACTTCGCGAAGGCGACTTCGTCAATCTCGGAATCGGCATCCCGACCCTCGTCGCCAATCATGTGCCCGAGGGAATGACGGTGACGCTGCAAAGCGAAAACGGAATGCTCGGCATCGGGCCATTCCCTTTCGAAGGCGAGGAGGATGCCGACCTCATCAACGCGGGAAAGCAGACCATCAGCGAGCTGCCGCAATCGACCTACTTCGATTCCGCACAGAGTTTCGCCATGATCCGCGGCGGGAAGATCGACCTCACCGTGCTCGGCGCGATGGAAATCTCGCAAGGCGGCGACATCGCCAACTGGATGATCCCGGGCAAGATGATCAAGGGCATGGGCGGCGCGATGGACCTCGTCGCCGGGGTCAAGCGCATCGTCGTGGTGATGGAGCATTGCGCGCGCGATGGCAGCCCCAAGTTCCTGCCCGCCTGCACCCTTCCGCTAACGGGACGCAATGTCGTCAACATAATCATAACCGATCTCGCTGTCTTCGATCGGCCCGATCACCAATCGCCCTTCCGGCTGATCGAGGCGGCACCGGGCGTGACGACCGACGATGTTGCTGCGCGCACGACGGCCTCGTTTGTGTACTAGGCTCTGATTGGCGAATGACGCCTGGCCGGCTTGGCTAGGAGAATGTCCGCAGCCCTGGAGAATTACTGAACGCGGTCAGGTTGCATCCGATGCGCATCTGGCCTCGCTCCGTACCACCCTTCACCTCATTAGGAGTACCGCAACATGACCACTGCGCTACCGGAGAAGAAGACCCAGATCGTCAACGGGCGACGCATTGCCTATGTCGACGAGGGATCGGGCGCGCCGATCGTGTTGCTCCATGGCAATCCGACCTCCTCCTTCCTGTGGCGCGATGTGATTCCGGCGCTCACCGGGCTCGGACGGATTATCGTGCCCGATTTGATCGGCCAGGGGGATTCGGAGATGCTCCCTGCCTCGGATGGCCCCGACCGCTACAGCTTCCAAATGGCTTATGATTTCTTTGACGGTCTGCTCGCAGCGCTCGCGGTCGACCGGAATGTGACGCTGGTGCTTCACGATTGGGGTACGGCGCTTGGTTTTCATTGGGCGCATCAGCACCCCGACCAGGTCCGTGCGATTGCCTATATGGAAGGGATTACGATGCCGATCCCGAGCTGGGAGGACTGGCCCGAAGGCGCGCGCGGCATCTTCCAGGGGTTCCGCTCCCCCAAGGGCGAGGACCTGATACTCAACCGCAATATGTTCATCGAGGCGGTGTTACCAAGCGCGGTCCTGCGCAAGCTCTCGGAGGAAGAGATGGAAGTGTACCGCGCGCCGTTCCGCGACCGCGAGAATCGCCAAGTGACGCTCAACTGGCCGCGCCAGATTCCGATCGCGGGCGAGCCGCCGCACATGGTCGCGCTGGTGCAGGCCTATGCCGACTGGCTGAGCCAAACTACCATTCCCAAGCTCTTCATCAACGCCGAGCCCGGCTCGATCCTGATCGGCAAGCAGCGCGAGTTTTGCCGCAGCTGGCCCAACCAGACCGAGGTGACGGTCGCCGGTTCGCATTTCATCCAGGAAGATTCGGGCCCCGAAATTGGCAAAGCGGTCGCCAGCTTCCTTTCCACCCCGTCCTGAAAAGACCCATATGATGACCGACGTCCCCGTCTATATGCTCGTCAACCTGTCCATCACCGATCCAGCCGAATATCGGACCCATGAGAAGGGCTTTTTCGGCTTCCTCAAGCGGGACGGCGGCGAATTCGTCACTTTTGACGATGCCCCCGACACATTGGAGGGCTAGTCCCCGCGCCCGGGGCGGATTGTCATCTTCAAATTCCCGTCGGAAGCACAGGCGCACGCCTAGTATGCCGATCCGGAATATCAGGCGCTGGCGGATCATCGCCGGGCCGGGACCAAGCTTGAGTTTCTAACTTTGGTCCGCGCGATGCCGCCGCGCCAATGAGCTGGGCCGGCGGGGCCCGTATACTTATTAGCTGCGCTTCAGGTACCGGGGCTACCTCTAGAAGGCTGCCCAGAACCTTCCATTCAGCAACCGGCCCAATCCTTGTCGTTCCTTGTTGGCTGTCCGACGCCTTACGAGTGACCGGCTTATCCGAAACCCGTCATTCACATACTGGTGCGGAAATGGCAGGAACGTCCCAAAATTTGTCGTAGAGACCAGGTCGCAGCCAGCGGATCACGCCCGGGCCGTTGTGCTCGCATGCAGCCCTTCAGCCTCATCCACTCGCAGCGCTCTTCTTCTTGAGCCCGACAAGGTATCGCGACCAGTACTGCATCATCTTCACACGTTCATCCCAGTGCTCGCCACGCGCGTATGCTCGGCGGATCTTGTTGCCATCGACATGCGCCAGTTGGCGTTCGATCGCATCTGGATGCCATTTGCGCGATTCGTTTAGGAGCGTGCTAGCTGTCGCGCGGAAGCCATGGGCGGTCATCTCTTCAGAGGTGTAGCCGAGGCGGCGCAGTGCGGCGTTCAGAGTATTGTCCGTGATGGGTCGCCTGGGGGTCCGCACGCTCGGGAAGAGGTAGTGGCCGTCCCCCGACATACTTCGCAACTTCTTCAGCAGTCCGAGAACCTCCTCGGTCAGATAGACCTTGTGGGGGCGCCGCATTTTGGTCTTTGTCGCTGGTATCACCCATAGGCGCGCAGCGAGATCGAACTCGGTCCACTCAGCCATACGCAGCTCACCTGGACGCACAAAAAGGTGAGGCGCCAGCTGTAACGCTATTCTGACAGTAGGCTGCCCGTCATAGGTGTCGATCGCTCGCAGAAGTCCACCGAGCGCCGCAGGCTCGAGTATGGCTGCCCGGTGTTTTACCTTGGGTGTGATCAACGCCCCGCGCAGGTCAGCCGAGATATCCCGCTGCGCGCGCCCGGTTGCGATAGCGTAGCGGAAGATGGTCCCGAAGGTGCTGCGCAGGCGGGTCGCAGTTTCATAACGGCCTCTAGCCTCGACCGATCTCAGGACCTGCAGCAGCTCAGGAATTGTTATGGCGGCAATTGGGCGATCTCCGAGCACTGGTATGGCGATGTCGACCATCCAGCGCAGCTTTGCGAGGGTTTTGCTCGCCCTCCCTTCCAGCGTCAGTCGATCCAGCCATTCATCGCTGATGACCTTGAAAGTCTCGGACCGTCTGGCTTTTGCTTCGCGTTCTCGCGCCTTCCGCTCCTCTGCAGGATCCAGTCCCAACGCAAGGGCTTCGCGGGCGATATCACGGACCTCACGGGCCTTTGCGAGAGACAGATCAGGGAATTTCCCGAATGAGAGTGTTTTCTGTTTTTTATCATAGCGATAATTCATTCGCCAAAGACGGCCGCCTGTGGGCATAACCATCAGGTACAGACCGCGTTCGTCGGTCAGTTTGTAGGGCTTATCCTTTGGTTTTGCTGCATTAATTGCGGTAAAGGTGAGGGCCATGATGGTACCGGAATGTTGCTTTGGAGCCGATACCATCAAGCTTATCAAAAAAGCCCTCGGCTGCAACCGGATGCCCCGGGCTAAACTCGGAACTGAACCTCGAGAAAATGGCGGAATTTCGCCATTCCTTGGACGCTTACGGAGCCATGTGGAAGGTTCGAAGGAGGCCAATGGTGCCCGGGGACGGAGTCGAACCGCCGACACCGTGATTTTCAGTCACGTGCTCTACCAACTGAGCTACCCGGGCATCGTGTCGCAGAGCCCGCCTTGGGGCTCCCGCGCGTTGGAAGCGCGCCTATGGCGAAGGCGTTCGGGCTTGTCCAGCCCCTAGTTGCCGAAATCGCCTGCTTCGGGATCGCCTTCCGGGTCGACCACCGGGCCGGGCAGCGTGTAGCCTTCCTCCAGCCAGTTGACGAGATCGCGGTCGCGGCAGCGGGTTGAGCAGAACGGCGCGTGTTCGGCCACGCGCGGCTTGCGGCAGATCGGGCAGCGACGGATCAGGGCGGAGGGCTGGCTCATGCCGCAATCGCCTGCGCGAAGGTGGCGGCAAGCGCAAGCCCCGCGTCCTCGTACCACTGGATGCGCCGCCCGGTGCGGCGGGCCAGTTCGGCTTCCCACTCGGCGCGCATGGCGCGGCGCACGGCGGGATGCGCAGTCAGCAGCAGCGTGCCCGGCCCAGCCACACGTTCAGCCTGGCGCAGCACGCGGCGCGCGGCCGCAGCGGCCGGCGCGCGGGCAAAGCGCGCGATCAGCGAAGGACGCTCCAGCCGCGAAACCAGTTGCACAAAGCCGAAGCCGTTCATCCCCGTGCGCTCGCCCTGCCAGCCTGCCGCAGCAAGCGCGGCGGCCAGCGCCTCGTCCACCGCGCGGCGTTGCGCCTTTTCCGGCAGCGAAGGAAAATCGATCCCCACCGATCCGCCAATGTCAAAGCGCATCAGGGCACCGGCAATCGCGGGCACGGCCGCCAGGGCCAGCGCAGGCAGTGGCGGGGGACCATCCACATCGATCAGCGTCATCGCGGGCGTGGGGCTGATCACCAGACTGCCGCCTGCAAAGGCCACTTCACCAGCCAGCGCTTCGGCCACCAGATCGTCCCACCCTGCTTCGGCAAAAGCACCGCCGTGCACCGGCACCTCGCGCACGGGATGCGGCCCAGCGGCGAGTTCCTCGCGCAAGCCGGACGCAGCGCGCGGAACCTCGCCCGCGGCGGCGGGGCGGACTTGCGGAAGCTTGGTGCGGCCCTTTTCTGCAATCGCGCCGCGGGTCACGCGCACGATCACCAACTGGCCCTCGGTCAGCTTCGGATCAAAACCCTCACCCAGCGCCTCGCTGCCATCGGGCAGCCTCACAGCGGCGCGGCGGGTGCCGGAGATGCGCGCAACCAGCCGCGCCTCGGCCACTGCGCCTGCGCGCCATGGCTCATCCCACACCGCGCGCGCGGCGATGATCTCGCCCTGCGCGATCAGCACCGCCCGTTCCTCGCCGATCCCGCTCTCAATCAGCCATTCTGCCATGTCAGGCGATCTTCAGGCCCGCTGCGCGCAGCAGACGGCGCGTTTCGAACAGCGGCAGGCCCACGACGCCCGAATGGCTCCCCGCCAGCCATGTGCAAAAGCCCTCGGCGCTACCCTGGATGGCATAGCCGCCGGCCTTCCCGTGCCATTCGCCCCCGGCGATATAAGCCTCGATCTCGGCAGGCTCGAGCGGCTTGAAGCGCACGATCGTCTCGCTCAGCGCTTCCCGCAGCGTGCCATCGCCTGAAAGCAAGGCAATCGCCGAAAACACGCGGTGGCGGCGGCCCGAAAGCAGCGCAAGGCAAGCCCTTGCAGTGGCCTCATCCTCAGCCTTGGGCAGGATGCGCCGCCCCACGCCGACCACAGTGTCCCCCGCCAGAATCAGTGCGCCCGGCGCGAGCGCCGCAGCGGCACGCGCCTTGGCCGCCGCAAGCCGCACGGCATGCGCGCGCGGCAGTTCGCGCGGCAGCGGGCTCTCATCGATATCTGCGGCCAGCACCTGCGGATCGGTGATCCCGAGGCGTGCCAGCAATTCGCGCCGACGCGGGCTGGCCGATGCCAGCACCAGCTTCGGTCCATGCGTGTCTGACGTAGTACTCGAGGGGATGGCGGCCTGCCCGGCAGCGCTCAAGACCCGCCGGGGCCCGTGCGACCGGGCATAAAGCGGTAGGTGATGCGGCCCTTGGTCAGGTCATAGGGCGTCAGTTCGACCAGAACCTCGTCGCCCACCAGGACCCTGATGCGGTTCTTGCGCATCTTGCCGGCGGTGTGGCCCAGAATCTCGTGCTCGTTCTCCAGCTTCACGCGAAACATCGCGTTGGGCAGCAGTTCGACCACTTGGCCGCGCATCTCGAGGAGTTCTTCTTTCGCCATAGGCGGGGCCGTCTGCCTTTTCGCTGTTTCCAATTTCACGCATTGCGGACGCCAAATCGCGCCTACGGAGCGCGCGCATAGCGACTTGTCTCGCAAAAGGAAAGCGAGAAGCCAATTGCTGCGCTGCGACAAAATGATACGAAAGGGGGATTGTCGGGCGACGATGCCTCGACCTAGGAGCGTGGCGGGGGCAGCAACCTTGCGCCGGATGCGATACGCCGGCCCGCCGATGGGAAACGCAATGATGGTCCTGCCACATCGCGCCGCTGCTGCGGCGCTGGCCATGCTCCCGCTGCCCGCCATGGCAGCCAGCGAACCGCAGCAGGACGCGGCCCCGGTTCCCGCCCAAAATCCGGACCAGACCCCGGCCGCGCCTGTAGCCGATACGTCCGGTCCCGATCCCGATGGCGATATAGTCGTTGTCGCCACCCGCATCCGGGGTGAGGTGGAAACGGCTGTCCCGCCCATCATCACTTTAGGCGAGGACGATATCGCCGCCTATGGCGCCGGCTCGCTCCAGTCGCTGCTTGCCGCCCTCGCGCCGCAGACTGGCTCCGGGCGCGGGCGCGGCGATGGATCGCCCTCGGTGCTGCTCAACGGCCTGCGCATCGCCAGCTTCCGCGAGATCCGCTCGATCCCGCCCGAGGCGATCCGCCGGGTCGAAGTCCTGCCCGAAGAAGTCGCGCTCAAATACGGGTTCCGGCCCGATCAACGTGTGGTCAACTTCATCCTCAAGGACAGCTTCCGCAGCTTCGGCAGCGAGGCCGAAGCGAAGCTCCCCGGCGCGGGCGGCTTCACCGATCTCAGCGAAGAAGCCACGCTCACCCGCATCGAGAAGGGCAGCCGGCTCAACCTGACCGGCACGCTGGAGCGCCGCTCCCCGCTGACCGAGGCCGAGCGCGGCATTGTCCAGCCTTCCGTCACTGGCGCGGCTACCGTCCCCACAGACCCCAAACAGGGCGATTTCCGCACCCTGCTGGCCGATGCCCGCAGCGCGGTGCTTAATGGTACATGGGCCAAATCGCTGGGCACGGGAGCCTCGCTCACGCTCAACGGCCTGGTTCAGCGCAATGACAACCGCAGCCTCAACGGGCTCAACACCGCGGTGCTCACCGCGCCCGATGGCAGCCTCACCCAGCGCAACACCCTGCTGCCTGCGCCGCTTGCCAGCCGCACCGTGGCCGATACGGCTTCTGCCGGGGCGACGCTCAATCTGCCGCTGGGCGCGTGGCAGCTGGCGTGGACGGCAGATGGCACCCACGTCGCTACCACCACCACGATCGATGCGCGCGCCGATCTTTCGGGCCTGCAGACGCTGGTCGATCAGGGCGCGCTGTCCCCCACCGGCGCCTTGCCAGCGGATGCCATCCTGCCAACACCGCAGGGCATCGCCCGCAGCAAATCCGATAGCGCGACCACGCTGGCAACATTCACCGGATCGCCGCTGCGCCTGCCGGGTGGGCTCACCGCACTGACGGTCAAAGCCGGGTTCGCATGGTCCGGCCTCACCTCTGCGGATTCGCGCCAGCTCAGCGCACCGGCCGATCTTAAACGCGGCGATGCGCAGGCCGGTTTCAGCCTCGACCTGCCGATCACCAGCCGCCGCGAAGGCTTCGGCGCCGCGCTCGGCGACTTGTCGCTCAATCTCAACGCCGAAGCGCACAATGTGTCCGATTTCGGCGGGCTCACCGCGTGGGGCGGAGGGCTGACCTGGGGGCCGACATCCAAGCTGACCTTCGCCGCGAACTACATCGCCAGTGAAAAAGCCCCGGGCCTGTCCGATCTCGGCGCGCCGGTCACGGTCACCACCGGGGTCGCGCTCTATGATTTCTCGCGCGGTGAGACGGTGCTGGCCACGGTCGTCACCGGCGGCAATCCCGCGCTGAAAAAGGAACGCCAGCGCGACATCAAGCTTTCGGCGAATTGGGACCTGCCGATCGGCAAGGAATCCGCGCTGCTGGTCGAATATTTCCGCAACCGCTCGCTGGATACCACCAACGCGTTTCCCCTGCTCACCCCCGATGTGGAAGCCGCCTTCCCCGTCCGCGTCACCCGCGATGGCACCGGGCGCATTGTCAGCGTGGATCAGCGCTCCGTCACCTTTGCCGAGACCACCGGCTCGCGCCTGCGCGCCAGCCTCAATTTCGGCGGGCCCTTCGGCAAGCCTGATCCCAGCGCGCGGCGCAGCGCCTTTGCCGGTCTGCGCCGACCCGGCGGCAGCGGCCCTCAGGGCAGCGGCGGCCCGCGCCCCGCAGGCGGCGGCGGCACAGGCGGTAGCGGCGGCACAGGCGGCGGGGGGCGGGGCGGCTACGGCGGCGACGGACGCGGCCACTGGAACCTCAGCCTCGCCTATACCCAGGAACTCGATGAGACCGCGCGCATCGTGCCGGGCGGGCGCGTGCTCGATCTGCTGGACGGCGATGCGCTGGCCGGCGCGGGGATCGCCCGGCGTAGTGCGACGCTGGAAGGCGGGGGCTTCTACCGCGGCTTCGGCCTGCGCGTTTCAGGCACGTATGCGGCCGGAACACGGGTGGATGGAGCAGGTGTTCCTGGCGCCACGCGCCTCGATTTCGGAGATCTCGCCACGTTCAACTTGCGCGGGTTCATCGATCTGGGCCGGATGCCGAAAATGGTCAGCCGCGTGCCCTTCTTCAAAGGCACCCGCATCGCGCTGGGCGTGAACAACCTGTTCGATGCGGTGCAGAACGTGACCGATGCGACCGGGGCCACGCCGCTGCGCTATCAGCGCGGCTACCTCAATCCCGAAGGCCGCGTGTTCAGCATCGAGCTGCGCAAGCAATTCTAATCTTCAACTTTGGCGGCGCAGCCGGGGTGCCCCTTGCACGAACAGGCGTGCATTGCGGGCATGTTGCGCAGCCTGGTATTCGGCATGGGCATCCGCGAAATGGCGCGCGTTGACCACATCGGGCAGCGGCAGCAGCTCTTCAAAGGCGAGGCCGAAGCGCGCGCCTTGCGCCCAGATCACCGTACCGAACGCATCGAGCCCCTTGGCCTTGAGCACAACGCCTGCGCCGATGCCGGGCAGCCGCGCCGCGATCGTCACCCGCGCGCCGGCTTGTGAAAGATCGTCCAGCAGGCAGTTTTCCAGCCCCTGCAGCAGCATCACCTGCGCCGGAATACAAAGCCGCACGCGCGCGGCCGCGCGGCGTCCGATGGTCCGGGGCATGGGAATGATCGGGTGGGATAAGGGCGCGCTCATGATGCAAGCGTGTGCGCGCGTCCCCCTGAAGCGAGGCTCAAGCAGCCCCTCGGGGGATTCCCTTATAGGCGCGCCACCGTGCGGGGATATCTGCCCGCGCCCTCTCCCCAAGCCGCGCCCGAACGCCTATCTCCGGCCCCGCCATGGCGCGCCGCGATCCTCCTTCCCCGTCCGAAGCCCATTCTGGGCCCCAAGTTCCTGCGCCCCTGCTCCCGCAGGCGTCCGGGCAATTCAACGAGGATCGCTTCAACGAGGATAAGGCCACCTACACCGTGCGCGGCTCCGAGCAGCCGGACATCGAGCGCGGGGTCGCTGCGATCCGCGAAGTTGTCGCCACGCTGAAGCCCAAGCCCGGCGTCTACCGGATGCACGATGCGCGCGGCGATGTGCTCTATGTCGGCAAAGCGCGCGCGCTGAAGAACCGTGTGGCGAACTACACCCAGGTCGACCGCCTGCCCCAGCGCCTCAAACGCATGGTGAGCCAGACGCGCTCGATGACCATCGTGACGACCAATTCGGAGGCCGAGGCGCTTCTGCTCGAAGCGCAGCTGATCAAGCGCTATCGCCCGCCCTACAACGTGCTGCTGCGCGATGACAAATCGTTCCCCTTCATCCTCCTGCGCGCCGATCATGCCTTCCCGCGCATCACCAAGCACCGCGGCGCGCGCCGCGCCAAGGGCAACTACTACGGCCCCTTCGCCAGCGCCGGATCGGTCAACACCACGATCAACGCGCTGCAAAAGCTGTTCCTGCTGCGCAGCTGCAACGATGGCTATATGTCGCGCCGCGATCGGCCCTGCCTGCTCTATCAGATCAAGCGCTGCTCGGCCCCCTGCGTCGACCGGATCAGCGAGGGCGATTATGCCGAACTCGTCCGGCAGGCGAAGGACTTCCTCGGCGGCAAATCGGGCGCGGTGCAAAAGGAAATCGAAACGCAGATGAGCGCGGCCGCCGAAGCGCTCGATTACGAGCGCGCGGCCATGCTGCGTGATCGGCTGCGCGCCGCCACCTTCATTCAGGGCAGCCAGGCGGTGAACGCCGAAGGCGTCGGCAATGCAGATGTGTTCGCCATGGCCAACAAGGGCGGCCAGATCGGCATCCAGGCCTTTTTCATTCGCGGCGGGCAGAACTGGGGCCACCGCGCCTTCTTCCCCGGCCATACCGAGGGGCTGGAGGATGCCGAAGTCATGACCAGCTTCCTCGCCCAGTTCTACGAGGAAGTGCCCCCACCCCGCCTCATCCTGCTCGATCGCGATCTGCCCGAGGCAGACCTGCTGGCCGAAGCCTTGCACGGCGCGGCGGGCGGCAAGGTGGAGATTTCAGTCCCCCAGCGCGGAGACCGCCGGCGCCTGATGGAGCAGGCGCAGCGCAACGCCGTCGAAGCGCTCGAACGCCGCCTCGCGGAAAGCGGAACCAAGGCGCGCACTTGGCGCGAAATGGCCGAATTCCTCGAACTCGGCGAAGCGCCGCAACGCGTCGAGGTCTACGACAACTCACACGTGCAGGGCGCCCACGCGGTCGGCGCGATGATCGTCGCGGGGCCCGAAGGCTTCCTCACTGGCCAGTACCGCAAGTGGAACATCAAGACCGCGCAGACCAACGACGATTTCGCCATGATGCGCGAAGTGTTTCAGCGCCGTTTCAGCCGCGCACAGGATGACGACCCTGATCGCGAAGCCGGCACTTGGCCTGATCTCGTGCTGCTCGAT
This sequence comes from Sphingomonadaceae bacterium, assembly GCA_947453945.1. Classification (GTDB taxonomy): domain Bacteria; phylum Pseudomonadota; class Alphaproteobacteria; order Sphingomonadales; family Sphingomonadaceae; genus Novosphingobium. Next base: position 13,273 of record CANGJB010000026.1, read on the forward strand.
GGCGGCAAGGGCCAGATGTCCGCTGCGCGTGAGACGCTGGAAGCCATGGGCATCGAGGATGTCGCCCTCATCGGCATCGCCAAGGGCCCGCACCATGGGCGCGAGGGGCGCGAGGTGTTCCACTTCCCCGATGGGCGCGAGAAAATGCTCCCGGTGAACTCGCCCGTGCTGTTCCACCTCCAGCGCCTGCGCGATGAAGTCCACCGCTTCGCCATCGGCGCGCACCGCGCCAAGCGCAGCCGTGCAATCACCGCAAGCCCGCTGGATGAAGTTCCTGGCATCGGCCCTGCACGCAAGCGGGCACTGCTCCTTCACTTCGGCACCGCCGGCAAAGTCCGCGCCGCCAGCCTGGAAGATCTGCAGCGCGCCCCCGGCGTTAGCGCCACCGTGGCGCAGGCTGTCTTCGATTTCTACCATCCGGGCGCCTGAGGCAGGCATTTCCCGGCCGCAAGGCGTAAGCCAATCTCCAGGACACGGTGAGCTGCGGATTAACCGCAAGCCATAGGTGCTTATCCACTATTGGCCGTCAGTCTGCGCCTCACGGGAGAATGCCAGCCAGAACCTCAACATAGGCCACGAGCCGCGCACAATCCGGTCGCTGGCCGCCATCCGGGGAGCAAAAGATGGGTACGTTTCGCCTTCGCGTTGCAGCCGGGCCAGTTGCCGCCGCAGCGCTGATCGCCCTCGCCGCTACGAACGCTGCCACGCCCGCCGCCGCGCAGACCGCATCAGCGCCGCCGGTCGCCACCGCCCCCAACGGCGTCGGTTCAGCTTTCGAACTCACCTTCTGGCAATCGGTCACCGGCAGCCAGGATGCCGCAAGCTACGAGGCATATCTCGCCCGCTATCCCGAAGGCACGTTCAGCGGCCTCGCCCGCGCGCGCATTGCCGCAATCCAACGCGCGATGGCCGTGCAGCCCGCCGTTGCCGCGCCCACCCCGGCTCCGAATCCGGCCCCAGCACAGCCTCAGGCCCCCACCCCTGCAGTGCTGACCATGCCGCAAGCCGCCGCGCCGCTCGCGCCCACCCCGGTCGTCACGGCCGAGGCGGCGCCCTCGCCGCTAGCGCGCCTGCTCGCGCAACTGCGCGGTTCGGGAGACACCGCTACTCAGCCCTCGCCCGCGAGCGCGCCACTGGTCACTGCCGCTCCGCCGGTGCAGGCGCTTCCCGCACCCGCGCCGCAGGCCGCCTCTCCAACTGCCGCCCCTGCCGCCCTCACCCCCGCCGCCACGCCGGTGGCAAACTATGCCTCGGCCCGGCCCTTGTTGCTGCCGGTGCCCGATGTTCCCCTGCCCGCCTATTTCTGCAGCACCGATGCGCGCAACCTGTTCCACAACAATGCTTATCGCCCGGCAGTAGAAGTGGCGACGCGCAACAATGCAGCCGCTGTCGCATACTTGCGCCAATTGCAGCAGACCTATGATCGGGGCCAGCTTGGGCGCGATACCGCCGTGCTCAACGCCATCGCGGCAGAAGCCCGCGCCTACCAGCCAGAAGCCGCGCAGGCCTATTCGGTACAAGCTTCGCTGGTGCGGCAATTCGATGCGCTGATGGCCGTGCCGCTCCGCACTTGCACCATGCCAGCGCAGTAAGAGAAACCCCGAATACCGTATTTTTCGCGGATTGCCTATAACGGCTTAGTATCTTTACTATCGTGTGATAGGGCCTTTTACTTATTACCGCAGGGTAATCAGAGATCCGAGGGGCACGGGTGGATATCAGGAATTTTGACAGCGCTGGTGCGCGCTTGCGGCACACGCCGCGCCGCCAGATGGGAAGCCTTGTGGCAGTGATGCTGTCGCTGGCCTTGCCGATGGCTGCGCATGGCCAGCAGACGACCGGCGTCGGTTCGCAGTTCGAGCTGACGTTCTGGCAATCGGTTGAAAGCGGCGACGACCCTGCGCTTTACGAGGCTTATCTGTCGCAATACCCATCCGGCACTTTTGCCCCGGTCGCGCGGGTCAAGCTGGCAAAGCTGCGGCGGGCGGCAGCCGCCCCGGCAGAGCCGGAAAAGGCACCACCAGTGGCCCCGGCCGCTGAGCCGTCTGCGCCGGCGAGGGCCATCCCCGCTCCGCAGCCCGCGCCTGCACTTGCGCCCGTCCCGACGATAACCTCCGCACCGGCTCCGGCACTCGCCCCGGCGCTCGCGCCCGTTCCCACCATCACCACAGCGGCCGCACCGCAACCGTCGATCACGCTGCTGCCCCCGGTCGATTCGGCCCGAACGCAATTGGCCACGGCAAATTCCCAGCCCGTTGCGACAGTACAGCCCGTTGCGACAGTACAGCCCGCTGCGACCGTCCAGCCAGTTGTTCCAGCCGCGCTACCCGTCCCGGCCGCCAGGCTGAACACATCGCCCGGCCCGCACGATGCTTCAAACCCCGGGCCCTATGTCACCGCCGCGCCGCCCACCGAACCGGCCGGCGACAATGCGGACAGCGCTGCCCTGCGCCGCCTGCTCGGCGCACTGGGCGATAGCCAGCGCACCGGGCCAGCGCCGACCCCGATGGTCGATCCTGTCGAACCGGCGGCATCCGATGCGCCGGCCCTCGCCGGCTCATCCGGTGCAGCGCCGGCCATGCCGCCAGCAGCCGCCCCGGCACGGCTGGTCGAGGTTGCTCTCCCTGTCCAGAATTCCGCCCCGCCTGCCGCCCCGCCCGCCGCACTCTCCTCAGGCGATGGCGGCCAGCGCCCGATCGCCGTCGGCCCGCTGCCCGCCAGTTTTGCGCTCCCGGCGCGGCCTGCGCTCGTGGGCATTCCGCCGCTGGCGTTCCCGTCCAGCTTCTGCTCCGCCGATGCGCGCAACACCTTCCACGACGGGCCGTATATCGCCGCGGTCGAAGCGGCCAAACGCAACAACGATGCGGCCATCGCCTACATGCACCAGCTGCAGGAACTCTACGATTCCAACAACCTCAGCGGCGATATCAACCCGATGAACGCGGTCGCTTCCGAAGCGCGGGCCTATGGGCCGGTCGCTGCCGCAGCCTTTGCCTCGCAATCGACACTGGTAAGCGCCTTCAGCACGCTGATGTCCGTACCGATCATGGCCTGCGAGGCACCGAAGCAGCCGTGATGCCGGGATATTTTGCGCGTATTGCTAGCCTGTCTGCTGCGCTGGTGCTGGCGGGCCTGCCGCCTGCGGCGCAGGCCGCCGCCGCCGTGTGCCCGGACGCCTCGACCGTGCAGGCCGCGCGCCTGGTCGAATTCCAGACGATGATGATGGACGTTTCCGTGCGCTGCAAACACGTCGGCATTACCATGAGCAATCATCTGGAAGACATGTCCGCCGCGCACCGCACGATGTTCGGCGAAGCGCATGAGCGGGCCGCTACTTACTTGCGCGGGCGCCTCACCCCGGTGCCTGCCGCAGCGCCCCCACCTGCCCCGGCGCTTGCTGCCGCGCCGCGCTCGGCCCGTCCCGGCGCTGGCAAGGCAGTCTCGGCCCGTCGCGGTGCAGCTCGTCCTGGTGCCGGTAGGCCAGCCTCAGCCCGGCCTGCGCCGGGGAAGACGGCGCTGGCAGCAAATGCGGCTGCGCCAGCTCCTGCGGCTCCCGCTACCAAGGCACTGGCCGCCAAGGTACCGGCCGCAGCAAAGGCGCCTGCAAAAATATCCCGCCGCACCGATCCCTATGATCGCTACCTCACGATGATCGGCAACCAGTACGGCGCCGGCGCAACCTCGCTCCAGCGCTGCAAGGCGTTCGATACCATCGTCCTGTCACTGACAGAGCGGGTCAACACCGACCGGCTGCTCACCATGGTTTCCGAATCGCTGATCAGCGTCACGCTGCTCGAAACGATCGTGAGCTGCGCGCCTGCCCGCCGCGCAAGTAAGTCCTAGCTTTCGGCCTTCTTCACCAGCGGCCGGATCAGCCCTTCCTGCGCCACATTGGCAACCAGCTTGCCCTCGCGCGTGAAGATACGCCCCCGGTTGAAGCCGCGCGCGCGCCCCGCCCACGGGCTGTCGCACACATAGAGCAGCCATTCGTCGGCGCGGAAATCATCGTGGAACCAGATGGCGTGATCCAGGCTCGCGCCCATCATGTTGCCCTTGGCCCAGCTGATTTCATGCGGCAGCGTCGCGGTGCCCAGCAGGGTCATGTCGCTGGCATAGGCCAGCACGGCACGGTGGATCTTGGGATCATCGGGCAGCGGCGCCACCGCGCGCATCCAGGTGTGCGAAAGCGGCTCACGCGGGGGGCCGCCCATCCAGTGCCGGCTTTCCACCGGGCGCAGCTCGATCGGCCGGGGCTCCAGCATCACACGCCGCATCCGTTCGGGCACGCGGTCCGCATATTCCGCGCGCAGTTCCTGTTCGCTGCGCAGGCCCTCGGGCTCGGGCACTTGCGGCATCTCTTCCGCGTGCTCCACCCCCGGCTCGCGCTTGTGGAACGAGGCGACCATGGTGAGGATCGGTCTGACCGTCCCGGCATCATCCTGCTGGCTGGCCACCACGCGCCGGTTGGCAAAGCTGCCGCCATCCAGATCGCGCATCACTTCGAAATCGATGCCGAAGTCTTCATTGCCGCCGCGCAGGAAATAGGCGTGGAGCGAATGGACCGGCCTGTCGTCGGGCACGGTGCGTTCGGCGCTGGCCAGTGCCTGTCCGATCACCTGCCCGCCAAACACGCGGCCCACCCCGCCCGGCTTGCGCGCGCCGGAAAAGTGGTCCGCAGCGCCTGTAGGGCCGCCATCGGCAACATCGAGCAGGCGCAGCAGGCCTGCCACAAGATCAGCGGGTTCGGAGTGTTCGGTCATGATCAAGGCGCATTGCCCAGCCTGCCGTTTGCGTCAACGCAAAGCTGCCCCCAACCAGCCGCTCAGGCCAATCCTCAACCAAACAGGGGCAGCCGCCGCAGCAACCGCCATCCCGCCGCCTTCGTGCGGTTATCATGTGGCCAGCGCCCCGGTGCGCGCGGCAATACCCCCACGCGCCGCAGCACCCGGTTGAACGCGCGGGCATCGGCTTCGGCAAAGCTCCACTCCGAACGCCAGGTGATCGAAAGCGAGATCGCGCTCGACGGGCCGTTCTTCACATGGTGCGGCGCCATCACCGGTACATAGAGCGCCTCGCCCGGCACGAGCTTCCATTCGGTCCCGCCGTGCGCCATCTCGTCGCGCCAGAACAGCTCACGCCCGCCGCCGGTGTGGTAGGTCTCATGGGTCTCGTCGGGTGCGTACCAGGGGTCGCCCTGCGGAAACAGCGTCATGGTCTTGGTGCCTGCCAGATGTAGCAGGATATTGTGCTCGGGATCGAAGTGATAGGGCGTCACCCCGTCCGGGCTGGTGATGAACACGAAGCCTTGCGGGCGCAGCATCGCCCCGGTCTTCACCTCGATCGCCGGGCGCAGTTCTTCCAGCAGCGCCAGCAGCAGATCGCGGTAGGCGGGCACTTGTTCGATATTCTTGAGCGCGGCCCAGCTTCCCGTCTCACCGATGCGGCGGATCGTATCGCCGATACCCAACCCGTTGCTCGGCGGCACCACGCCGTTCAGCCCCACCGGCAGATCGGCGCGGTTGTATTCGCGCGATGCATCGGGCAGCGCTTCGGCCAGCTGCGCCAGCGCCTCCAGCGTCAGCAGCGGATGGCCGCGTAGCCCGTGCGCCAGCCGGTGCGGCACTTCTGGATAGGCGGCGGCAAAGGCCGCGCGCGCTTCGGCATCGAACACGGGTTCGCTCATGTCAGCCCTTGCGGATTGCGGGATAGTTCAAAGGATACGATCCGGCCAAACAGCGCACGCCGCGCCGCGCCGCCAATGGCAATCGAGCTGCGCCCGATCATGCGCCGCTCGCGCCACAGCGAATCGATCATCGGATGATCGGGGGCGGCGCAGCTGTCGGCCCAGCGCACGTCCGAACGCTCCAGCAGCGCCAGGTTCTCAAGCTGCAGCAGCACGCCCGGTGAAAAACGGGCAAAGCGTTCGTCGAAAGCGGTCTTGTAGGAAAAGGCCCCTGGCGGCGCGAACAGCGTGGCCAGCATGGCAATCGGCTCGCCGTCCAGATCCAGACTCAGCCGCTCCAGGCACCCGCGCGCCGCCGCTGCGGTCATGCTTGTCCGAAACAGCCCCGCCGTTTCGTCCGCGCAGGCCAGCGCGCTGCCCGCGCTGCCCTTCCACCCCCGCGCCTCAAGCGCAAGGAAGTGCTCGATCCACGGCCCGATCCCGTCCGCATCCTGCCGGCGCGAAACGGTGAGTGCACCCTGCTCGGCCAGCCGTGCGTGCTGGCGGCGCAGTTCCTTGCGCTTCTTGCCCGGCAGCGCCTGCTCCAGATAGTCTGCCGCCCCCAAGGGAGAAGCCAGCATCGCCCGCGCCTCGCGGTGGACCAGCGCCACCCGCCTGTGCTGGCGCGCGCCCACGGCCATCAGCGCATCGGCCAGTGCGCTGTCCAGCGGCAGCGCGGCGGCGTGGAGGAACAGCGCGGATCCGGCATTGCGGTCTGCCCAATCGAGCAGGGCTTCCCAAAACGCTTCTTCCGCGCCTGCAGCCACCAGCGGCGCACCGAGGAAGGCATTGGCATGAAGCCACACGGCCAGATGGGGCAACAGATGGCGCCCATAGCGCATCGCCCGCTGCAATGGCACCAGCGCCTCCAACGCGCCGCCGCGCGCCAGCGAGGCGATGCGGACGCGCTCCTGCGGATCAAACCGCGCAAGGCCCGGCAGCAGATACCATGGCTCGAAAAACGGATTGGGCGTGCCTGCCTGCGCCGCCAGCGCATCCCACGCCGCGCGCGCCGGGCCTGAATCCCACGCACGCCACGGCAGCACGGCAAGGCTGTCGGCAGCCATGCCTGCTCCGGGAAGGCCCCCCTTCCCCGACCGGATAGTAAAGGATGCGTCGTTCAAAACCGGTTCTCCGGCCAGCAGAGCTAGCAGGAGGGCGCGAACATGGGGTTAACACCTACGCGCAATTCACCGCGCATGACGGCAAAAACTACGCCGGCTCGGCAGCGCTCCACCGCAGCCGCGCCAGCACCTTCTATTGCAGTGTGCGCGGCTCATCCGCCGATATCTCGGCTTCGATCGGAAATCCTGTTGCCGTCATCGCGCTATGTGATCACATATTGGCAGCAAGGCCAAGCCCGATTGACACCCCCCGCCCCGCTCCATACCACCCGATGCGACAAGCCCCGCAAGGACGCACAAGACCCATGACCAGCCCTTCCAGCATGATCGCAGACCCGGCAGAAGCCCGCGATTTCCTCGCCGCCAATCCCGAGATCGCCTTCATCGAGGTGATCTTCACCGCGCTCTCCGGCGTTCCGCGTGGCAAGCGCGTGCGCAAGAGCGAGCTGATGCCGATCTACGAGAATGGCCGCCTCTATCCCAGCTCGATGCTGGTGGCGGACGTGACCGGGCAGGACTGCGAAGACACTGGGCTCGTCTGGGGCAACGGCGATCCGGACTACATGCTGCGCCCCGTCCCCGGCACGCTGGTCAAGGCGCCGTGGCTGGGCGATGATGTCGCGCAAGTGATCACATCGATGTACTACGCCGATGGCACGCCCTGCGAACTCGATCCGCGCCACGTCCTCGCCCGCGTGGTGGACCGGTTCAAGCCGCTCGGGCTCACTCCGGTCGTCGCCTGCGAGATCGAATACTACCTCGTCGATCCCGTTCGCGGGCCCAAGGGCGAAGTCCACCTCGCCCGCTCGCCGCACACATCGGCGCAGCCCCACCTCATCGACGTGTTCAGCCTCACCGACATTCAGGATTTCGCCCCCTTCTTCAAGGAATTGTGGCGCCAGTCCGATGTGCAGGGCATCCCGCTCGAAGCGGTAATCTCCGAATATGCGCAAGGGCAGGTCGAGCTCACCCTCCACCACCGCCCCGATGCCTTGCGCGCCGGAGACGAAGCGCAGATGTACAAGCGCCTCGCCAAGGGCGTTGCACAAGTGCAGGGCATGGCCGCCACCTTCATGGCCAAGCCGTTCAGCCATTCCGCCGGCAGTTCGATGCACCTCCACTTCAGCATGGCGGGCGCAGACGGCAAGAACGTATTCGCCAGCGAAGACCCCGAAGGCACCGAGCAGATGCGCCACGCCATCGGCGGCCTGCGCGAAACGCAAGGCCAGGCTTTCGGCATCTTCGCGCCCAATGCCAATTCCTACCGCCGCTTCCGCGCCAATTCCTATGCGCCCACCGCGCCGATCTGGGGCGTCAACAACCGCTCGGTCTCCTTGCGCGTCCCCGCCGGTCCGCCCGCCTCGCGCCATGTCGAGCACCGCTTCGCCGGGGCCGACGCCAACCCCTACCTCGCGCTCGCCGCCATGCTCGCGGGCGTCCACCACGGCATGGTGAACAAGATCGACCCCGGCCCGGCGGTCGTCGGCGATGGCTACAAAGCCGCGGCAGACAGCCCCTATCAGGTCCCCGGCAACTGGTACGCCGCCACCGACGCGCTCCACGCCTCGGCGCTCATGCGCGATTATCTCGGCGACACGTTCGTCGAAATGTACTGCGCGGTAAAGCGCACCGAACAGGACCGCTTCTTCAGCGAGGTCACGGCCCTCGACTATGACTGGTATCTCCGCAACGCCTGAGAGCGGCAGGCCCCTGCGCGCTTCGCCGTAGGGGCCTGCGCACCTCAGCCGATGGCGCGTTCAATGCCAGCCTGATTGCCAAAGCGTTGAATGGAATAGAATATCCGAATCGGACCTTAAGCTGGCTTTAGATTCAGGATTCGTCTTTAGATTCCAAGCCTGTCGCGCAGACCATAGTACCACGCGCCCACCACGCAGTAGGGCACGCGAAACAGCTTGCCGCCCACGAACGGGATATAGGGCAGCGAGGCAAACACGTCGAACTTGGTCATCTGCCCGTCGATGGCCTCGGCAAGACGGCGCCCGAGCATCTGCGTCGTCGTCACGCCGTGCCCGCTGTCCCCTTGCGAGAAATAGACGCTGTCCGAAACGCGCCCCATCTGCGGATAGCGCGTCATCGTCAGTGCGAAATTGCCGCTCCACTGGAACTCGACCTTGGTGCCCTTGAGCTGCGGGAAGGTCTGGAACATCTGCGGCAGGATCTTGCCCTCGATCGAGGCCGGATCGAATCCACCATAGATCGTGCCGCCGCCATAGAGCAGCCGTCCGTCCGCCGTGCGCCGGTAGTAGTCCGGGATGTAGCGGATATCCTCGATGCAGTAATTCGTCGGAAACAGGGTCTCCAGCAGGTCGTCCCCCAGCACTTCGGTCGCGATCACCTGGCTTGAAACCGGCAGCACGCGCCCCGAAAGATCGGGCGCAGCATCGCCGAGATAAGCATTGCCGCAAACCAGCACCTTGTTCGCGCGCACCATGCCCTTGGCGGTGTGCACCACCGGCTCTGCGCCCCGGTCGACATGCGTCACCCGCGAGTTTTCGAAGATGCGCCCGCCCAGCCCCTCGAACGCCGCCGCTTCGCCCAGCACATAGTTCAGCGAATGCATGTGCCCGCCAATGGGATCGAACATGCCGCCGATATAGCGGTCCGAATTGATATGTTCGCGCGCGGCCGCACCCTCGGCGAGGAACATCTCGCTATGACCATGGCGGTGCCATTCCTCGGTCCGCTCCGCCAGCACCTTCAGCTGGGGCTTGCTCATCGCCATGATCGCATTGCCGGCGCGCAGATCGCACTGGATGCCATACTTCGCCACGCGCGCACGAATGATGCTCTGGCCTTCCAGCGCCATCGCGCCAAATGCCTTCTCGGCTTCCGCGCCGTAGTGCTGCCGCACTTCCTGCATCCGCCGGCTATAGCCGTTGACGAGCTGCCCGCCATTGCGCCCCGAAGCGCCCCAGCCCACGCGCTCGCCCTCAACCACGATCACCTTGTAGCCGCGCTCGGCCAGCTCCAGCGCTGCGCCCATGCCGGTGAAGCCCGCGCCCACCACGCAGATATCCGCGCGCTCCTCGCCCAGCAGTTCGGGGCGCCGAGGCGTGGGGTTCGCGCTCGCGGCATAGTAGGTCGGCATGCCCGCATAGGGGGCGGCGGGCGAGAACTGGTCGATGGTGGGGTCGGTCATGTCCGCCAGAATACCGGCCACCTACCGGTGCTGTCAATGCATAATGTGATCACATTTTTCCGCAGCAGGCAGCGCATACCTTGCCAATACGCCTGATCATCTCGTTTTTGTGATCATGTTCCGGCGTCAATCATGCGGATCGCGGACCGTTTCCATCGCCACGAAGGTCGATGTGCTCGCCACATGTGGCAGGCTGGAGATCTTCTCGCCCAGCACTTCGCGATATCGGCGAATATCGGCGGTGCGCACTTTCAGCAGATAGTCGAAGCGGCTCGCTATCATGTGGCATTCCTCGATCTCGGGAATGCGCAGCACGGCCTCGCGGAACGCCTCCAGCGCAGCCTCGCGTGTGTCGGAAAGCTTCACTTCGGTGAAGGCGACATGGTCCATCCCCAGCTTGCGCGGATCGAGGATCGCGCGAAACCCCCGGATATAACCCTCCGCCACCATACGCTTGAGCCGCGCCTGCGTCGGGGATTTGGAAAGCCCGATGCGCGCCGCCAGTTCGGTGATCGGCAGCCGCCCATCCACCGCCAGATTTTCCAGAATGGCCCGGTCAAACCGGTCCAATGGCGCGCCATTCCCGGCATCTCTATTCATATCGACTGCCATAACGTCAAACTTAAGGCGATATGAATATCCAGACAACTCAAATCAGGCAAACCGCCTTTGCCGAATCTGGTATTCTGCGCCGCATGACCATGCAGCCCGCCTTCGCCCCGCGCCTCTCGCCCGAAACGCCGCTGCGCCGCGCGATCACCCTCGCCGCGCGCTTGCCCGAACCCGCAGCGGTGCAGCCCCTGCTCGCAGCCGCCACGCTTCCCGAAAACCATCGCGCCGCCATCGCCGCCACCGCGCGCACCCTGATCGAAGCACTGCGCGCAAAGGCCCAGCCCGGCGGCGTGCAGGCGCTGGTTCAGGAATTCTCGCTTTCCAGCCACGAAGGCGTCGCACTCATGTGCCTCGCCGAGGCCCTCCTGCGCATCCCTGACGACGCTACCCGCGATGCTCTCATCCGCGACAAGCTCGCCGCCGGCAATTGGGCCGCGCACCTCGGGCAGGCCAAGCCGCTCTTCGTCAACGCCGCCACCTGGGGCCTCATCATCACCGGCAAACTGGCCGCCAGCGTCGATGAAACCGGCCTCGCCCACGCGCTCACCCGCATGGTGGCGCGGCTGGGCGAGCCCGTCATCCGGCGCAGCGTCGATGTCGCGATGCGCATGATGGGCGAACAGTTCGTGATGGGCGAAACCATCGAACAAGCGCTCACCCGCGCCCGCGCCCGCGAAGCGCAAGGTTTTGCCTTCTCCTACGACATGCTGGGCGAAGCCGCCGCGACGGCCGAGGACGCCGCGCGCTACTTCGCATCCTACACCCACGCCATCCACGCCATCGGCAAGGCCAGCGCCGGACGCGGTATCGTCCTCGGCCCCGGCATTTCGATCAAGCTCTCCGCGCTCCACCCGCGCTATGCCCGCGCGCAAGGCCAACGCGTCATGGCCGAACTCCTCCCCCGCGTGCTCCAACTCGCCGAGCTCGCCAAAAACCATGATATCGGCTTCAACATCGATGCCGAGGAAGCCGACCGCCTCGAACTCTCGCTCGACATTCTCGAAGCCCTCGCCCACGCGCCCACTCTCGCGGGGTGGAACGGCCTCGGCTTTGTCATCCAGGCCTATCAGAAGCGCTGCCCCATGGTGATCGACTGGATCGTCGATCTGGCCCGCGCCAGCCAGCGCCGTCTCATGGTCCGCCTCGTCAAAGGCGCCTATTGGGATGCCGAAATCAAGCGCGCGCAGGAAGCCGGCCTTGCCGATTTCCCGGTCTACACCCGCAAGGTCCACACCGATCTCGCCTATCAGGCCTGCGCGCAAAAGCTCCTCGCCGCGCGCGATGCCGTCTTCCCGCAGTTCGCCACGCACAACGCGCAGACGCTTGCGGCAATCCACCACCTCGCCGGGCCGGATTTCACCGCCGGCGACTACGAATTCCAGTGCCTCCACGGCATGGGCGAGCCACTCTACGACGAGGTCGTTGGAGCGTCCGGGGCCCCCGAAAAGCTCGCCCGCCCCTGCCGCGTCTACGCCCCCGTCGGCACGCACGAGACCTTGCTTGCCTATCTCGTCCGCCGCCTGCTGGAGAACGGCGCAAACTCCTCCTTCGTCAACCGCATCGCCGATCCGGATGTGCCGGTAAGTGCGCTGATCGAAGACCCGGCGATGGTTGTCGCCGCGGAAACCGTCCCCGGCGCGCCCCACCCCGGTATCGCCCACCCCCTCGCCCTTTTCGCAGACCGCAAGAACGCCGCCGGGCTCGATCTGTCCGACGAACCGACCCTCGCCGCCCTCGCCGAAGCCTTCGCCGCGAGCGCTGCGCAGGACTGGCGCGCAGGCAATCTCGCCGCGCCCGCCCAGCCGGTCCGCAATCCCGCAGATCACCGTGATCTCGTCGGCCACGTCCACCCGGCCAGCTCGCCTGAAGCCGCAGCAGCCGCCACCCTCGCCGCCGCCGCAAACTGGCCCGCAACGCCGGTCGAAACCCGCGCCGCCATGCTCGAACGCGCCGCCGACGCCATGGAAGCTGCCCGCATCCCCCTCATCGCGCTGCTCATCCGCGAGGCCGGCAAGTCTGCCGCAAATGCGCTGGCCGAAGTGCGCGAAGCGGTCGATTTCCTGCGCTACTACGCGGCAGAGGCCCGCACCGCGCTCACCCACGCCCCCCCCCTCGGCCCGGTGGTCTGCATCAGCCCGTGGAATTTCCCGCTCGCGATCTTCACCGGCCAGATCGCCGCCGCGCTTGCCGCAGGCAATCCTGTGCTGGCCAAGCCCGCCCCCGAAACCCCGCTCATCGCCGCCGAAGCGGTACGCATGCTCCACGCCGCCGGCATTCCGGCAGACGCGCTTCAGGTCCTTCCCGGCGGCGGGGAAATCGGCGCCGCGCTCGTCGCCGCACCCGAAGTGCAGGGCGTTGTCTTCACCGGCTCTACCGCCACCGCCAAGGCCATCCAGCAAGCCCTCGCCGGCCGCTTGAGCGCACACGGCGCGGCCATCCCCTTCATCGCCGAAACCGGCGGGCTCAATGTGATGGTGGTCGATAGCTCCGCGCTCGCAGAACAGGTCGTGGCCGATGTTCTCGCCTCCGCGTTCGATAGCGCGGGCCAGCGCTGCTCCGCGCTGCGCCTGCTCTGCCTGCAAGAAGACGTAGCTGATCGCACGCTCACCATGCTGAAGGCCGCCATGGCCGAACTCGCGATCGGCAATCCGGCGCAGCTTTCCACTGATGTCGGCCCGGTGATCTCCGAACGCGCCCGCAGCGGCATCGCCGCGCACGTCAGCGCCATGCGCGCCGCCGGCTTCTCCGTCACCGAAATGCCCCTTGGCGCCGAAACCGCAAACGGCACATTCATCGCCCCCACGCTGATCGAACTCACCGATCCGCGCGATCTCAAGGCAGAGGTGTTCGGCCCCGTCCTCCACGTCGTCCGCTTCCGCGCAGACGCGATCGACAGCCTGATCGAAGCGATCAACGCCTCGGGCTACGGCCTCACTTTCGGCCTCCACACCCGCATCGATCAGGCCGTGGCGCGGGTGACCAGCCGCATCCACGCAGGCAATCTCTATGTGAACCGCAACATGATCGGCGCAGTCGTCGGCGTGCAGCCCTTCGGCGGGAACGGCCTTTCGGGCACAGGCCCCAAGGCCGGCGGCCCGCTCTACCTCACGCGGCTCGCTCCCGGTGCCGCGCCCTCGTTGCCCGCCGGCGAATTGCCGGCCAATCCCGATCCCGCTCTCACCGCCTTCGCGCAGTGGGCCGCCGATCAGGGCCTTGCCGCCACGGCCGCAGCCGCGCGCGACGCTGCCGCAGCCTCACGCCTCGGCTTTGCCGCCGAGCTTCCCGGCCCGGTGGGAGAACGCAACACCTGGCGCCTGGCACCGCGCGGGCGCGTCGCTTGCTCGGCCACCAGCGTGGAGGCGCTGTGGAGCCAGGTCGCTACCGTGCTCGCCACCGGCAACACCGCCGTTATCGCCGCGCCCAGCCCCGTCGCCACGCGCCCCGCCGGCTTCCCCGCCGCGCTTGGGCAGCGTGTGCAGTGGACCGGCGCAGACCTCGCAGACATCCCCGATCTCGCCGCAATGCTGGCCGAAGGCCCGCCCGCGCACATCGCCCAGCTCACGCAGCGCCTCGCCGCCCGCAAAGGCGCGATTGTCCCGCTGCACGTGCCGGACTACCCGCTTGATCTTCTGCTTGAGGAAGTGACGCTTTCGGTGAACACGGCGGCGGCCGGAGGCAATGCCAGCCTGATGACTCTCGCGTGATAGGGCTGAAGCGCGAAAGCTAGCGGGCCATCCGCGCAACCAGCTGGCGCGCAGCCTCGCTCACGTCGGCCCAGGTCTGCGCAAAGTCTTCTGCCGTGCCGCCATAGGGATCGATAACCGCCGTCCCCTCACGCCCGGGCACAAGGTCCATCAGCAGGCCCAGCCGCGCCGTAGACCGGTTCAGAATGCCGTTGGGCGCAATCCGCCTGAGATCACGCAGGTTCTGCTGATCGAGCGCAAAGATTTGGCCGAAGTGCTGGAAATCCTGCACCCGCACCTGCCGCGCACGGTAGTGCGAAATGTCGATCCCGTGCCGCTCGGCCTCGGCAATAGCGCGGGGATCGGGCGCGCTTCCCGCGTGCCAACCCCCGGTTCCGGCTGAATCAATGGAAATAGCCAACCCCGCAGCAATCGCTTCGGCGCGCAGCGCTGCCTCGGCGAGGGGCGAGCGGCAGATATTCCCCAAGCACACGAACAATACGGACGGCTGGTTCACAAGGGCATCCCCGTCAGCTTGCGACAAGTCGCCGCTGGGCTTCTCGGCCCATTGCGACGAGAAACGGATCTCCCTCTTGCCTCGTTGCAAACACGGATTTGCTGTCGATGTCCAGCCAATCAAGGTCCACCATGGCCTGACCTATCGCCCCGCCCAGCGTCTCGCCCGGCCCGAGCAGCACCACCCGGTCCGGCGCGAACTCGCGCAGGGCAACCGTGATCGCTGCGCTGAAATCATAGGGCGCGAGGATTTGGTGCCCGAAGGTATAGTCCCACAGCGCCGCCGGATCGGTCTCGAAGCGACGCCACACTTGCCCGCGCCCGTCGATCATCGGCACATGCGGCGCGCCAAACCAGCTTGCCGGCAGCGTGCTGCGCGCCGCATCGGCGCTCGCCTGCATAGAGGGCGTGTGAAACGGCCCGTGCCCCGGCAGCCGCAGCGGCGGGCGCGGCAGCGGCGGCAGCTGCGCATTCAGCGCATCGAGCGCGGCTTCCGGCCCCGCCACCACCAGCATCCCGCCCAACCGGATCGAGGGCAGCACGCCCACGCGCGCGCAGGCCGCTTCCACGGCGCGCGCGGTTTCAGGATCGACGCGCCAGTCCTCCCCCGCCATCACGATCACCGCCTGCCCGCCGGGCGCGTGGGATTGCGAATTGACGCCCATCGCATCGGCGATGGCAAACCCGTGCTCGCCCGAAACCGCCCCCGCGCAGGCCAGCGCGGTGTACCAGCCCATCGAATTGCCGGTCACCGCCACCACTTCGAACCGCTCCCGGTCCAGCGCCAGAAAATCGAGATAAGCGCAGGCATGGATCAGCGGCGCGGCCACATCCCCGCGCGAATGGAGCTTGGAATCAAACTTCGTCGCCCCATCGAGCGCGCTCAGCGCGGGCTTTCCTGCCGCTTCCCGCGCAGCATCGAACGCAGCCAGCCACGGCGATCCCGCATGGTGCCGCGCCAGATAGCCCAGCTCCGGCGCATTGTACGTCCCCCGCCCCGGGCACACGACGACAACAGTTTCCTTAGCCACGCACCATCTCCAGCGCCTTGGCTACGATCATATCCCGGCTCGGCAAGGTATAAGTCGCCGCGCGCGCCAGCGGGATGAAGCTGTCTGTCGCCGCCAGCACACCCAGTCCCTTGCCCGGCGCACGCAAGGCCATCAGCGCCAGCAAAGCCTCGCTCTGCGAACCCGTCTCGCGGCACTCGTCAACCACCAGCACCTTGCCGCAGGGCGCCACCGCCTCCAGCAGCGCGTCCTCGGCCAGCGGCGCAATCCAGCGCAAGTCGATCACCCGCACCGCCACGCCTGCTCCCGCCAGCAACTTCTGCGCTTGCAGCGAAAGATAGACCCCGTTGCCATACGTCACGATGGCCAGATCAGTGCCCTCACCATGCACCCCGATCTCGCCGACGCGGATCTCGCTGACGCCCGGCGCCTCGTAAACCGAAGTCCACAGCCCATCGCCCTCGGCATGCAGATCGCGTGTCATATAAAGCGCAATCGGCTCGACAAAGATCACCACTCGGCTCTCCTCGTGCGCCAGCCGCACGCATTCGCGCAGCATCAGCACTGCATCGCGCCCGCACGAAGGCACCGCGATCACCAGCCCCGGAATATCGCGAAACACCGCCAGGCTGTTGTCGTTGTGGAAGTGCCCGCCAAAGCCCTTCTGGTAGGGCAGCCCGGCAATGCGCACGACCATCGGGTTGGTGAATTGCCCGTTCGAGAAGAACGGCAACGTCGCCGCTTCGCCCCGGATCTGGTCCTCGGCGTTGTGGACATAGGCGAGGAACTGGATTTCCGGCAGCGGCAGCAGCCCGTTGTGCGCCGCGCCGATCGCCAGCCCCAGAATGGCCTGCTCATCCAGCAAGGTATTGATCACCCGCGCTGAACCAAACCGCGCGTGGAGCCGCGCCGTCGCATTATAAACGCCGCCCTTCGGCCCCACGTCCTCGCCGCAGATAATGGCGTTCGGGTATTGCAGCAGCACATCCGCCATGCCCCACGAGATCAGCCGCGCCATATGGTGCGGCTTTTCCATCACCGCCGCCTCGTCGGCAAAAATCGCCGCCCGCGCCTCGGCGCTCGCCAGCGGACGCTCCACGCCCTCGCGCCTCGGCGGCACGATGCTCGCCATCACCGATGCCGCATCGGGCAGCTTGGGCCGCAGAATCGCCAACTCCACCTGCCGCAGCAATTGCGCTTCGATGGCGTCATACGCGGCGCGCAGATCGGCCGCGCTCATCACACCTTCTTCGATCAGCAGCGCCGCGCTGGCCAGCAAGGGATCCCGCGCATTGTCTGCCGCGATATCCGCCTTCGACATATAGACCTGCTGCACATCGTTCCCGGCATGGCCATAAAGCCGCACGGTCTTCATGTGCAGGAACACGGGCTTGCGGTAGCGCCGCGCAAAATCGACCGCCTCGCTCGCCCCGCGCCACGCATCCGCCAGATCGCAGCCATCGCACTGGATGTAATGCAGACCCGCGCGGCCAGACCAGTTCGCCTCGATCCAGCCCATCGGCGTCTTCGTCGAAATGCCGATGCCGTTGTCTTCGCACAGGAATACGATGGGCATGGGCGTGCCCTGAAACGCCGCCCAGGCCGCCGTGTTCAGCGCGCCCACCGCGGTCGAATGGTTGGCCGAAGCATCGCCGAACGAGCAAAGCACCACGCCGTCCTTCGCCAGCGTCGTCTCCTCCATCCCCATGCGCCGCGCGATCCCGATGGAAAACGCAGCGCCCACCGCCTTGGGCAAATGGCTGGCAATTGTCGAAGTCTGCGGCGGGATCATCAGCCGCTTTGAACCCAGCACTTTGTGCCGCCCGCCCGAAATCGGGTCGTCCGCGCTCGCTGTGAACGAAAGCAGCATGTCCCACATCGGGTTCTCGCCCGGCAGGCGGTTCGCGCGGTGGATCTGGAACGCGGCATCGCGGTAATGCAGAAACGCCACGTCATCCACGCGCAGCGCCTCAGCCAGTGCGGCGTTCCCCTCATGCCCCGAAGAACCGATGGTATAAAACCCTTCGCCCCGCGCCTGCAGCTTGCGCGAAAGCCGGTCGAGCTGCCGGCTCACCATCTGGCTGTGCAGCAAGGCCGCCGCGCGCGTAGGTGAAAGTCCCACGGCGCTCAGCCCCAGATTGCTGCGTCGCTGCAGTTGGCCGCTCTCAAGCGCGGCAACAAACTGCTCGTGAACCTGCTGGGCGGCGTCCATCAGCGTGGACTGGTTGCGTGTGCGATCATCCTGCCAGCACTAGCCAAAGCCGCGCGGCCCGTCACCCCGTTGCAGCAAGGCACTGGCGCTGGAACCGGCCCCGTCCCCGCCAAAAACATCGTTAGCGCGGCCTTAACGTCTGATCCGTAAAACTCCGTATCATGATCGGCACCCTCTCCAGCCTGCGCGCCCGGTTCATGCCGCCCATCCCGGATCGGATCCGGGATGATTTCACCATGCTGCGGGCCCAGCGCGTCGAAACGCAGACGCCGATGATGTACCTCATGCTGCTTGCCACCACGCCGACTGCGGCCTGGGCGGGCGCCGCGCATCTCCATTGGGCCGTGCGCTTTGGCGTGCCCGCGCTGCTCGCGCTGCTCTGCGTGCTGGGCATGCTGGAAAACTGGCACAGCCGCAAACGGCGGATGAGCGTGCGCCGCGCCCGTCTGCTGGTCAGCAAGACCAACACCACCTCCGGCAGCGTCGGGGTGATGTGCAGCGCGTGGGCCGTTGCCAACTGGCTCGGCTCCCCGCCGGAAAACCAAGCCAACTTCGCGATGATCCTCACGATGGGCTCGCTCGCCACAGCCTATTGCCTCTCCTCGATCCGCCTTGCCGCGATCCTCAATCTGATCATCGGGGTCGTGCCGATTTCCGCGCTGATGCTCACATCCGGGCGCCCGAGCGAAATGGCCGCCGCCGCCAGCCTGCTGCTTGCTACCGCGATCCTCGTGCGCTTCATCCTGCAAGGCCACGCGATGCTGGTCGATCTGCTGCAATTGCAGGCACAGACCCGCGATCTGGCCCATACCGATCCGCTCACCGGCCTCGCCAATCGCCGCGCGCTCGATGATCAGATCGAACAGCTCCTGCACCCCACCGGCAAGACGCGCCCCTTCAAGCTCGCGCTGCTCGATCTCGATGGCTTCAAGCCGGTGAATGATCGCTACGGCCACGCCTTTGGCGACAGGCTGCTCTGCTCGGTCGCCGCGCGCCTTCGCGATGTGATCGGCAGCGAAGGGCTCGTCGCGCGCCAGGGCGGCGATGAATTCGCCGTGCTCGTCCCGCCGCACTCCCCGCTGATCAGCGCACCGCTCGCAGACCTTATCCTGATCGCGCTCGTGCGCCCGCACCACATCGACGGCCACCCCATCACCGTGGGTGCCAGCATCGGCGTCGCGCAGTGGCCCGATCACGGCAAGAACGCCGACGACCTCTTCGATTTCGCCGATAAGGTCCTTTATCAGGCGAAGGCAGAGGCACACGTGGTCACCCCGCCCGCCGTCACGCTGCGTTCGGCCTGAACGCTCACTTCAGCCCAGCAGAATCCGCGCCATCCACAGCCACACGCCCCAGCGCAGGATCATCGGTAAAGAACCCGTCCACCCCCGCCGCCACGAAGCTGCGCACATCAGCCACCATGCCCTGCGCCCAGCGCGCCCCCACATCGCCGTGCCGCAAGTTCGCTGGCAGAAACTGGTTCTCCGGCCGGAAGGTGAAGACGGAAACCTTCAGCCCCGCCCGGTGCGCATCAGCGATCACCGCGCTGGGCGGGCCCGCGTTCCCGGCAGCGTCCAGCGGGATCACCCGGCGCAGCGGCGGGCCGATCCACTGCGCATAGGTCGCGATCTCAGCCAGGCCCTGCGGCGTTACCATATCCTCGAAAGTCAGCGCGCCGCCCGCCGCGACAACGTCTGCCGGCTGCTTCACGTCGGGTGACTGGATCAGCTGCAGCAGCGAGGCATTGCGCCTGCCCGCCAGCTCCCGGTGCAGCCGCTTCAGCGTCGCAATCTCGAAGCACTGCACGATCAGCGGTACGCGGCGCAGATAGGCCGAGGCCTTGATCGTGGCGACCAGCTTGCCCGGCGTATCAAATCCCAGCCCCGCATAGTACGTCGGATGCTTGAGCTCCGGAATCAGCCCCACGGGCCTCCCGCTACGCGCCGCCAGCGCCACGATCTCGTCAAACGTCGCCACATCGAACTGGCCGTCATAGCCCATGCTCTCCGGCCGCAGCGCACCCAGCCGCTCCTTCGCCCGCAGCGTCTTCAGTTCCGCGAGGGTGAAGTCCTCGGTAAACCAGCCCTCTTGGGCGCGCCCATCGATCACCTTCACAACGCGCCGCGCGGCAAATTCCGGGTGCGCGGCCACATCGGTCGTCTCGGTGATATTGCTCTCGTGCCGCGCCACCAGCACGCCGTCCTTGGTTGGCACCAGATCGGGTTCGATGAAGTCCGCGCCGTCCGCAATCGCCTTCTCATAGGCGGCAAGCGTCTCCTCCGGCCGCAGCGCAGAAGCGCCGCGATGCGCGAAGATCAGCGGCTTGGCGGCAAGCGGCGCAGTGGTCATGGCAATCCCCAAAACCAGCAGGATCAGGCGGATCATCATGGCGAAACTCCTCGCGAAATGCACCCGCTAAGCCGCAACAATTACAACAGCGAGACCACCCGCACCGCCGGCAGCGGCCCCGCGCCCGGCTGATCGCGCCAGTCCCGCGCATTGAGCACACCCCCATCGGCGCGCAATTCCGCCACGCGCGCCAGATCGACCTCGCCAAACACCCACGCGCTCTCGCCCTCGGCGCCCAGCGCGATCACCCCGTCCTCGGGCATCCCGCGATCCGGCGGCCCATAAAGTCCCGCCGCGCCCCGGTTCACATCCACTGCGGGAGACCAGTCCGCGATCCCCACCGTCGGCGCCTGCACCGCATAGCACTGGCCCTCCAGCGCGCGCGCCTGTGCGCCCAGCCGCACCCGCCAGTATCCGTGCAGGCTATCCGTGCAGCTCGGCACCAAGAGCACCTCGGCCCCCGCATCCACCGCCGCGCGCGCCAGCAGCGGAAACTCGCTGTCATAGCAGATCAGCACCGCGATCTTGCCCAGCGTGGTCTCGAACAGCGCAAGGCCCTCTGTACCTGCCGAAACAAACCACTGCTCGCGCTCGAAGCGCGTCATCACCAGCTTGTCCTGCGTGCCCGCCTTGCCATTCGGCGCAAACAGCCGCGCCGCATTGCGATAGCGCCCGTCGGCATCCAGCCGCGGCAAGCTCGCCGCCAGAATGTGCAGTCCGAACCGCGCGGAAAGGTCAGCATGGAGCGCATCCACGCGCGCAATCAGGCCCGCCACACTTGCCAGTGAACCTGCCAGATCGCCCATGGTCTCGGGCTCAAGGCTCGCCAGTTCCATCGCGCCATATTCCGGAAACACCGCCAGCGCCGCGCCGCCCTCAGCGGCATCGGCAACCCAGCGCGTCAGCTTGGCCTCATAGGCGCCCCAATCGGCCAGCTGTTCGATCGGATATTGTGCGGCGGCGATCGTGTAGCGCATCAGGCCCAGCTCCTCAGCCAATATTGCATGGCCTTCAGGCTCTCGCCCTCCTCGCCGTGCTCCTTCCAGCCAAGCTCCGTCACCAGCCCCGGCACCACGGCATAGCCGCGCTTGGTCCAGAACGCATCATGGGGGACGTATCGCTCAGGCCGCGCCGGATGATCTGCTGGCCGGATCACCGCCGCAAAGCACGCCGCCGTCGCCCCGCAGGCCTTTGCCTGCGCCTCGCGGTGATCGAAGAACGCATGGCCCACGCCGTGCCCGCGATACTCGGGCAACAGCACGCTTTCGCCAAAGTAGAACAAGCGGTCCACATCCAGCCCCCGCGCGGCGAAAGGCTCGCGGAACTCGGCCTTCTGGTGGATCATCGGCGCCGCCGTGGCCGCGCCCACGATGCGCGGCCCCTCAAACGCCGCGACCAGCACCGCATCAGCCGCAGCCGCATATTCGGCCAGATACTCGGCCTCGTAAGCCGCATCGCCGTCATAGAGATAGGGGTAGGCGGCAAAGACGCGAATGCGCAGGGCCGCCAGATCGCCCAGCGCCGCGCCAATCTCCGCGCCGGTCAAGGTGCGGACGGTAACGCTCACCCCCAAAGCCTCAACCAACCACCTGTGCGGTCCAGTCGGCCAGATTGTAGTACATCGTCAGCCGCGTGATCAGCCCGCCCTCGACCGCGATGAACGCGCCCGCCGGCAGAACATACGTCTGGCCAGCCGCCTCCGGCAGCCCTTCATCGGTCGCCAGATAAGCGCCATGCACCACAAACTCCGCCGCGGCCCGCGCGCCGTCGTCGCTTGCCATGATCACGATGTCCTGCAGCTCTTCCTTGTAGCAGCGCTCCATATGGCGAAGGAACGCGGCGAACTTGTCCTTGCCGATCACCCGGTCACCCTGGTTCACGTCGTGCGCGACGTTGTCCGCCAGGCAATCGAGCATTCCCTGCCAGTCGCCCGCATTGAACGCGGCATAATAGCGGGTCAGCAGGGCAATTGTTTCAGCACGGGCCATGTGGGGGTCTCCTTTGCTGCGCCCCTAGCGAAACCCAAAGCCCACCGCCAGACGCTGCCCCATGCAAAATCCGCATGGAAAACACCCAAAGCCCTCCCCCCGTGAGGAGAGAGGGCTCACGAGAGGGGAACCGCAAAGCAGGCGCAATCACCCAAACAGCTTGGCCGCCGTATCCGCCACGCGCTTGCCCAGATAGCGCGCGCCTTCCAGCTCGGTTTCGCTCGGGCTGCGGCTGCCGTCGCCGCCTGCAATCGTCGTCGCCCCGTAAGGCGCGCCGCCAACCACTTCGTCATTGCGAAGTTGGCCCTGAAACCCATAATCGAGGCCCACGATGGTCATGCCGAAATGCAGCAGATTGGTGATCACCGAAAACAACGTCGTTTCCTGCCCGCCATGCTGCGAAGCAGTCGATACGAACGCCGCGCCCACTTTGCCGTTCAGCGCGCCGCGCGCCCAGAGGCCACCCGCCTGATCTAGGAATGCCGCCATCTGGCTTGAAATCCGGCCAAATCGCGTGCCGGTGCCCACCACGATCGCGTCATAGTGTTCCAGCTCTGCCACGCTCGCCATCGGCGCTGCCTGATCGAGCTTGAAGTGCGCCGCCTGCGCCACCTCCAGCGGCACCGTTTCGGGCACGCGCTTCACGTCCACCTCGGCGCCCGCCCCGCGCGCACCTTCGGCAATCGCCTGCGCCATCGTTTCCACATGGCCATAAGCCGAATGATAAAGGACAAGAACCTTCGCCATCACATGATATCCTTTGCTTGTTTCGGGGGGCGAGTGCCGAATCGCGCCTGCCACCGCTGCGTGAACACGATGTAGTGTGCGCCAAACGTCCGCCTCAGCCGGATAAAATCGTGGCTTTTGCTCCGGTTTTTCGAACAATTGCCAGCCCGCGTGCCGATTTGCGTGAGCGCGCGTTTTGTCCTAAGGGCGTCGGGTACGCCCCGGCCCAGCGCTGATCTCGCCATGCGGCGATATCCCCGCCATGCCGGGGCTTTTGATTTACCGTTTCGGCCCTATCTTTGCCGAAAGCGCCAGTGAAAGAATCGCCCATGTCCCGTCGCCGCCAGATCTACGAAGGCAAGGCCAAGATCCTCTACGAAGGCCCCGAGCCGGGCACGATCATCCAGTATTTCAAGGATGATGCCACCGCCTTCAACGCGCAGAAGCGCGGCACGATCAACGGCAAGGGCGTGATCAACAACCGCATCAGCGAATATGTGTTCACGCGCCTCGCGCACATCGGCATCCCCACGCACTTCATCCGCCGCCTCAACATGCGCGAGCAGCTGGTGCGGCAGGTCGAGATCATCCCGATCGAAGTCGTCGTGCGCAATGTCGCCGCCGGCTCGATCAGCAAGCGCCTCGGCATCGAAGAGGGTGAGCCGCTGCCGCACACCCTGATCGAATACTACTACAAGGACGATGCGCTGGGTGATCCGCTGATCGCCGAAGAGCACATCGCCTGCTTCGGTTGGGCGAGCAACGAGGAGATGCAGGACATCTCGTCGATGGCGATCCGCGTGAACGATTTCCTCGTCGGCCTGTTCGCCGCGATCAACATCCGCCTTGTCGATTTCAAGCTCGAATTCGGCCGGATCTGGGATGGCGACTATGCCCGCGTGATCCTGGCAGACGAGATCAGCCCCGATGGCTGCCGCCTGTGGGACATGGTCACCGGCGAAAAGCTCGACAAGGACCGCTTCCGCCGCGATCTCGGCGGCGAAGAAGAAGCCTATCAGGAAGTCGCCCGCCGCCTCGGCCTGCTTGAAAACGACGGCGGCCCCAGCGAAGTCTTCGACCTCGGCGCCCACCGCAAACTGCGCGGCAAGAAGTAAGCTTCAAGCCCTCCCCATTTTTGCAAAGCACAAATGGGGAGGTGGCAGCCCGCAAGGGCTGACGGAGTGGGCTTATCCCCGGCGGACGCAAAACAAGGCCGCTTCCGAAATCCACCCAACTCGAATGCAGAAGCGTTCTCTATCCGCAGGGTTCGGCAGGCGTCAGCTTGTAGACCTCGGTTCCGTTCCGCGTCTGTACGCCCATCGGTGTCTTGACCGATCCCGGCCCGGTTGCGGTCAGCGTCCCGCCCTTCTCGTCGGCGGAGACGGTGTAGGTGCCATGACCGAACACGGCGAATCCGCTCATGTTGCCGGTGTAGCTGTATGTGCCACCGGTCTCGCTTGTCGGGGTGAAGGTATTCGTTACCCCGCTGCCGCTGATCGTGAAGGGCGCAGAAAAGCTGCAGATCGTACCTGTGCCGTGGTACGCATCAGCCCCGCCGGCAGCGGCATAGGCGCGGTTGCTGGTGTCGAATTCAAGCATCGCCTTGCCGATACCACGTTTGGAGCGCGCCTCGAACGCGATACTCGCTTTCTGGTTCTTCTCCGCCGGCCCGACATAAGCAAACTTCGCATCGGCCTTCACTTTGGTGGCGGCAGGATCGAGGCTCGATCCGCTCGACAGCGTCGCCATTACCGTGCCGCCGGTCGGCGTGCCGTCGAGCTTGCTGCGTGGAGCCGCGAAAACTTCGAACGAGGTGCCGGGTTTTATGCCGCTGCGTTTTGAAGGGGTCGATGTGGGGTTGAGAGTGACGCATCGGCCTGTGTTCATTCCTGCCGCGCCCTGAAACTGGGTTACCAGCGCAGCGGTGCGGGCGAAGTTAGCCTCTGAGGTCGCCACCTGAAGATCTTGTTGCGTGGCTTGGCTACTGGAGCGCTTCACAGTATTCTTGTTAGCCGATGGGTTTGTGGATGAGTTGAAAAA
>CANGJB010000027.1 GCA_947453945.1 Sphingomonadaceae bacterium
ACTTCTCGTTCGGCGATTATTTCAAGGAACAGGCGATCACCCACGCCTGGACCCTGCTGACGCGCGAGTGGGGGCTGCCCAAGGACAAGCTGCTCGTCACCGTCTACCACACCGACGACGAGGCATTTGGCCTGTGGCAGAAGATCGCCGGCCTGCCCGATGACCGGATTATCCGCATCCCTACGTCGGACAATTTCTGGTCGATGGGCGATACCGGCCCCTGCGGGCCGTGCTCGGAAATCTTCTATGATCACGGTGAGCACATTTTTGGCGGACCGCCGGGATCGCCTGACGAGGATGGTGACCGCTTCATCGAGATCTGGAACCTCGTGTTCATGCAGTTCGAGCAGGCCGCCGATGGCACCCGCACGAACCTGCCGAGCCCGAGCATCGACACCGGCATGGGGCTCGAGCGCGTTGCAGCCGTGCTGCAGGGCGAGCACGACAACTATGATACAGACACGTTTCGCGCGCTCATCGCGGCCTCGGAGAGCCTGACCGGGACCAAGGCGGAAGATGCCAGCCGCGCAAGCCACCGCGTGATCGCCGATCACTTGCGCTCATCCAGCTTCCTGCTGGCGGACGGCGTGCTGCCAAGCAACGAAGGGCGCGGCTATGTCTTGCGCCGGATCATGCGCCGCGCCATGCGCCATGCGCACCTGCTCGGGGCGAAGGAGCCCCTGATGCATCGGCTGGTGGGATCGCTCGTTACCGAGATGGGCCAGGCGTTCCCCGAACTGGGCCGCGCGCAGCCGCTGCTCGAGGAAACGCTACTGCGCGAGGAAGTGCAGTTCCGTCGCACGCTCGCGAATGGCCTTCGCCTGCTCGACGAGGAGGCCGGTGATCTGGGCGAGGGTGACAGCCTGCCCGGCGCGACGGCGTTCAAGCTCTATGACACGTTCGGCTTCCCTTATGATCTGACCGAGGACGCGTTGCGTGCACGCGGCATCTCGGTTGACCGGGCGGGCTTCGAAGCCTCAATGGCGCAACAGAAGGCGGCGGCACGTGCCGCGTGGAAAGGCTCGGGCCAGACGGCCGACAGTGAGGTGTGGTTCGATATCGCCGAGCGAGAGGGCGCAACCGAGTTCACCGGCTACACCGCAAACATCGGCGAAGGCGTGGTTGTCGCGCTCGTCAAGGACGGCAAGGAAGTGGCCGAAGCCCATGCGGGCGAGGCGGTGACCGTGATCACCAACCAGACCCCGTTCTACGGCGAAAGCGGCGGGCAGATGGGCGATGCAGGCACGATATCGACGAACGAGGGGCTGCGCATCGCGGTAAGCGATACGGCGAAACCGCTGGGACGGCTTCATGCGCATCAGGGCATGGTCGAGGCAGGCACGATCAAGCTGGGCGATGCGGTGCAGCTCGCGATTGATGTGGCCCGGCGCGATGCGACGCGGGCCAACCATTCGGCGACCCACCTGCTGCATCAGGCGCTGCGCAACCGGCTGGGCGCGCATGTGACGCAGAAGGGCTCGATGGTCTCAGCCGAGCGGCTGCGGTTCGACTTTGCCCAGCCAACCGCGCTGACGGCAGACGATATCGCCGCGGTCGAGGATGAAGTGAACGCCGAGATCCTGGCGAACGCGCCTGTGACGACGCGTCTGATGAGCCCGGAAGACGCCATTGCGGCGGGTGCGATGGCGCTGTTCGGCGAGAAGTATGGCGATGAAGTGCGCGTGCTCAGCATGGGGCGCAGTGAAGCGAGCGCGGGGGCAGTGCCCTACTCGGTCGAGCTGTGCGGCGGAACACATGTGCGCGCGCTCGGCGATATCGGGCTGCTGCGAGTGGTGAGCGAAAGTGCGGTCTCATCCGGTGTGCGGCGTATTGAGGCGCTGACCGGCGCAGGCGCGCGGGCATGGCTGGTGGGCCGCGAGGAAGCGCTGCGCCGGACGGCCGGCCTGTTGCGGTCTTCTCCCGACGAGGTCGAGGCACGCGTGGCGGCGCTGGTCGATGAGCGGCGCAAGCTGGAGCGCGAACTGGCCGAAGCGAAAAAGGCTTTGGCGCTGGCCGGCGCATCGGGCGGCGGCGCGGCGGCGGCTCCGGCGGACGAGCAGGTTGGCGGCGTGACCTTCTCGGGCCAGGTGCTCGATGGCATGGATCCCAAGGAGCTGCGCGGGTTGCTGGACCAGGCCAAGGCCCGGATGGGTTCGGGCGTGGCGGTGATTGTCGCGGTGAACGAGGGCAAGGCGAGCATTGCTGCAGCCGTGACGGAGGATCTGATCGGCACGGTCAGCGCTGTCGATCTCGTGCGTGCGGGCGTGGAAGCCCTTGGCGGCAAGGGCGGCGGCGGGCGGCCCGATATGGCGCAAGGCGGCGGACCAGACGGCGCAAAGGCCGCGGACGCGATCACTGCGGCAAGGGGCGTGCTGGCGCCCTGATTGCGCGGCATTGTCGACAAGCGTGTCGCTGCCCCGACAAGGGGGCGTCCACGGGATGCCCGAAAGTAGGGCCTGTTCCGGTGCGTGGTTTTTTGGCGGCGCCGCTGGCGAAGCGTGTCACGCTGGAGATCGGCTACCTTGAGCAGCACGGTTTCGTGCGCGGCGGACCTGATACCAATGACCACGTGGCCACGGTGGGGCTATCGCTCAATCTCTAGTCCGGCTGCACCTTCGCGGTGATCCGATCGCGAAGGCCCGCGCTGCGCAAGATCGGCTTTGTGGTGAGATTGCCTTCTGCCATGATCTGTTCGCGCAGTTCGTCGCGCTTCTCGTGGATTGAGGCGATGACGTGGCCAATCGGTACGCCCAGGTCGACAAGGACGGCCTCCGAAAGCTGCAACGAGCTTTCCAACGTTTCCGGCACTGCATCGCTGGCACCCGCGCGATAGAGTTCGGCGGCGTGGGCGGCATCGCGCGCGCGCACTATGATGGGGAGGGCCGGATGTGAGGTATGGATGCGCCGCACCGTACGGCTGACCAATACAGGCTCGTCCATCGTCACGATCACTGCGCTGGCCCCCTCAAGGTGGAGCTTTTCAAGAAGAGCGACATTGGTGACGTTGCCGTAGATCACCGGATCGCCCGCGCCGCGCGCTTGCGTCACGAGGGTGGGATCGGCTTCAAGCGCGATCCAGGGCACTTCATGCCGCGTCAGCATCGCTCCGACAAGGCGGCCGACCCGGCCATAGCCGAGGACAAGTGCTTGTCCGGTTGCATCGCTGGGCGCTTCATGGACGGGTATATCCTTCGGGCTGTCGACAGCACGGGCGATGCGGCGGCCGGCCATGGCGAGCAGCGGGGTGAGCGTGAGGCCGAGCGCTGTGACGATCTGCCAGAACTGCGCGGTGGCATGGCCGACCAGCCCCGCAGCAGCTGCGGCGGAGAGCACGATGAGCGTGGTTTCGGACGGGGAGGCTAGCAGCAGGCCGGTCTCCGCAGCCAAGCCCCGGCTCGCTCCGCCGACGCGCAGCAGGAGAGCGGTAACCAGCGCCTTTGCGGCGAGCACTGCGCCGACGCCAAGCGCGATGGTGCCGAGTTGCCGCCAGATTTCGCCGACATCGATGCCCATGCCGACCGTGATGAGAAACACGCCGAGCGCAAGGCCTTTAAACGGGGCGGTGAGCGCTTCGACCTCGCCTGAGTAGTCGGTTTCGGCAATGAGCAGGCCGGCAAGCAGTGCGCCCATGATCGGCGAAAGGCCGGCTCCTGCCGTGGCGAGCGCGGCGGCGATCACTACAAGCAGACTGAAGGCGAGGAACAGTTCCGGGCTTTTGGTGCGTGCCGCGCTGGCGAACAGCCGGGGCAAGAGGAAGCGGCCGAGGGTGAGCATGACGATCACGATCACCGCGCCGCGCCACAGGGTCTGGAACAGGGCTGCACCGCTCTCGCCGTTAGGTCCGAACGCACCGAGCACGAAGATGATCGGCACGAGCGCGATGTCCTCAAGCAGAAGCATGGCGAGTGCGCGGCGGCCAACCGGGCTCTGTGTGCCGACGATGGGCAGGACCAGCGCTGTGGAGGAAAGCGCAAGCGCAATGCCGAGCCCTGCGGCAGCCGGCGCATCGTTGCGCATCGCCAGCAGCACGGCAAACAGCAGCGCAGCGGATAAGAGCAGCTTGGCCGCACCAAGGCCGAAGACTTGCGCGCGCATTTGCCATAGGCGGCTGAAGGAAAGCTCCAGCCCGATTTCGAAAAGCAGCAGGATCACGCCCAGTTCCGCGAATGGCGCAATCGCCTCGGGCTTGGTGATCGTGACGTAGTAGAGCGCGGGGAACGAGTGCACGAGGCGACCGAGGCCGAACGGGCCGACGAGCACACCGACGAGAATGAAGCCTATCACCGGTGTTATGCGCGCGCGGGCAAATGCTGGAATGACTATCCCCGCCGCGCCGAGCACGACAAGCGCATCGCTCATCGAAGTTGTGAATTCGAGATTTCCGGCCATCCCGCCATCCTACCTGCATGGGCGGCAAAGTCATGGGATAAGGTGCCGATTGCCGGGGCGGGGCTTGCTGGCTAGTCTTGACGCTTGTCCGGATTCTGGGGGGTATCAAGCGATGGCACGAATGACACGGCGCAAAGGCTTTCGCTGGGGCTTGGCAACCTGCACTATTCTTGCGGCACTTCCGCTCCCGGCTATGGCGCAGGGCGGCGCGGCGCGCCACGCCGTCACGATCGCGGATATCATGGCGCTGCGCTCGCTGTCGGGGCTCGATTGCGCGGCAGATGGGCGCAGGGCGGTCTATGTGGTGGGCGAAGCCGATCTCAAGGCCGACAAGCGGCGCAGCGCGCTGTGGCTGACGGATCTGGAGGGCGGCGCACCTCTGCAACTGACCAGCGGAGAGGACAGCGCAAGCGCGCCCGCGTTCAGCCCCGACGGCCGGAGCATCGCGTTCCTGTCAAAGCGCGGGAAGGACAAGCTGGCGCAAGTCTGGTTGCTTGATCTGCGCGGGGGTGAGGCGAGGAAGCTGACCGACGTGAAGGGCGATATCGCTGCCTTTCGCTGGTCCCCCGATGCAAAGACTTTACTGCTGACCATCAGTGACCCTGCTCCCGAGCCGCCTAAGGGCGATGCCGGCAAGGAGGAAGACGAACGGCCCCTG
The DNA here is from genome assembly GCA_947453945.1 of Sphingomonadaceae bacterium. Taxonomy (GTDB): domain Bacteria; phylum Pseudomonadota; class Alphaproteobacteria; order Sphingomonadales; family Sphingomonadaceae; genus Novosphingobium. Next base: position 5,048 of record CANGJB010000027.1, read on the forward strand.
CCGGTTGTGGTGGATGACGTGAAGTTCAAGCAGGACGGGGTGGGCTTCATTACGGCCGAGACCCATGCCCACCTAGAGTTGTTCGATGTGGCAACGCGAACCGAGACACGGCTGACAGCTTCGGATTCGTTCGATGCGGGTGCGGCAGAGTGGTCTCCTGATGGGAAGTATGTCGCGTATCTTGCTGATCATTCGACGGATTTGTCAGACCTTGGTGGGCAGTGGCTGACAGTGGTCGAGGCGCGCAGCGGAGCGGCGCCGCGCCTTGTGGCCAAGTTGCACGGGGCGCCTGGTCAGGCGCTGGTGTGGTCGGCCGACGGGGCGAAAATCACGCATCTTGTGGGGCCGGGCGGCAAGGCCGATCAATATGGCCAGCCGCATCTGGCCGAAACGATCTTGGCGAACGGGGCAACTCGCGTGCTGCCTGCGACCGCGGAGATCTTCGTCAGTGCGCCGGTCGATCTTGGCGGCGGGCAGATTGGTGTCGTGCTGGCCGAAGACCGGCACGAGGTGCCCGCGCTGGTCGATGCCAAGGGGGCACTGCGGCGACTGAATGACGGAACGCTCTCCGTGCTGGCGCAGTGCGGATCTTCCATGCCCGGCGCGCCGCGCGCGGTGATCGCGAGCGGTGACGGGAAGCCGGCTGAAATTTACGAACTTACTGCAAGAGGTGATCTCAAGCCACTGACTTCGCATAACAAGGCTGTGGCCGACAGCGTGGCTTGGACAAAGGTGGAGGACTTTGCTGCGACGGCCAAGGACGGCAACGAAGTGCACGGCCTGCTGCTGCGACCTGCCGGCGCCGCGCCCGGGGCCAAGGTGCCGACGATGCTGTGGATCCACGGCGGGCCGAATGCGCAGGATGCCCACGCCGTCGACGGCTACAGCATGATTGCCGAGCTGCTCGCTGCGCAGGGCTATGCGGTGCTGATGCCCAACTATCGCGGCTCGTCTGGCCGTGGTGATGCCTATGCGGCGGCGCTGGCGGCGGATTGGGGCAACAAGGATGTGGCCGACCTTCACGCGTCGCTCGATTGGGCGGTGGCGCAAGGCATTGCCGATCCGGCGCGGCTGGGGGCAGCCGGGTGGAGCTATGGCGGCATCCTCACCGATTTTCTGATCGTGCGCGACAATCGCCTGAAGGCCGCACTTAGCGGGGCCGGTGAGGGCAACATCTTCGCGCTGTTCGGGGTGGACCAGTATATCCAGCAATATGCGCAGGAGCTTGGCGCTCCCTGGCAGAACACGGACCTGTGGATGCGGCTTTCGGAGCCGTTGATGCACGCAGACCGGATCAAGACACCCACGCTGTTCATGGGCGGGATCGCCGACGACAACGTGCCGCTGATCGGTGGGCAGCAGTTGTATCAGGCGCTCAAGCTGACCGGCGTGCCGACGCGGCTGGTGGGGTATCCCGAGGAAAACCACGGGATCGCGCGGCCAAGCTTCCAGCGTGACCGGCTCGAGCGCATTGTCGACTGGTTCAAGCATCATCTGAATTGAGATTGGCATATATCTGATTAGTTTTATTTAATATGGATTTGTCGAGGAGCAGTGTGGGGCACAGACCGTGTGGTCTGTGTTCCATGCCTGCGTCAGAGGCGAAATTCGGGGAATAGCACGCGGGGCGGACTCGTATTCCGGTGAGGCCCATCCTATTTCCCGCATCCTCCGGAGGATTTCATGGCAACGACCCACAAGACCCGCATGCTGATCATCGGTTCCGGCCCTGCCGGGCTTTCCGCCGCCATTTATGGCGCGCGCGCAGGCATGGAGCCCATCGTGGTGCAGGGCCTGCAGCCCGGCGGGCAGCTCACGATCACAACCGATGTCGAAAACTATCCCGGCTTTCGCGATGTGATCCAGGGGCCATGGCTGATGCAGGAAATGCAGGCGCAGGCCGAACACGTCGGCACGCGGATGCTGTGGGACACGATCACCGAAGTGAGCCTCGATGGCCCGCCGTTCCGCGCACAAGGCGACAGCGGCGATATCTATGAAGGCGAGGTTCTGGTCATCGCGACCGGTGCGCAGGCCCGCTGGCTGGGCGCGCCGGGCGAGCAGGAGTTTGGCGGCAAGGGCGTTTCAGCGTGCGCGACCTGCGACGGCTTCTTCTATCGCGGCAAGAAGGTTGTGGTGATCGGCGGCGGGAACACGGCCGTTGAGGAAGCGCTCTACCTTACCAACCATTCGCCGGAAGTGACGCTGATCCACCGCCGTGACAGCTTGCGCGCCGAGAAGATCCTGCAGGACCGGCTGATGAGCAATCCGCGCATCAAGGTGCTGTGGAACAAGGCCGTCTCGCGCTTCACTGGCGCTGCGGGCGGCGTGCTGGAAGCGGTTGAACTCGTCGATACCGTGACGGGCGAGGCGTCTTCGCTGGCGACAGACGGTGCGTTTGTGGCGATCGGCCATGCGCCGGCCACCGAACTGTTCAAGGGCAAGCTCGAACTCGACGAGAGCGGCTATATCGTGGTGCAACCGGGCACGCCCAAGACGGCGATCCCGGGCGTGTTTGCCTGCGGCGACGTGATGGACCACACCTATCGCCAGGCGGTTACGGCGGCAGGCACTGGCTGCATGGCAGCCTTGGATGCCGAGCGGTTCTTGGCCGAACACGCTTTTGCGAATGCACAGAAAGAAGCCGCAGAATAAGCGCTTACAGGGTGTTTGCGAGAAGGCGCTCGAATAGCCAGGCGTGCGCTTCCTCGCCAGCGAAGCTGTGGCCGCTGCTGGCGTGGCGCTGAATGCGTGGGTCGTCTGAGGGCCACGCGGCCTCGAACATCTGCGCGGTGCGGTCACCAGTGGCGAGGAGGATCGCAGCCGGGCCGGAAAAGCGCGCGAGGTTTGCGGTCATGGTTTCGACCAGGGCAGACTTAGGTGCGGCTGAGGTCGCTTGCTTCAGCCCGCGCGCGAGCTTGGCGAGGTTCACGCCGCCGGTGAGGAGGCGCAAGACCTCGCGGGGGTTGGCAAGCTTGGCAAGATAACGCTGTCGCAGTGCGGCGGGCGGAGCCGCTTCGGCTTCGTCGGTTTCGAGCGTCCAGGGGTTGGCAAGAACCAGTCCGTCCAGCCCGATCTCGGCACTATGGACCATGAGCGCTGCTGCTGCATCACAATTGCCGAAGGCAATCACGCGGCGCAGGGTCGGCACGGCGGCGCGGAAGGCTGCGAGGGCAGCAGCGATATCTTCACGCGTGTGCTGGAACCCGGGATCGGTGCCTTCGCTTTCGCCGACACCGCGCCGATCGTATCGGAAAACGGGCACGCCAGCGGCGGCGAGGCGTGCGGCGATCTGCGCTTGCCCGCCCCAGCTGCCAGCGCGGACTTCGCGCCCGCCCGAGACAATGAGGACCCCGGCAGGGCCGCTGCCGGCATCGATATCAAGCGTGCCGACAAGCGTATCGCGGGCGCAAGGGAAGGTCAGATGGCGGCGCATCAGCCCCCCTCATCCAGCGCGATTATCCGGGCGAGATTGGCGGACTGGGCCGCATCTTCACCGGGCTCGCTGCGGAGCCACAAGGCGCTGCCGCCAAGGGCGGCCTGCCGGAGAACCACTTGCCCTTCGTCCTGCGGGACAGCGGCATCAAGCCCTGCGACGAGTGCGGCCGAAAGCTGGTAACCTGCCAGTTCAAGGCCATGGTTGCGGCCCTGTTCGAGCAGATCGGCGCTGTTTTCCTCCCGTCCCGCCTCGCGCGCAGTGAGGACACGCGCGCGCAGCAACTGGCGCAGGATCGAGGCGCCTTTCGCCGGTTCCAGCACCCAGCCGGGCAGGCTGGTGGGAAACACCAGCGCGCCGCCGCGCACCGCCAGCACATGCGTTGCACCAAAATGGCGCGCGGCAGCGGCCATGGCATCACGCCAGCTGCCGAGGCTTTGCGCCGCGAAGGGCTGCGGGCTCTCGTTGCAGCCGGGCAGATCGGGGAGCATCGAATCGATGCCGAGCGTATCCAGCTGGCGCTGGGTTTCGACAAGGAAGCGCCGAGTGCGGTTCATTTCCTCGAACAGCGGGGGCACGATCAGCAGGCGGACAGGGCGCGCGCGGTCGAAGACGACCGCGAGTTCGTCGGCAGGTCCGGGGCAGGGCCAGGTTGCCGGCATAGGCTGGATCAGGCCTGCCCAAGCTTGCGCGTTATGTAGCTGAGCAGATCGCCATAGGTGCCGAGCATGTCGCCATCGACTTCGTCATCGTCGATCACGATGTCGAAGCGGTCCTCGATTTCGGTGAGGAGCCCGGCGACGGCCATCGAGTCCAGTTCCGGCAGAGCACCGAACAGGCCGCTATCTGCAGTGAGCGCCGCGGCGCGCGCCGGGGCAAGGCTGAGCACGTCGCTCAGCAGGCTGCGCAGCGCGGTGTCGGTTGTGTTCGTCACGATCGGTAGCCTTGTTTTTGAAGGGGTTGGCGCGGCTTAGCCAGCTGCTTGCGGAGAGACAAGCGCATCGCGCGGGCGGACGACGAGCATGCGGCGCTTGGCGGCGCTGGCGGCCAGCCGGGCAAGCGCAGGCCAGTGCCGGGCGGCGGCGGGACGATAGAACCGCAGGGCATAGCGCGGGCGCTGGCTTTCCATCCAATCCCGCTTGTAACCATCGTTGCCGGTGCCGAAATCGACCGTGTGGACGCGGTCGGTATCGATGACATGGGCCAGCAGCGCGGCGGTGAGGAGAGTGCCCGGGGAGTGCGCGCGGTGCGCTTCATCGTGGGCGAGCTTGTGAATCCATGCGGTGCTGCCCTCCACGGTCCAGAACTGTGCGGCAACAGGCTCCCCGTCGATTTCGGCGACGCCCATGCGCAGGGCGCCGGTGGTGGATTCGGCCTGGGCGAAGGCGCGCAGGAACGCCGGGTTGCCTTCCTCGGGCTTCCAGCTTTTGGCGTAAATTGCTTCGTAGGCCGCCCAGTCGGCTTCGCTGAAGGCGGTTTCGATGCGCAAGGCAACTTTGCCGCGCGCGGACTTGCGGCGGACAGTTTCGCGCAAGGCGCCGGGGCGGGCGGACCAGTATTCGGCGAAACTGCGGCCCTGAAGTTTAAGGATATGGTTGGTGTCACAGGGTTCGGCCATTCCGATCCAGCCTGCCGCGCGGAAGGCCTGCGCGAGCGCGAGGGCCTCGGCCTCGGGCAACGGCGAAAGGTGGGCCGCGCCGCTGGGTGCAAGGCTTCGGGCAATGGCGGTGAGCAGTGCGGGCGCGCGGGCGGGATCGCTGACCAGCGGGCGGACGAAAAAGCTGTACCATGTGCCGAGGGGGGCTGCGCCTTCGGGGCCGGTGCGAAACGGAAGCACGGCCAGCGCTTCGCCATCACGCGCGACGGCGAGCTTGCAGGTGGCGCCGGGAAAGCAATGCTCGGCAAGGAGCGCAAGCCAGTCCAGCCGATCGAACGGCGCGCTGTCGGACGAGCGGCCAAGCAGCGCGGCGAGCGCCGGGTCGGCTTGCGCTTCCTGCAAATCAGCGTGATAGACCGTTGCACCCAAGACCTTCGTTCCTGCCTTTGCATTGATGAGAGCCGCGTGACTGCAGCGCCCGATCCCACTGTTCTTCCGCTTGACCATCTTGCGCTGTGTGGGCGCGGGGCGGCGCCGGCACTGGTCTTCAAGGACCGCACGCTTAGCTACGAGGCGTTAAATCGCCGTATAGGTCAGCTTGCGTCTTGGCTTGCCGGGCAAGTGCCCCAAGCGGGCGCCCGCGTGGCGACATGGCTGCCCAAGAGCGAATTGGCCTGCCTGCGCGCGGCGCTGCCGGAGCGGCTTGGGCTGCACTATGCGATGAAGGCAAACCCCTATGCGCCGGTGCTGCGGCATATGGCAGGGCTGGTCGACGGGTTCGACATTGCTTCGGGCGGGGAACTGCTCTTGGCCGAGGCGGCTGACGTACCGGCCGCGCAGATCAGCTTTGCCGGTCCTGGCAAGCGCGACGCTGATCTTGAAGCTGCCATCCTGCGCGGCGTGACGCTTAATCTCGAATCCGTGCGGGAGGCGGAGCGGGCACTGGCGATTGGTGAACGGCTGGGCGAGCGCCCGCGCCTTGCAATCCGGGTCAATCCCGATTTCGATCTCAAGGGATCGGGGATGAAGATGGGCGGAGGGGCCAAGCCCTTTGGTGTCGATGCGGCGGCAGTGCCCGCGCTGGCGAAGCGGATCATCGCCTCGGGCGCGGAGTGGCGGGGCCTGCATATCTACGCCGGAAGCCAGACACTCGATGCTGCAGCGATTGCCGAAATGCAGGCCGCTACCATCGCGCTGGCGGCACGGCTGGCGGAGGAAAGCGGCGCGCCGCTACCGGCGTGCAACCTTGGCGGCGGTTTTGGCATTCCCTATTTTCCCGGTGATCTGCCGCTGGATCTGGACGTCGTGGGCGCGGCACTGGGCGAGCAACTGGCGGAACTGCCCGAGGTGCTGTGCGAGACCGCGTTCTGTATCGAGCTCGGGCGCTATCTGGTTGGTGAGGCCGGGGTGTATCTGGCACGGATCGTGGACCGCAAGGAAAGCCATGGCGAGGTATTCCTCGTCACTGATGGCGGGATGCATCACCAGCTTGCGGCCAGCGGCAATTTCGGCACCGTGGTGCGGCGCAACTATCCCAGCGCCATCGCCACGCGCTTTGATGCTCCGATGGAGGAAGAGGCCAGCATTGTCGGCTGCCTGTGCACCCCGCTTGATCGGTTGGCCGACAAGGGCGGCTTCCCGCGCGCCGGGGAGGGCGATCTGGTCGCCATTTTTTGCGCCGGTGCCTATGGCGCAAGCGCGAGCCCAGTGCACTTCCTGGGGCACGGTCCGGCCGCTGAACGGCTTGTGAACACAAACCACTGATTTTTAGCTATTAACCTATGGTCGATCCGCCGTCCCGTTTCGGGACTGGGCGGGAAACGCGCTTGCCGCACGGCGTCCTGGGGCAGCAGGACTAACGGTATCTTCACCTATTTTGGCGATAGCCGGGAAACTTGGGCAGCCCCTCTGATCCCGTAGCGGGACATTCGGGACGGTCCATCGAAGCGCGCAAAAGGACGGTCAATGCCACGATATTCGCGTCTCATCCGGTTGCTGGCCAGCACGGCTACGGTGAGCCTTCTGCTGGGCGGCTGCGCGGGCGGCGGCGGCAGCGCGCAATTGCCGCCGGCCTCGTTCGTGGCGCTGCAGGAAGGCCCGGGCGAGGAATATGTGATCGGGCCGCTCGACGACCTGACCATTTTCGTGTGGCGCAATCCGGAGCTGGGCGCATCGGTGCAGGTGCGGCCTGACGGGCGCATCACCACGCCGCTGATCACCGACATGCCGGCCGTGGGCAAGACCCCCTCGATGCTCGCCGAGGACATCAAGCTCCAGCTTTCGCAGTACATTCAGGAACCGATCGTCTCGGTCATCGTCAACAAGTTTTCCGGCACGTTCAGCCAGCAGGTCCGCATTGTGGGCGCCACGGGCAAGCCGGCCTCGATCCCCTACCGCGCGAACATGACACTGCTTGATGCGATGATCGCGGTGGGCGGCCTCTCTGAATACGCGGCGGGCAACAAAGCCCGGCTGATCCGCTTCGACAAGCAGACCGGCAAGCAAAAGGAATACAGCGTCCGCATCGGTGATCTGCTGCGCAAGGGTGATACGCGCGCGAATGTCATGCTCATGCCGGGTGATGTGATCATCATTCCGGAAAGCACGTTCTGAGGGCGCTCGCGGCATGACCAGCATTTATGAAGAAGTGCGCATTGCGCTTTACGGCATCTGGCACCGGCGCTGGCTGGCGCTGGGCGTGGCCTGGCTGGTCTGCCTGCTGGGCTGGCTGGTTGTGGCCACAGTGCCCAATACCTACGAATCGAAAGCGCGCATCTTCGTCCAGATCGACGATGTGCTATCCGACCAGATCGGCATCGGCGGCGACCGCAAGCGCGATATCGAGCGGGTGCGCCAGACGCTGACGAGCTCGGTCAACCTCGCCAAGGTCGTGCGGGCTACGCGGTTGGGCGACAAAGTTACGTCCGACAAGCAGATGGAAGGCGCCGTCGCCTCGCTCGGCAAGAACATCAAGGTGGTGAGCCAGCAGGACAACCTGTTCGAGATCAGTGCCTATTCGGGCAGCAAGGCCTACTCCGACGTCCAGAACGCCAAACTCGTGCAGGATGTCGTGCAGAAGATGATCGACATCTTCCGCGAAGAGAACCTGGCCGGTGGGCGAGGCGAAATGAGTGACACGCTGGCTTTCATGGACCAGCAGCTGGCCGATCGGCAGAAGGACCTCGAAGCCGCCGAGCAGAAGCGCCAGGCATTCGAGGCCAAGAACGCCGAGATGATGCCCGGCAACGGCTCGCTCATCAGCAAGATCGAAGGTGCCCGTGCCGAACTGCGCGGGGTTGAATCCGATCTGCTCGCGGCGCAGAGCGCGCTGGCTTCGATCCGGGGTCAGCTTTCGGGCACGCCGCCGACGATCATGGTGCCCGGCGTGCAGGGCGGCGCACGTGGCTCTCTGGCGCAGGCGCAGGCCGATCTTGGCGCGCTGAGGGCACGCGGCCTTACCGACGGCCATCCCGATGTGATCGCGCTCAAGGCGCAGATCGCCAGTCTTTCCCGTTCGGCAGCGGGCGAGGGCGGCCCCGGCGGCATGCCGAACCCCGCATACTCCTCGCTGCAATCGATCAAGGCCGACCGCGAGGCCAGCATGATCGCGCTGCAATCGCGCCGCACATCGCTGACGCAGGAACTGGCGCAGCTTACGGGCCGCCAGTTCAGCGAGCCGGGCCTTGCAGCTGAGGCCTCGCGGATCAACCGCGATTACGATGTGCTCAAAGAGCAGTACGACAAGCTGCTGCGCGATCGCGAGCAGTTGCGGCTGCGCGGGCAGGTCGAGACCGAGCGCAATGCGGTGAAGTTCGAAGTGATCGATCCGCCGACGACACCGCGCAGCCCGTCCGCGCCGGACCGGCCGATGCTGCTGTTTCTCGTATTGATCGTCGGTCTGGCTGCGGGCTGCGGCAGTGCCTTCGCGTTGGGCCAGCTGCGCTCGACCTATGCGACGACCGGCCAGCTTGAGCGGGCGACCGGCATGCAGGTGATCGGCTCGGTCACGCTGACGCTGACCCGGCGCGCGCGGGCGCAAAGCTGGCGGCAGCTCAAGTGGTTTGTGGGCGGCGCGGCCAGCCTCGCGCTCGTGCTCGTCGTGCTGCTGGCGGTCGAGTTCATGAAACGCGGCATGGTCGCCTGAGGGAGCGCAAGACGGACATGACCGAACAGAGCAAGATCCCCCTGCCGCAGGACAGGCCCGACGCGCGATCGCTGATCGAGCGGGCGGCCGGAACGTTCGACTTGCGTGCGTTTCAGGCGCCCGCCGCGCCTCAGCTTCCGCCAAAGCTTCCCGAGCCGCGCGAACCGGCTCCTGTCACGTCGGAAGTGGCCAAGCCCGCAGCACCGGTGCAGCGCATTTCTGCGCCAGCGCCACCTGCGATCGAAGGCATCCCCGCACGGCAGGCGTTTCGCGGGACATTCCACACGATCGATCGCAAGCACTTGCGCGAACAGTGCCTGATCGAGCCCGAAGGCCCGGTCACCGGACTGCTCGAAGAATTTCGCATCGTGAAGCGCCAGCTGCTGATGACAGCAGCGGAATCGCGCGCCGGGCGAGGGAGCCCGCACGGCGAACGCATCCTCGTGTGCTCGGCGCATCCGGGCGAGGGCAAGACGTTCTGTGCGGTCAACCTCGCGCTTTCGATGGCAGCGGAGAAGGATACCGAAGTGCTTCTGGTCGATGCCGATTTTGCCAAGCCGAGCGTGCTTTCGTCGCTGGGTCTGCCGGGTGGGCGGGGGCTGATGGACGCGCTGGCCGATCCCGAAATTCCGGTAGAAGACTGCATCATCGGCACCGATATCGCCGGGCTCTTCGTGCTGCCTGCGGGCAATTCCACCGGGCACGACACCGAACACCTCGCAGCGGCGCACACCGCGCAGGTGCTAGACCGGCTGACCTGGCAGGCACCCAATCGCCTGGTGATCTTCGATAGCCCGCCCGTGCTTGCCGCTTCGCCGGCGTCCGAACTCGCGCATCATGTCGGCCAGGCGCTGATGGTGGTGCGAGCCGACCAGACCGGCGAGGCCGCCCTGCGCGATGCAGTGAGCATCCTGGCCGGCTGCGACGACATCAAGCTTCTTCTGAACTGCACCCGCTTCTCACCCACCGGCCGCCGCTTCGGCTCCTACTACGGGTACAAGGAATGACCATGGCGCGTAACTCGATCCATGTATTCGCCGCCGGTTCGCTGGCGCTTTCTCTGGCTTTGGCGGCAGGAGGGGCACACGCCCAATCGCTCACCTATGGCGATCCCGGCGACAGCGAGGCTGTCTCCGGCGGGGATGACGCATCGGGCGGCCGCGCTGCAGACAGCAGCCGTGGCACACGCGGCGAGCGCGGAGGGCGCAGCATCGGCTCCGCCAGTGGCGGGGGGCGGATGAAGATCCAGCCCTATATCGAACTCAACCAGAGCGTGCTGGCACGGCTCGAACCGACGCACGAGGTGCTGACTTACACCAGCGTGGCGGTGGGCGTGGACATGTCGCTTGCCGGGCGGCGCACGGAGGGCGCGGTTTCGGTGCGCTATGAGCGGCGCTTTGCAGAGAGCGGCAATATCGCCAGCAGCGATACGATCTCGGGCCTCGCGCGGGTACGTCATGATCTTGTTCCGCGCACGCTGACGATCGAGGCCGGCGGCCTTGCCACGCGCACCCGCTTCGAAGCGAGCGGGGCCTCCAGCATCAATGCGCTGGACGAAACCGGTGACCGCGTCGCGCAAGTCTATTCGGTCTACGCCGGCCCTGCGCTCTCGACCCATGTCGGCGAAGTGGCAGTCAAGAGTTCATACCTCGTCGGCTATACCAAGGTGAACACACCGCGCGTGTCCGTTGCCGGCGCACCGCAGGCGCAGGGGGATATCTTCAATCATTCCGTGGCGCAGGCCGCGCAGGTTTCGGCAGGGATTGCGCCGGGCACAGTGCTGCCGATCGGCCTTACCGCGAGCGGCGGCTATTCGCAGGAAGACATCGCCAATCTCGACCAGCGCGTGCGCGAACTGCGCGCCGGGGTGCAGGCAACGCTGCCGATCAATTCAGAACTGGCGCTGATCGGTGATGTGGGCTGGCAGGACGTGAAGGTTTCCTCGCGCGATGCGGTGCGCGGTCCCGGCGGCGTGCCGGTGGTGGACAGCAATGGCCGCTATGTGACTGACAAGACCAAGCCGCGCACGATTGCCTATGACGTGACCGGGCTGACCTGGGACGTCGGCGTGATGTGGCGGCCGAGCCGCCGCACCTCGCTCAGCGCCTTTGTCGGCCGGCGCTATGACAGCATGACCTACTACGGTTCGCTGTCCTACACGCCCAACGCGCGCAATGCGTTCAACGTCGATGTGTTTGATGCGGTCAGCGGGTTCGGATCCACCGTGGGCAATGCCGTGCGGGGCCTGCCGACCGACTTCACCACCGATCGCAACGCCTTCAGCGGCGATATCTCGGGCTGCGCCGCTGGCGCGCAGGGCGGCGGCTGTGTCAACGGCGCGCTTGGCTCGATTGCTTCGGCGGCCTTCCGCAACCGCGGAGTGTCCGCCTCCTACAGCCATATGGCCGGGCGTCTGCGCATGGGCCTCGGGGCAGGCTGGATCCGCCGCAAGTTCATCGGCGCATCCGGCACGGTTCTGGCCGATGCCAATGGCCGGACCGACGAGACGATTTACGTGAACGGGCAGATTTCCGGCCCGATCGACCGGCTCACCGGCTTCACCGTCGGCATCTACGACAGCTGGTACAAGTCCGGGATTTCGGACCTCGCCGATGTCAATGCGGCAGGGATCAACGCCGGGCTCTCGCGCCAGTTTACGCCGCGTCTTGTCGGCAGTCTGGCGGCCGGGCTCGAAGCGCTCAACCGCAAGGTTGCGGCGGATGAGCTGATCGCGACTGGCCAGGTTGCCCTGCGGTACAATTTCTGAGGAAGGGCTCACCCCCACGATGTACGATACGTTCTACAAGCTTACCGGGCGGCCCTTTCAGCTTACCCCTGATCCCGAGTTCTATTTCGAGAGCGGTACGCACCGTAAGGCGCTGTCGTATCTCGGCTATGGCCTCGCGCAGGGGGAAGGCTTCATCGTCATCACCGGCGCGGTGGGCGCGGGCAAATCGACACTGGCAGCGCATCTGCTCGCCGCGATCGACCGCCAGCGGCTGACAGCGGCGCAGATCGTGACCAGCCGGCTCGATGGCAACGAACTGGTGCATCTGGCCGCGCGGGCCTTCGGGATCGCGGTGACCGGGCATGACAAGGCCAGCGCGCTGGGCCTGATCGAGGCGTTCCTCCATGAAGAGGCCCGCGCCGGGCGGCGCTGCCTGCTGGTGGTGCGCGGCACGGCTATACCTATTCCTCCAGCGTCGCGCCGATTGTCCACGATCATTACGGCTGGCGGGAGGCGCCGCGCTTTGCGTTCCGGCCTGTCGCGGGGGCTGCGCTGGTCGAAGTGCCGGTGACGACAGTGGAACTGGCCGGGCGGCGCATGGCGGCGGGCGGTGGCGGCTTCTTCCGTCTGCTGCCTTATGCCGTCTCGCAATGGGCGGTAAACCGCGTGAACCGGCGCGATGGATATCCGGCGGCGTTCTATTTCCATCCTTGGGAAATCGATCCCGATCAGCCGCGCCGCCCTGATGCGCCGCTGCGCTCGCGGCTGCGGCACTATACCAATCTTTCCGTGATGGCAGGCAAGTTGCAGCGGCTGCTGGGCGCGTTCCAGTGGGGGCGGATGGACGCAGTGGTGGCGGCAGAGGCCGCGCGGCTCGATGCCGGGCAGGTGGCGGCGTGAATGCCCCGTTTCGCCCGGCACTGATGGCGGTGCGGCTCGCGGATCCGGGCGACCGGGGCGCAATCGCGCGCCTGGTGGCCGAGGCAGACGGCGCGACACCGTTTCACCGGCCCGAATGGTTTGAAGCGGTGCACCGCGCGGCGGGACATCCGGCCCATGTGCTGCTTGCCGAGCGCGGCGGCGCGCTGGCCGCCGCCTTGCCGCTCCATGCCGTGCATTCGCCGCTGTTTGGCCGGGCGCTGGTCTCGGCCGGGTTTGCCGTGGGCGGCGGTGTGCTGGGCGATGCCGGGGCAGCACCTGAACTCTTTGCGGCGGCACAAGAACTCGCCCGGCGGCTCACTTGCCCGACCATCGAGGTGCGCGGCGGGGTGATGCCCGAAGACGCCACCTGGCACATCAAGCGCGAAAGCCACGCCGGGTTCGTCGCGCCGCTCGCCGCCGATGACGAAGCGCAGCTGGCGTGGATCCCGCGCAAGCAGCGCGCCGAAGTGCGCAAGGGGCTGGCAAACGGCATGGCCGTCCGCACGGGCCGAAACATGGCAGACCGGGCGATGCACTACGCGATCTATGCCGAATCGGTGCGCAATCTGGGCACGCCGGTGTTTCCGCGCGCGCTGTTCGAGGCTGTGATGGACGCGTTCGGTGAGGACGCCGATATCCTGACCGTGCTGCATGAGGGCCGTGCGGTTGCCTCGGTGCTCAGCCTTTATCACTGCGGCGCGGTCATGCCGTATTGGGGCGGCGGGGTTCATGCCGCGCGCGGCCTTCGCGCCAACGATGTGATGTATTACGCGCTGATGTGCCACGCCCGCGTACGCGGCTGCACCTCGTTCGACTTCGGCCGCTCCAAGACCGATACCGGCGCTTATCACTTCAAGCGCAACTGGGGCTTCACCCCGCAGCCGCTGAGCTATGCCGTGTGGAGCGCCGATGGTGCGCCGCCGCGCGACGTCAATCCGCTTTCGCCGCGCTACAAGGCCAAGATCGCGCTGTGGCAGAAGCTGCCGCTCGGCATTGCCAACCGCGTCGGCCCGTGGATTGCGCGAGGGCTCGCATGAGCGAGGTCCTGTTCCTGGCACATCGCGTGCCGTTCCCGCCTGATCGGGGTGACAAGATCCGGTCAAACCACCTGCTGCGCCGGATCGCGGAAATCGCGCCGGTCCACGTCGGCGCGTTGGCGGATGATGCGGCGGACATGGCGCAGGAGACTGAACTGGCCGCGCTGGCTGCCAGCCACTGCCTCGTGCGCCGCAGTGCGCCGCTGCCGCTCGCCGCGCTGGCGGCGCTGGGGCAGGGCTTGCCGGTGAGCCTTGCAGCCTTTGCTTCGGCCAAGCTGCAGCGCTGGGTCAGCCATGTGCTGGAAACGCGGCCGATTTCCGCGATCTTCGTGTTTTCCGGGCAGATGGCGCAATATGTGCCGCCCTCGTTCCGGGGCCGCGTGGTGATGGATTTCGTCGACGTCGATTCCGCGAAGTTCGAAGCCTATGCCCAGACCGGCGCGTTGCCACGCCGCCTGCTTTACGCACGGGAAGCGCGGCTGCTGCGGCGCTTCGAGGAACGGACAGCCCGCCGCGCGACGACCAGTCTGTTTGTGTCCGCAGCGGAACGAGCCCTGTTTGAAAGCCGCCTTGCCGGCAGCGCGCGGCCCGATGTGCGTGCACTGGGCAACGGCATTGATACAGGGCTGTTCGATCCGGCGGTGGTCAGCCCCGCGCCCGAACTGGCGGGAGATGGCCCGCACATCGTGTTCACCGGGCAGATGGACTACGCACCCAACATCACGGCGGTGGAGCTTTTCGCGCACGAAGTGATGCCGCGGATCCGCGCGGTGCACGGCGGCGCGCGCCTTGCCATTGTCGGCCGCGCGCCGACTGCAGCCGTGCGCGCGCTTGGCGGGATCCACGGCACCATGGTGACCGGTGCGGTGCCCGATGTGCGGCCCTGGCTGGCAGGGGCGGACTTGGTGACCGCGCCGCTGCTTATCGCGCGCGGGGTGCAGAACAAGGTGCTCGAAGCCATGGCCATGGCCCGGCCTGTGCTGCTCACCCCTGCGGCTGCGACCGGTATCGACGCGGCGCACGGAGAGCATTTCGCACTGGCGGAGGCCCCTGCTGCCATGGCGGAGCGGGCGCTCGCACTGCTCGCAGACCCGGTGGGCACGGCGGCGATGGGCGCTGCGGCACGGCGCTTCGTGATGGAGGAATGCGGCTGGGACCGCGTGCTCGCGCCTTTGCGTGCGCTGATCGCGGGCGAAGCCGATGCCGCCTGAAGGTGTCCTGCCTGCGCGGACAGCAAGCCTGATGGCGCGCATGCCGGGGCACTGGCGCGCGCCGCTGGCCCGGCTCGCTATCGTCTGGCTGGCGCTGATCGCCTTGTTTCTGGGCGAGTGGCGCGACATGGCCTGGCAGTGGTGGGATAGCTCGACCTACAACCACATCCTGCTCATCCCCCCGATCCTCGGCTGGCTTGCCCTTCAGCGCGCTGCTGAAACCACGCCCCTTGTGCCGCGCGCATGGTGGCCGGGGCTGGTGTTAACGAGCGCTGCGGTATTCCTTTGGGTGCTGGGCGACTTTTCCGGGCTCAACCTTGCGCGGCAGCTTGCCGTCGTGGTGATGCTCCAAGGCGCGGCGCTTGCGCTGCTGGGTCCGCGTGTCGCCGCCGCACAGCTGTTTCCGCTGGGCTACATGCTCACGCTCGTGCCCTTTGGCGACGAGTTGATTCCGTTCCTCCAGACGATCACGGCCAAGCTGACAATGGCACTGCTGGCGGTGACTCAGGTACCCGCGACGATCGATGGCGTTTTCATCACCACGCGCTTCGGCTACTTCGAGGTGGCCGAGGCCTGCTCGGGCGTGAAGTTCCTCATTGCGATGATCGCCTATGGGGCGCTTGTATCCAATGTTTGCTTTGCCAGCTGGTGGCGCCGCGCCGGCTTCATGGCGCTTTCGCTGGTGGTGCCGGTGCTGGCGAACGGCGTACGTGCGTGGGGCACGATCTACATCGCGCGTTCGCGCGGGATCGCGTTTGCGGCAAGCTTTGACCATATCTTCTATGGCTGGGTGTTCTTCGCGGTGGTCATGGCGCTGGTCATGGCCGCAGGTTGGCGCTTCTTCGACCGGAAGGTCGATGCGCCGCTGGTCGATGGCGCGGCCATAGCTGCCTCGCCGCTGCTTGGGCGGTTGGAACGGCAGAGCCTGCCCGTTCCCGCAGTACTGGCTGCACTTGCTGCTATGGCACTCGCTGGCCCTGCCTGGAGTGCTGCAGCAAACCGCATTGCCGCACCGATGCCCGAACTGATCGCCTTGCCGCAGGTGCCCGGCTGGCAGCTGGCGCAAGACGCGCCGCGCGCGGAATGGCACCCGCTTCACGCCGGCGCGGATCATCGGCTGATAGGGCGCTACACCGACGGCAAGGGCCATGTTGTTGATCTTTCCTTCGCTCTCTATGCAGCGCAAGGCGATGGCAAGGAGGCAGGCGGTTTCGGGCAGGGCGCATTGCCGCTTGAGAGCCACTGGGCGTGGGAAGAGCCAGGGCCAGTCTTTGCGGGCGCCAAGAGCGATGTGATCCAGGCACCGGGTCCGGTTCACCGTCTGGCCGTGACATGGCTGCGCACGAGCAATCTCATCACCGGAAGCAACACCCGCCTCAAGCTCGCCAATATGGAGGATCGCCTGCTGCTGCGCGCGCGGCCCACGATGACGCTGATCCTGTCCGCCGAAGCCGCAGACGGATCGCCGCCGGAAGCGGCAATCCGCAGTTTCCTCGCGGCAACCGGGCCCATTGCGCCGTGGATGGACCGCATGGCGCAGGTCCGGTAAGCGCAAACCCATGTGCGGCATTGCCGGGATCTTTCACACCGAGGGTTTGAAGCCTGTCGATCCTGACCGGGTGGCGCGGATGTGCGCGGCTGCGGCGCATCGCGGGCCGGACGGGCAGGGGGTGTGGACCGCGCCGGGCGTGGGGCTGGGCCACTTGCGCCTTGCCATCATTGATCTGGCCGGATCGCCGCAGCCGATGGCCTCTGCTGATGGCTCCGCCATGCTGGTGTTCAACGGCGAGATCTACAATTTCCGCGAACTGCGCCGCGAACTGCAGGCCAGCGGCGCGACCTTCCGCACCGATGGCGACAGCGAAGTTATCCTCGCCGCATGGCAGAAGTGGGGCGCCGATTGCCTGCCGCGTCTCCACGGCATGTTCGCCTTTGCGCTCTATGACCTCAGGCAGCGTACCCTGCTACTTGCGCGAGATCGGCTGGGGGTGAAGCCGCTGCACATGGCGACATTGGCCGATGGCAGCGTGATCTTCGGGTCCGAGCTAAAGCAACTCCTTGCGCACCCCTCGCTACGGCGTGATATCGATCCGCTGGCGGTCGAGGACTATTTTGCGTGGGGTTTCGTGCCCGATACGCGCGCGATCCTGAAGGGCGTCGAAAAGCTGCCTGCAGGGCATTACCGCCTGCTACGCCACGATGCGCCGCCGCCGCCCCCTGAGCAGTGGTGGGACGTCTCGTTCGAGCATCGCGAGCAGGCGAGCGAGGCCGATCTCGGCGCGCATCTGCTGCACCACCTGCGCGAAGCCGTAACCTCGCGCATGGTGGCGGACGTACCGCTAGGCGCGTTTCTTTCAGGCGGCGTGGACAGCTCCAGCGTCGTCGCGCTGATGGCCGAGGCGAGCCGCGCGCCGGTAAAAACTTGTACCATAGGCTTCGACGTCAAGGCGCTCGACGAGACGGCCTACGCTGACCGGATCGCGGCGCAATACGGCACCGAACACCACCAGCGGATCGTGGGCGCGGACGATTTCGCGCTGGTGGACAAACTGGCCGCGATGTTCGACGAGCCGTTTGCCGATGCCTCGGCGCTGCCGACCTACCGCGTTTCGCAATTGGCGCGCGAGCATGTGACCGTGGCTCTCTCGGGCGACGGGGCTGACGAGGCTTTTGCCGGATACCGCCGCCAGACTTTCCACCACCGCGAGGAACAGGTGCGCGCGCTGGTGCCAGGCGCACTGCGCCGCCCGCTGCTCGGCGGGCTCGGCGCTGCCTATCCCAAGCTTGATTGGGCCCCGCGTCCTTTGCGGGCCAAGTCCACGCTGCTCAGCCTCGCCGCGAGCGGAGAAGAGGGCTATGCGCGGGCCTTGGCGGTTACCGCGCCTGAGCTGCGCGAGAGCCTCTATTCGCCCGAGTTCCGGCGGCTGCGCGGTGATTACCGGGCAGAGCAGCCGTTTGTGGATCTGATGCGCGCGGCGCCTGCCCGCAGCGGGCTCGACCGCGCACAATATGCCGATCTCAAGTTCTATCTGCCGGGCGATATTCTGACCAAGGTCGACCGCACGAGCATGGCCGTCAGCCTTGAGGCACGCGAGCCCTTGCTCGACCACCGCCTGATCGAATTCGGTGCGCGCTTGCCCGAGCGGATGCGCGTGCGCGGCACGACGGGCAAATGGCTGATGAAGCAGGCCATGCGCCGCTATCTGCCGGAAGATATCCTGTTTCGCCCCAAGATGGGTTTCGTGACGCCGATTGCCGCGTGGCTGCGCGGCCCGCTGGCGGGGGATGCGCGCCGGGTGGTTTCCGGCGGCACGCTGGCGCGCACCGGCTGGTTTGATACCGCCCGCCTCTCTGCGCTGGCCGAGGCGCATATCGCAGGGACGAGCGACCACAGCCGGCTGCTGTGGCAATTGCTTATGCTTGACCGAAGTATTGATCTAAACATCTGAAATAAAGCAGTTTTTAACATTCATGCGTGAATCTGAGCGCGGAACGTTAAAGCAATGTTAACCATTTCGGTTTAGGCCCAATTGTCAACAACCGTTCTGGGCGGCCCATGCGGCAGTTTTTGCGTACCTCTTTCGGGATGTCCCTGCTGGCCACTTTGCTTCTGGCAATGATGGCGGCTGGGGAGCCGTTGGCGCATACGTACTGGAACGTCGTCTTCAAGAACATGCACCGAAGCGCGCCGTCCTCGACGGTGCTGCTCACTGTGGATGACCAGCCCAACCTGACGTCCGCCGGCCTCGCTGACCTGCTCGAACGGCTGCGCCGCCGTATGCCGAGCCGCGTGCTTATCGATGCGCCGGTGCCGGTGGGCGAGAGCCCTGCTGGCGACGCGGCGCTTGCGCAGACAGTCCGCAGCTACGGATCTGACATTTCCTTCATTGCGCGTTCCGACACGGTGGACAACCTGAGCGCGGATGCCTTCGTGCTGCCTGCTCGGCAGATTGTCGGAAATGCTGAGGTGCTTGTATCCGCGTGGCGCGGCAACTTCCTGCTATACGCCGTGTCCGCGCCCTATGCGATCACCATCGATGGGCGCAAATACAATACCGTATCAACCGCGCTTGCAGGTGTGCGAACGGGTACTGAAGGCGACTACTATCCCGATTTCAGGATCGATCCTTCAACGATCCCGCGTCTGCCTTCCAAAGCACTGGTCGCGGGCGACGCCGGAGCCAGCAGTCTGACCGGGCGAACCGTTATCGTGACGGGGGTGAGCAAGGCTCCGTCCGTCCTCTATTTTGGTCACAGCTACACGTCTGCTGCCGCGCTTGATATTGCCGGGGCCGAGGGCCTGAAGGCACCGTTCTCGGTTTCGCTAGGTCCGCGGCTGGGCTCTCTGCCGATCTTCGCGCTCGTTGTCCTGTTGACTTGGTTGGGGAGCCGCGCAGCTGGATGGCGGAAGGCAGCCGCCTATGTTGCCGCGGTTGGTGCGGCCATTGTCTTGCCGTTGATCCTGCGCCTGGAAGGCGTGGTCTTCGCGCCCGATACCGCAATGATGTTCATGGGCATCTACGGCACGCTGCGGCTTTGGCAGAAACGTGCCCGGCGCATCCAGTTGACCAGCGCATCTGGCCTGCCCAACCTGTTGGCTCTGGCCAACAATCCGATCCCGGTCGGTTCCGATGTCGTTGTGGCGGTTGTCGCACGATACGAGGAGATCCTCGCCACCTTGCCGCACGACCTCCATGGCGAATGCGCCCGGCAGATCGCACGGAGAATTGCCGCCGGTTCGGGTACGGAGACGATCCATCAGGGCGACGGCGGTCATTTTGCATGGGCGGAAGAAGCGCGGCCGCTTGAGATGCAACTCGACCATCTCGAAGGTCTCAGAGCCCTGTTTGCAGCGCCGCTGCTGATTGGCACCCATACCTTCGATACCAACATCCACTTCGGGCTGGACCGGAACGAGGGTCTCGACACACCGACGAGGGTCAATTCCGCACTCGCGACCGCCAACGAGGCGCTTGCCAATGGGCGCGCGATCGAACTGTTCGAAGCGAGCCGTCTCGCCGAAGCGCCGTGGGAGCTTTCGCTCCACGCCCGGATCGAGGAAGGGCTGCGCAACGGCGACATCTGGCTCGCCTTCCAGCCGCAATGGGACCTTGTCGGAAACCGCATCTGCGGGGCTGAGGCCCTGATCCGCTGGAACCACCCTACGCGCGGGCCGATCGCGCCCGATGCTTTCATCCTCCAGGCTGAGCGCGCTGGCCGCATCGATGCGCTGACCTACTGGGTTTTGGATCAGGCGATCACCGCCGCGCTGGCGCTGAATGCCCGGGGGCCGCGCTTCCAGATGAGCATCAATCTCTCGGCACAGATGGTCGACAAGCCCGATCTGGTCGGCAACTTTGCCGAGATCGTGCGCCGCCGCCAGATCGACCCCAGCCTCCTGACGGTCGAAATCACCGAGACTTCGAGCGTGCGCAACCGGCCAGCAGGCTGCCAGAACCTCAGCCGGCTGCGCGAGCTTGGCTTTCGCCTGTCGATCGACGATTTCGGGACGGGCGAGGCCAGCCTTGCCTATCTGGCCGATCTGCCCAGTGACGAGCTCAAGATCGACCGCCGCTTCATCGATCGAATGGCGACAAACCCGCGCGACAACGCGATCGTTGCGAACACCATCGCGCTTGCCCATGCGCTTGGCCAGAAGGTCGTGGCCGAAGGCATCGAGAATGCCGAGACGTTGTGCATGCTGCGCGCCATGGGCTGCGATCTTGCGCAGGGGTATCTGCTCGGCCGTCCAGAGAACTATGCCAATTTGGAACAGACTTACGCAGCGAGCCTGAAGGGGGTCGCCAGGCAGGTTTAAGAACTTGTTAACCTCAGTATTTATAGTTACGTTAACTCCATCATTAACCCGGTGGAGGCACTTATGATCTGGCACTATCTTTTCCGTTGATCCCGGGCAGTGCGGCGGGATTCCAAGGCTTTCGGAAGGCCAGCCGCACCCACCCCGATTCGTTTTGGTTACCAGCCAGTTGAGGCTGGAAGTGCAATAAATCTCCAGATTGGAAGCGATTGTTTTGGCGTCATGACGTCACTTCGCTTCTCAACAGTCCGGGTTTCTGGCCCTCATGCGAAGGCAATGAGGGCCACGAAATCGTGCACGGGCGCTTTTTCTGGAGAGCTACTGGGCGACTAGCCCGGCCGCGCATCGGGGAGCAGCTTGTCTGCTCCCCGCGCGCAAATTTACTGAGAGGGGCTTTGCCAGACACAGGCAGTGCGGCAGCGTCCAGCACGGCCTTTTTTGTGTTCGCGCTGTTTTCTCGCGATGTCAGAGTCTGAGGGCGAAGAACGCATCGGCGCCCCGCCGCTCAGTCCTCGCCGTGGCCCAGCGCCAAATAGTCCAGGCTCTGCATCTCGATCAGGCGGCTCACTGTCCGCTCAAACTCGAAGCGACCATCGCCTGCCGGGTAGAGGTCTGCAGGCTCTGCATCCGCAGTCGCGATCAGGTTGACCTTATGCTCGTAGAGCGCGTCGATGAGCGTCACGAAGCGCGCCGCCTCGTTGCGCTGGTCCGGCCCGAGGCGCGGGATGCCGACGATGATCACCGTGTGATAGTTACGCGCGATGGCAAGATAGTCAGCCGCGCCGCGCGCCTCGCCGCACAGGCGTTTGAAGCTGAAGACCGCGACGCCCTTGAGGCTCTTGGGCACATGCAGCACACGTCCGCCGCCCAGATCGAGCGAGCCAGTGGGGACATGCACGCTGTCTTCCGGCGGATAGTCGGTCAACCGGAAGAACGCCTCGCGCACCGCCGCAGTGGCGTCCGGCCCGTTAGGCACGTGCCAGGTGCCTACGCCCTGCATGCGCACCATGCGATAGTCGGTGGGCCCATTGAGCGGCACGACATCCAGCCTGCTTTCAATCAGGGCGATGAATGGCAGGAAATGCTCGCGGTTGAGCCCGTCCTTGTAGAGTTCGCTTGGTGCGCGGTTTGATGTCGTGACAACGGTCACGCCAAGATCGGCGATCAGCGCGGTAAACAGGCGGCCCATGATCATGGCATCGGCGCTGTTGTTCACCACCATTTCGTCAAACGCGAGCACGCGCGCCTCTGCCGCAATGCTGGCGGCGACGGGCGGGATCGGGTCACCGCGCTCTTTCTGGCGCTCCACACGCAGTCGAGCGTGAACGTCCAGCATGAACTCGTGAAAGTGCGCGCGGCGCTTCGGGCCTGCTTCCAGGGTATCGTGGAACAGGTCCATCAGCATCGACTTGCCGCGCCCGACACCGCCCCACATGTAAAGTCCGCGCGGGGGCGCAGGAGCCTTGGCGCCGAGCAGACGGCCTACAAGGCCAGGTTTGGGGGCAGGGCGCTCAAGGTCTTGCTGAAGCGCATCGAGCCGGGCGGCGGCGGCGGCCTGTTCGGGATCGGGCTTGAGTTCGCCGGCCGCGACCAGCGCGGCGTAGCGATCGGCGAGGCCGCTCATCGCGCCGAGGGCTTGCGCACGGTTCCGTTAAAGGCGGCGACGAGATGGTCGTCCTGCACGACCGTGCCGCGCAGGAACAGCAGGCGACGCGTTTCGCGCAGCACTTCGGCCACGGCGTCGAGCGGCTGGCCGATCTTTCCGGCACCGATGAACTGGGTCGAAAGATCGAGCGTTACTGAGCCCGCCGCATCCCCGTCCAGCACATGGCGCATGCAGGCGAACAGGGAGATATCGATCAGGCCAAGCGTGATGGCTCCGTGGACCGCTTCGAGCAGATTGCTGTGGCGGCGCTCCGGAAACATGCGCAGCCGCACTGCCGGGCCGCCGCCGGGCAGGTCCTCGCGCCGGACCAGCAAGTGGCCCATGGTGTGCGAGTTGAACCGGTCGGGATCGGCCATATCCCAAGTGTGCCAGCCGGGATGGTCCGCGGCCGGGCCGTAGATGAAGGCGGAATTGTCGGCGGTCATGACAGGGTGCCGGGGAGCGCTCGCCTCAGAGCGAGCGCTCGACCTGCATCTTCTTGATTTCCGCGATCGCGCGCGCCGGCGAAAGGCCCTTGGGGCAGACGTTGGCGCAGTTCATGATCGTGTGGCAGCGATAGAGGCGGAAGGGATCTTCCAGCTCGTCGAGCCGTTCGCCGGTCATCTCGTCGCGGCTGTCGGCCAGCCAGCGATAGGCCTGGAGCAGGATCGCGGGGCCGAGGAACTTGTCAGAGTTCCACCAGTAGCTGGGGCACGAAGTGGAGCAGCAGGCGCACAGGATGCACTCGTAGAGCCCATCGAGCTTCTCGCGCTGTGCGGGGCTCTGCAATCGCTCCTTGCCCGAAGGCGTGGGCGAGACTGTCTGCAGCCAGGGGCGAATCGAGGCATACTGTGCGTAGAAGTGCGTGAAATCAGGCACGAGGTCCTTGATCACTTCCATGTGCGGCAGCGGGGTGATGCGGATCTCGCCCTTGAGGTCCGAAATCGCGGTGGTGCAGGCAAGGCCGTTGCGACCGTTCAGGTTCATCGCGCAGGAACCACAGATGCCTTCGCGGCAAGAGCGGCGGAACGTGAGCGTCGGGTCCTGCTCGCCCTTTATCTTGATCAGCGCATCGAGCACCATTGGCCCGCACTGTTCAAGATCGATCTCGAACGTGTCGTAACGCGGGTTCTCCCCGCTGTCGGGATCGTAGCGGTAGACCTTGAACTTCTGGATCCGTCCCTGGGTGGCCGCCGGGAAATGCCGCGACTTGCCATTGACCTTGGAATTCTTCGGAAGCGTGAAGGTCGCCATCGCGCCGTCCCTCTCTATGCTGGTTCGCTGATCTGGTTCGAAAAAATTGGTTGAACTGTCCTTAGCGAAACCGGCGCGGCGGGCAAGGGGGGGAGGGGGGCAATCCGCTACCCAAGGTGACAGCTTTTTTGCAGCCGGCGCTTCGGCCGATCCGAAGGGCATAAACGAATGGGGCGGGGAACTTTCGTTCCCCGCCCCCGAACGTTTCGCTTGTGCGAAGCTCTTAGAGCTTGCCGTCCGAAGCGTTGTTCATGCTGGTCGAAACCAGGTTGAACGTGTTCGACAGCGAGTTGCCCAGCGCGCCCATGGCGGTGATGGCGGCAACAGCGATAAGAGCGGCGATCAGGCCGTATTCGATTGCGGTCGCGCCATCTTCGTTAGCGAGAATGTTCTTGAAAAGCGTCATGTTCGATCTCCTGAGTTGGCGCCCCACGCGCCACTCACCCCCTGTGTCTTCCGTGGTGAGCAAGGACTTATCTACGCACAACCTGCTAAAAATCCCCTAACGCCGCAGTGGCCTGAAAAAACTGCGATTCAAATAAATAACAATAAAAACAGTAGTTTAATATATAATTCACCATGTGCTGCCCTTCATTTCAGACATGAATGCGCAAAAATTCGACTCAGATCGAAGGGGTGAAGCGCTGCTTGTCTACCACGCTGGACCGTGCAAGATCAGCGCTGGGACGGGTGACAAGGGGGAAGACAATGGGACTGAAGGCATTCTGGGACAGGCATATGGTGCCCCGTCTCATCCGCACCTGCTGCGGCGCGCCCGGCATCATGGATCTGCGCGCGCAGGTCGTGCCCAAGGCGCGCGGCGCCGTCTTTGAGATCGGCTGCGGCGGCGGTTTCAACCAGCAATTCTATGATGTGGATGCTGTTACAAGTTTCGCCGGGATCGACCCGTCGGACAAGTTGCTCGATTTTGCTCGGGCAGAGGCGACCCGGAAGGGCTGGGCTGCGGACATCCGCGCCGGTGTGGGGGAGGCGATTCCCTTCGCCAGCGAAAGTTTTGACACGGTTGTCTGCACTTACACGCTGTGTTCGGTAAACGATCCACAGCGTGTTCTGTCTGAAATGCGCCGAATCCTGAAGCCCGGCGGGCAGTTCCTGTTCCTGGAACACGGCAGCGCGCCCGATGCAGATGTGCAGCGCTGGCAGCAGCGTATCGAGCCACTGTGGAAACCGATCGCCGGTGGTTGCCACCTCACTCGCCCGGTCACCGCCGCCGTGCGCCATGCGGGTTTTGACGTGGCGCCGCTGGGGCAGGCCTATTTGCCCGGAAACCCGCGCTGGGCGGCATGGATGGAGTGGGGCACCGCGACGCGCCCGGCCTGAACCAACCGGCCTCATCAAACAAAAAAGCCCTCCCCGGCACGGTTGCCGGGGAGGGCTTTTTTGTGTTGCCGTGCGATCAGGCGCCGAAGGTGCGCTGCCACCAACCGCGGCGCGGCTCGCCAGAGTTTTCGTCAGCCGAGTCTGCTTCGGCAGCGGGCTGGGCCGGCGCTTGGGCTTCGGTTTCGGCGGTGGTTTCAGCAACTGGTGCCTCTGCCTCCACCGGATCACTCTTCTTGCGGCGCGTGCGCTTCGGCTTGGCCGGAGCTTCAGCTTCCGCTGCTGCAGGTGCTTCGGCGGCAGCTTCGGCAACGGGTGCCGCTGCTTCACCTTCGGCCTCTGCTTCCGGCGCATCGGCCTTCTTGCGGCGCGAGCGCTTGGGCTTGGCTGCCGCTTCCGGTTCGGCGGCAACCGGTTCAGCCACAACGGCTTCGGCTTCAACGGCTGCTTCTGCCTCGACCGGCTCGGCATCGGCCTTGCGGCGGCGCGAGCGGCGCGGCTTGGCCGGGGCCTCCTCTGCAGTTTCGGCAGAAGCAGTCGCTTCATCCGAAGATGCGGTTTCCGCCGTCACATCGTCGCCGGCTTCCCCGTCATCAGACTGCTGTTCGCCGCCTTCGCCTTCGCCGCCCTGGCCTTCGCCATCACCATCACCATCACCACGGCCACCGCGACGACGACGACCGCGCCGGCGCCGCTTGCGCGGACCACGCTCATCGCTGCGTTCATCGCTGCGATCTTCACCTTCGGGGCGCTCACCATCGTCTTCGCGGTCGTCATCGCCTTCAGTCTCACCCGCTTCGCCATCGCTGGCGGCCGAGGATGCGATTTCGTTTCCGTCACGATCACGGCCACGGCCCCGACGGCGCTTGCGGCGCTTGCGGCGACCGCCGTCACCATCGGCCCCATCACGATCTGCATCGCGCTCACGGCGTTCGCCGCGGGGCTCTTCTTCGGTGTCGGCTTCGTCCTCGTCGGCGTAGTCGTCTTCCTCGATGTGGTCGTCTTCAGGCTCCACGATCGGTTCGAAGCGCGGCACGAACGAAGGCTTAGGCCCGCGCGAGGCGACCCGCATCTTGGCGCCTTCGTTCTCGCCTTCGGGGATCACCTCGACCGAGACGCCGTAGCGCTCCTCGATCTCGGCCAGATCGGCACGCTTGGCATTGAGCACGTAGATTGCCGCTTCCTGGCTGGCATAGAGCGAGATGATCGTGCCCTTGCCCTTGGCGGCTTCGTCCTCGATCATGCGCAAGGCCGAAAGCCCTGCGGAGGAAGCGGTGCGGACAAGGCCCGATCCGTCGCAGTGCGGGCAGGCACGGGTCGTGGCTTCAAGCACGCCGGTGCGCAGGCGCTGGCGGCTCATTTCCATGAGGCCAAAGCCCGAGATGCGGCCGACCTGGATGCGCGCGCGGTCGTTGCGCAGCGCGTCCTTCATCGCCTTCTCGACCTTGCGGACGTTGGAGCCGTACTCCATGTCGATAAAGTCGATCACGACGAGCCCGGCCATGTCGCGCAGGCGCAGTTGGCGGGCGATCTCGCGTGCGGCTTCGAGGTTGGTGCTGACCGCAGTCGCCTCGATCCCGTGTTCCTTTGTGGAGCGGCCCGAGTTGATGTCGATCGAGACCAGCGCCTCGGTCGGGTTGATCACAAGGTAGCCGCCGCTCTTCAGCTGGACCACCGGATCGTACATCGCAGTGAGCTGGTCCTCTGCGCCATAGCGCTGGAACAGCGGCACCGGATCGGCATATTGCTTCACCCGCTTCGCGTGGCTGGGCATCAAGAGCTTCATGAAGTCCTTGGCCGCACGATAGCCATGCTCGCCCTCGACGACGACTTCCTCGATGTCGCGATTGTAGATGTCGCGGATCGCGCGCTTGATCAGATCGCTGTCCGAATGGATCAGTGCCGGCGCGGAGGATTTGAGCGTGCGTTCGCGAATCTCGTCCCACAGGCGGGCGAGATAATCGAAATCGCGCTTGATCTCTGGCTTGGTGCGCTGGAGGCCTGCAGTGCGGACGATGCAGCTCATCGTGCGGGGCAGCTCGAGCTCCGCCATGATCGACTTGAGGCGCTTGCGATCCGCCGCCGAGTTGATCTTGCGGCTGATGCCGCCGCCGTGGCTCGAATTGGGCATGAGCACGCAGTAGCGGCCAGCAAGGCTGAGGTACGTGGTGAGGGCAGCGCCCTTGTTGCCGCGCTCTTCCTTGACGACCTGGACAAGCAGCACCTGGCGGCGCTGGATCACGTCCTGGATCTTGTAGCGGCGGCGCAGCGCCATGCGGCGTGCGCGCAGATCATCGGCCTCGCGCGCCTGGGCGCGGGGCGCGCGCTGGCGGCGGGGGCGACGCGAACGACCGCCTTCGTCTTCGGCGCCGTCCTCGCCCTGTTCTTCGTCGGATTCGTCGGCGCCGTTGCCGTCGTCGTCCTCGAAACCGTTTTCGACAACGCCGCCTTCGATCGTGGCAACCTCGTCCTTCTCGGAGGTATCGACTTCGGTGACGCCTTCGTCGCCGTCGTAGTCATAGCGGTCTTCGCCGCCATCCTCGTGGTCGTCCAGATCGTCCAGATCACCGTGCTCGGCCTCGTCGGCAGCGCGCAGAGCGGCTTCCTCTTCGGCGTGCGCGGCTTCCTCGGCAAGGAGTGCCTCGCGATCTTCCTTGGGGATCATGTAGTAATCGGGATGAATCTCGCTGAAGGCGAGGAACCCGTGGCGATTACCGCCGAAATCGACGAAGGCCGCCTGCAGAGACGGTTCGACGCGGGTTACCTTGGCGAGGTAGATATTGCCCTTGATCTGCTTGTGATCAGCAGATTCAAAATCGAATTCTTCAATCCGATTGCCATTTAGCACCGCCACCCGGGTTTCTTCCTGGTGGCGCGCATCGATCAGCATGCGCGTGGTCATTGTAAAGTCTCCAGCCGCGCGGCCACGGGTCGGAACCCGGGAACTGGGCGCGGTTCAATGTGAAAGCGCGATAGCCGCCATGGCCGGGCCCGGACCCGAATTGGGGTCCGGATCTGGATGAGGCCAGAACCGGTGCGGGGCGTTTCGCGAATGCGGATTTGCCGGTTCGGAGCGCGGGGAAGGCGACAATTGCGTGCCTCCAGCGCTCGCCGCCCGGCGGCGGTTGGTGCGTGTCTGCCTTAAGGAAGGTCCGTGGCGACTGGCACGGACCGATGCCCGCCAAGCCCGCACGGGCCCCTATGGGGCTCCTCGGCTCGAACGGTGCACGGATTTCCATCAAGACATCAACCTCTGGCGCGATACAGGCCGGACAGGACCGGCACCGCTTCGCTCTTCGTCTGGGGCGAGCTGAAAAATCCGCACCATGGCAACGCCTTGTCCCTGCATGTCTCAATCCGGAAACAAACACCGTATCGAGATTCGGGGGCGGAGCCGAGGCCGATAAAGGCTCGTTCCAGACTGACACTGCTAGCACCGGATTTGCCAACCAGCAATTAAAACCATGACAGTGTAGCTGCGGTGCCTTGTTGCTGTGCCTGGCCTTAGTTGCAATTCGCGCTGGACCGGGCGCGCTTTGCCATTGCATAGGCTCGACGCATGAAAGCGCGTGTGCTGATCGCGGTGGGACTGGGTGTACCACTGGCCGTCGTAACGGCAATGGCGATCATTTTCGCGCTGGCGCTTTCCGCGCCGACTTATGTGCCTGATTATGTCGTACGGATCGCGCTGCCGGCCAGCACGGGGCAGATCGGCCTGCCGGCCGTGCAGGGCCCTGCTGATGCAAGCCGCCCGCTGGTGGTGATCGATGCCGGCCATGGCGGACATGATCCTGGTGCAAGCGGGCAGCATGGCGAGAAAGAAAAGATGACCACGCTCGCGCTCGCTTTGGCGCTGCGCGATGCGCTGCTTGCCGATGGCCGGGTGCGCGTGGCGCTGACGCGGGATGGCGACCGGTTCCTTGCGCTGGAGGAGCGCTCAGGTATTGCGCAGCGGCTGAGGGCTGATCTCTTCGTCTCGATCCATGCCGATGCCTCTGAATCGTCCGAGGCAACCGGGGCAACAATCTACACGTTGTCGGACCGCGGATCGGATGCGGTGGCAGATGCCGTGGCAACCCGCGAAAACCGCTCCGACACGGTGAACGGCGTCGACCTGAGCGGCAAATCCGATGCAGTGACTGCGATCCTTGTCACGCTGGCGCAGCGCGAGATGCGTGAGCGCTCGAAGTCCTTCGCGTCGCTGGTCCTGCGCGAAGGGCAGGAGGCCATGCGCTTCCATACAGATCCAGAGCGTGAGGCGGCATTTGTCGTGTTGAAGTCGCTCGATCTGCCCTCTGTCCTGATCGAGGCAGGCTACATCAGCAGCCCCGATGATGCCCGGGCGCTGGGCAATCCGGCGTGGCGCAAGGGATTCGCCGAATCCGTGGCTTCGGCCATCGAGATCTACCTCGCGCGGACGACCGTGCCTTCCGCCATCCCCTGAAGCCGAGCCGATTGCGCTTGCTCTGCCCACTGGCAATCGGGCGAAAGGCCATGCTAAAGCGCCCAACAGATGGCTAACGATCCTACACGACCCGATCCTGACGGCAATTCGGTGCGCTGGCGCATCCAGCGGGAGGCAGCGGGGCTGCTGGGCCGGGCGCGGGCGGTCTGGCGCGGTCAGATCTGGCTGCGACGTGCGGGCTATGCGCTGGCCGTGCTGGCGGTGCTCTACCTGATCCTGTGGGTGACGGTCATCCGAACGCTCCCTTCGGCTGACAAGCTGCTGACCTATCAGCCCCCGCTGCCGACGATGGTGCGCGGCAATGATGGCGAGATCGTTTCGAGCTATGCGCGCGAGCGGCGGGTGCAGCTGCGTTACGTCGATTTTCCGCAGCCGCTGATCAACGCCTTTCTGGCGGCCGAGGACAAGTCGTTCTTCAGCCACGGTGGGGTCGACTTCACCGGGCTGCTCGGCGCTGCGGTCGATTACACCGTCAAGTTTGGATCGGGCGAGCGCGCACGTGGCGGCTCAACGATTACCCAGCAGGTTGCCAAGAACATCCTGATCGGCAACGAATATTCGGTCACGCGCAAGCTCAAGGAAATGATCCTGGCGCGGCGTATCGAAAGCGTCCTCAACAAGCAGCAGATCCTCGAACTCTATCTCAACGAGATCCCGCTAGGCCGGCAGAGCTTTGGCGTGCAGGCGGCGGCGCGTGCTTATTTCGACAAGGACGTGGGCGACCTCAAACTGCATGAAGTCGCCTTCCTCGCGATCCTGCCCAAGGCGCCTGAGACGTATGGCCGGGCGAAGTTTGCCGAGAGGGCGCTGGAGCGGCGCGCCTATGTGCTCGACCAGATGGTAAGGAACGGCTGGGCGACGTCCGCCGAGGCTGTCGAGGCCAAGGCACAGCCGCTCGGCCTCGTGCAGCGCCGCGCCGAAAACTACACAGCGGATGCGGGCTATTTCCTTGAGGAAGTGCGCCGCCAGTTGATCGACAAGTTTGGCGAGAATGCCGACAACGGACCCAACAGCGTCTACGCGGGCGGCCTGTGGGTGCGCACCTCGCTCGATACCGAACTCCAGACTGGCGCGCAGAACGCACTGCGGTCCGGCCTCATGCGGTTCAGCGGCGGGCGCCCATGGAACGGGCCGATCGCCCGGCTCGACGTTTCGGATAACTGGCAGACGCAGCTCATCACCAGCAACCTTTCGATCCGCTATCAGGATTGGCGGATCGGCGTGGTGCTGGAACGGCGCGGAAATGACGGGCGGATTGGCTTCTCTGATGGCAGCACAGGGCCGCTCTGGGCCATGCCGCAGGCGATGAAGGCGGGTGACGTGATCGCGGCGGCGCCTTCGGGCGGGGGCTGGGCGGTGCGCGTTGTACCGGAAGTGTCCGGCGGCATGGTGGTGGAAGATCCGCAGAGCGGCCGTGTGCTGGCGATGCAGGGCGGGTTCGATCCGCGCCTCGGCTCGTTCAACCGGGCAACGCAGGCGGTGCGCCAGCCAGGCTCCACGATCAAGCCGTTCGTCTATGCAACCGCGCTCGACAACGGAATGACGCCCGCTTCGATGGTGCTCGATGGCACGTTCTGCGTCTATCAGGGTGCGGCGCTGGGGCAGAAGTGCTTCCGCAACTTTGGCGGCGAGGGCGGTTCGGGCAGCCACACCATGCGCTGGGGCCTTGAACAATCGCGCAACCTGATGACCGTGCGCATTGCCAATGATACCGGCATGGACAAGGTGGTCAGGACGATCAAGGGCGTTGGTATCGGCGACTATCAGCCATACCTCTCCATGGCGCTGGGCGCAGGCGATACTACCGCGGCGAAAATGGCCAACGCCTATGCCGCGCTGGCCAACCACGGCCGCCAACACGAACAGACGTTGATCGACTACGTCCAGAACCGCGATGGCAAGGTGATCTGGAAGGCCGACATGCGCGATTGCGCCGGCTGCAACATGGCGCAGTGGGACGGCAAACCGATGCCGCGCCCGGCGCTCACCGGCAAGCAGGTCATGGACCCGCGCACGGCCTATCAGGTGGTGCACATGCTCGAAGGCGTGGTGGTGCGCGGCACGGCGCTGACGCTGGCAGATCTCAAGCTGCCGCTGTTTGGCAAGACGGGCACGACTTCGGGGCCGACCAACGTCTGGTTCGCAGGTGGCTCGCCCGATATCGTGGGCGTGATCTATCTCGGCTATGATCAGCCGCGCAGCCTTGGCGGCTATGCCCAGGGCGGGCGGATCGCGGCGCCGATCTTCAGGCAGTTCATCGAGGCGACCCGCAAGCGCTGGAGCGATACACCCTTCACCGTGCCTGAGGGCATTCGCATGGTGAAGATCGACAGGGTGAGTGGGCGGCAGGTGTTCGGCGGAGCGCCGCAGGACGATGTGCGTCAGGCCTCGGTGATCTGGGAAGCGTTCAAGCCCAATAGCGAGCCGACCCGCACTTTCCGGCCCGAAGACCAGACCCTTAAGGACGCGGTGCTCGAGGCGATCCGCAAGGCTCGCGCGGCCAAGGGTGAGGCGGCCGGTGAAGATGTGCCGGTGGAAGAGGGTGACTTCGTCGAGGATAAGGGCGGGATCTATTGAGGGCCGGCAGTCTGCACCATTTGCCGGTTCCCGCTCCGCAGAGTTGCTGATAGGCTCTGCACCATGATCAAGCCTGCTCTTGCCGCCGCTGCGGCTCTCGCCCTTGTCCTTCCCGGTGCCGCCAATGCGGAACTGACACAGGGCGCCGCCGCGCCCGACTTCACCACGATGGGTGCGCTTGCGGGCAAGCCGATCAAGGTGAACCTCAAGGCGCTGCTGGCGAAGGGGCCGGTGGTGCTGTATTTCTACCCCAAGGCGTTCACGCAGGGCTGCACGATGGAAGCGCATGCCTTTGCCGAGGCGACGGCGGACTTTGCCAAGGCGGGAGCCACGGTGATCGGCATGTC
>CANGJB010000028.1 GCA_947453945.1 Sphingomonadaceae bacterium
CCTGCATCCCGATCCTCCCCATTTTTGCGCAGCACAAATGGGGAGGTGGCAGCGCGTAGCGCTGACGGAGGGGTTAGCTCATTGTCGGGCTGTTGCGTCTGTCCCGGCAAGCTCCACCCAACAAGGTGGTCGTGCAATCACCTCGATACCCCTCCACCACCCGCTGCGCGGGCGGTCCCCCTCCCCGTTTGTGCGTTCCGCAAAAACAGGGAGGATCGTGGCGCTGATCTGAGCGCGGGGGTAGCCTAAACCAGCCCCAGCTTCGCCAGTTCGCCCGCCATCGAGGGCGGCAGCAACTCCGCGCTTTCGCCATCCGCCAGATCGGCCGGCGCATCCGCCTCTTCCAGATAGCGCCAGCCCTGATGCGCGCGCTTGGGCTTCGGGTGTACGTCGATCAGCTTGGTGGAGATCACGATTTCGGTGCGGCCGCTCTCGGCTTCCTCGAAGGCGAGGATTTCGCTGCGGGCGACGAGCTGGTGTTTCAGGATCCAGTAGACCGAGCCGCCGATCATTTCGGCGTGGCGCTTGGGCAAGTAGCGCGTGGTGAGGCGCGCAGACTCGCGGCGGGTCTGGAACCAGCTGTGCAGGTCTTCGAACGAGGAAGCCCCGAAGGCGACTTTGGTCATGCTGAGCGGCATGGGCATTCTTTCAGTATGATCGTCGTGCGGCCAATAGGCGGCGGGCCTGCGCAAAGTCGAGCGGCCCGTTGGGGCGGCTCTATCCAGCAAGCCCGCTGAGGACGGCGAGGCCGAGGAATGAGAAGAAGCCCATCACGTCGGTCGCCATCGTCACGAACACGGCGGAGGACACGGCGGGATCGACCTTGAGCCGGTCCAGCGTGACGGGAACCATGATCCCGGCGATGCCTGCGACGAGGTTGTTGATCACCATGGCCGCGCCGATCACACCGCCCAGCAGCGGGTTCTGGAACAGGAGCGCGGTGCCGGTGCCGATGAGCGCGCCGAGCGCCAGCCCGTTGGCCAGCGCGATGCGGAATTCGCGCAGGATCATGCGGACGGTGTTGGAGCTGGTGAGCTGGTTGGTGGCGATGGCGCGCACCACCACGGCGAGCGTCTGCGTGCCGGCGTTGCCGCCCATGCCCGATACGATGGGCATCAGCACGGCGAGCAGGGCCAGCCTGGCAATGGCGCCCTGGAACATGCCGACGACAGAAGAAGCGATGATCGCGGTGCCGAGATTGACCACCAGCCACGAAAGCCGCGTGCGCACGGTGAGGTGGATCGGCTCGTTGATATCGCCGTCGCCCGCACCCGAAAGGCGCAGGATGTCCTCGCTCGCTTCTTCCTGAATGATGTGGACCACGTCATCCACGGTGATCTGGCCGACGAGCCGGCCGCTTTCATCGACGACGGCGGCGGAAATCAGCGCGTATTTCTGGAAGCGCAGCGCGACTTCTTCCTGATCCATCGTCACCGGGATCAGGGTCTGATCGCGCTTCATCACATCGGTCAGCGCGATGGAGCGCGGGGTGCGCAGGATCCAAGATAGCGCGCAGGTGCCGACCGGGTGGTGCTTGTGATCGACGATAAACACTTCCCAGAACTCGGTCGCGAGGTCCTGGTCTTCGCGCAGGAAATCGATCAGATCGCCGACGGTAAGGTGTTCGGGCACCGCGATCACGTCGCGGCTCATCATGCGGCCGGCGGAATCTTCCGGATAGGCCAGCGCGCTTTCGATGGCGGCGCGGTCTTCCGGTTCCATTTCGGCGAGGACGGCCTGCTGGTCCTCCTCGTCGAGATCCTGGATCAGCGCGACCGCGTCGTCGGTTTCCATGTCGCCGGCGAGTTCGGCGACTTCATCGGGATCGAGCTCTTCGACGAGATCGTCGCGGACATAATCGTTGAGCTCGGCGATCACTTCGCTGCCGAGCAGATCGTTGATCGCACGCGCCAGATGGACGCGGTAGTCCGGCCCGATCAGCTCGAACAAGTCGGCGACGTCGGCCGGGTGCAGCGGCTCGACGAGGTTGTAGACGGTTTCCTGGTCTTCGGCGTCGAGCGCTTCGGTCACGCGCCGGATGAAGCTCGGGCGGAGGGTGTTGTCCGCGTCGTCGAGGCTTTCCGAATTGCGCGCAGGCTCGATGGCCGGGGGCAACTCCGTCATCACGGAGCCGCCTTCCGCCACAACAGAGTCGAGCCGGTCTTCATCGCGCGCCATGGCGGGGGGATACGCGCGCGCCGCGCAAAAGCAACCGTGATGGCGTCCGGCGGTCGACTTTGTTCGCCAAAGCCTTATATGCCTCCGGCAAACAGGTAAGGAATGGATAACCATGGCAGACGAGAAACTGGTTCTGACGCTCGATAGCGGCGATGTTGTGATCAAGCTGCGGCCCGATCTGGCCCCCGGCCACGTCGAGCGCATCAAGGAACTGGTGGGCGAAGGCTTCTATGATGGCGTGAAGTTCCACCGCGTGATTCCGGGCTTCATGGCGCAGGGCGGCTGCCCGCAGGGCACCGGCATGGGTGGATCGAGCAAGCCCGATCTCAAGGCCGAATTTAGCGATGAACCGCACGTGCGCGGCGTCTGCTCGATGGCCCGCACCAGCTATCCGCACTCGGCCAACAGCCAGTTCTTCATCTGCTTCGACGATGCCCGCTTCCTCGACAAGCAGTACACCGTGTGGGGCGTGGTCGAGAGCGGCATGGAACTCGTCGACGCGCTGCCCAAGGGCGAACCGCCCGCGAAGCCGGGCGCGATCCAGAAGGCCGCGATCGTCGCTGCGTGACAGCTGCCGGCCTTGCTCTCAGGCCCCCGGTCGCGGCGGATCGCGCCGCATGGGACCGCCTGTGGCAAGGCTACCAGCGCTTTTACAAAGTGGAAATTCCGGGCCCGGTCAGTGATCTGACTTGGGCCCGGCTCCACGCGGGCGATGAGCCCATGTTCGCGATGCTGGCGTGGCAGGGCGCGCGCGCGGTGGGGATGGTCCACTGGATCTTCCACCGCTCGACCTGGACCAATGGGCCCTACTGCTACTTGCAGGACCTTTATGTCGATGAAGACGTGCGCGGATCGGGCGCGGGCCGTGCGCTGATCGCCCATGTCCGCAGCGAGGCCGAGGCGGCGGGGGCATCACGGCTTTACTGGCTGACGCACGAGACCAATACCGACGCGATGGCGCTTTACGACAAGGTCGCCGAGCGTTCGGGCTTCGTGCAATACAGGGTAGTGCTTCAGGCACCTGCCTGACGAGACCTTGATGACGAGACCGGGCATGACCGACTATACCCGCCTGCGTGCGCTTCCCGATCCGCACCACCTGCCTGCGCTGGACCGCGCATTCGTCCACCAGCGCCCGGCGCAGGGCCTTGGCGATCTGGCGAATCCGCCGCGTATCCTGCTGCTGTATGGCAGCTTGCGGGAACGATCGTTTTCACGCCACGCGGTGGAGGAAGCGGCGCGGCTGCTGCAGTTTTTCGGCTGCGAAACGCGGATTTTCGATCCGTTCGATCTGCCGCTGCCCGATCAGGTGGCAGGCGATGATCATCCGGCGGTCCACGAACTGCGCGAACACGCGCTGTGGTCAGAAGGCCAGGTGTGGTGCAGCCCCGAACGGCACGGCCAGATCACCGGGATCATGAAGACGCAGATCGATCACTTGCCGCTGGCCTATCAGGGGCTCCGGCCCACGCAAGGGCGCACGCTGGCGGTAATGCAGGTCAGTGCCGGATCGCAATCGTTCAACAGTGTCAACAGCTTGCGCATCCTTGGCCGCTGGATGCGCATGTTCGTCATCCCCAACCAGTCGAGCGTGGCCAAGGTCTATCTGGAGTTCGACGAAGCGGGCCGGATGAAGCCTTCCAGCTATTACGAGCGGATTGTGGATGTGATGGAAGAACTGGTGCGCTTCACCGTGCTGCTGCGCCCGCATGCCGATCAGCTGGTCGATCGCTATTCGGAGCGGATCGAAGCCGGCCAGCGCACCGACGGCTAGCCTGGCGCGCGCGCCAGCAGGCGGGTTTCGGTCACTTCGATCACCGGCACTTCCCAAGGATGCGCTTTCATCAACGCGGCCAGCGCGGCATCGATGGCCTGGGCAGGTGCTTCGGCGGGAATCCAGCTGACCAGCGTGACCGTGGGGGAATGCTCCACCTCGCCCGCCGAGCCCAGCGTGGGGTTCGCATCCGGCGCCGGGGCGAAAGTTTCCCAACCGAGGCCGATTTCGGCCACGCCGTGGTAGATGCCGAAATCACCCAGCGCGCCGGGCGCGCGCAGGATCGCGAGCATCCGGGCCATCACCGGATCGAGCTCCAGCGCGCCGCGGTTGCCCGCGAGCAGCGCTTCCAGCGTTTCTGCCGCTACCGGCACGTGTACGGCCACGCGCAGCGCGCGCTTGCTTGCGGTGTTCATGTGCCTACAGCCCCGCCTTGATCATCCAGTCGTGGAACAAACGCACGGGCCGCGATTGCAGCGCGCGCGGGCGGCAGACGAACCAGTAGGAATAGGGGCTGTCTACTTCGATGTCATAAAGCCGGGCCACGCGCGGATCGTGGCTGCGCTTGTAGTGATCATCGTGCATGATCGCGATGCCAAGCCCTTGCGCTGCCGCTTCGAGGATCAGCTGGCCGGAATCGAAATGATCGATGGCGGCGGGCTGCAAGGCTTCCAGATGGAGCGTGCGCTTCCAAGCCTCGAAGCTCATTGGCAGATCGTTGTGGACGAGGAAGGTCTGCTTGCCGAGCTTGGCAAGGTCTGGCCGCGGCCCCAGTTCCGCCACCAGTTCGGGCGTGGCGATGGCATGGACGCGGTTGTGATCGAGCCGCACCGAATGAAGCGAGTTGTCCGGCCCTTCCGAGAGGATGATCGCCGCGTCGATCGTATCGCCCAGCTTGGTTTCCGCAGCGGCAGAGCTGTCGATATCGATGTGTAGCTGCGGGTGCAGCTTCCTGAGCTCGCCCAGACGCGGGAACAGGCGCTGGCTGCCGAACAGCGGCAACACGCCGAGGCGCAGGCGCAGCACTTGTCCGGTGTCGATCAGGCGGTCGATCCGGTCCGCCATCTCGTCGATCAGCGGCGCGACGGCATCATAGAGTTGCTGTCCCTCGTCGGTCAGCTTCAGAAGCTGGTGCTTGCGCTCGAACACTGGCTTGCCGATGAACTCCTCGAGCGCGCCCAGCCGGCGTGACAGCGCCGAAGGGCTCAGCGCCAGTTCCGCCGCTGCGGTCTTGGCCGAGCCTGCGCGCACCACACGGATGAACGCTTCCAGCGAGCGCAGCGGGGGCAAGCGGCGGATCATTGGGTTTCAATCTTCCTCAAGGCTTGTGGGCGCGGGCGCATGGAGCCGCAGCCGGGTGAGCCTGCGCTCGTCCCCTGCCGTCACCTCTATCCGCCACCCACTGTCGTGTTCCAGCACGCGGCCAACCGGGGGAACTTCACCCGCCAGCACGACCGCGAGGCCGCCCAGAGTATCCACATCCTCGTCCACCAGCGCAAGCCGGGGATCAATCGTATCGCCCACATCGTCGAGCTCTGCGCGGGCGTCTGCTTCCCAGGTCAGCTCATCGATCTGGCGCAGCAGTTCCTGCGGTGCGTCGTCGTGCTCGTCTTCGATCTCGCCGACGATTTCTTCGACCAGATCTTCGATGGTGATGATCCCGTCGGTGCCCGAATATTCGTCGATCACGATGGCAAGGTGCGTGCGGCTGGAACGCATATCGGCCAGCACATCGAGCGCACCGCGCGCCTGGGGCACGAACAGCGGCTGGCGCATCAGGCCGGTCCAGTCCTTGGGCGCTGCCTTGCCGCCCATGGCCATGCCCGCCACGATCGGAAACAAGTCCTTCACGTGGAGCATGCCGATCACTTCATCGAGGGACTCGCCATAGACGGGGAGACGGCTGTGGCCATGTTCGGCGAAAGCATCGACGACTTCGCCAAACGTTGCGGACGCCGGGATCGCCACGATCTCGCCGCGCGGAATGGCGACGTCGTCGGCATCGTTCTCGCTGAAATGGAGCAGGTTCTTGAGCATCTGGCGCTCGAGCGGCAGCAAATCGCCGTCTGAGCCGTTGCTGCCGCCGGCTTCGCCTTCGTGCTCTTCGATCGCTTCTTCGATCTGTGCACGCAGCGATTGATCGTGATCGGGCCCCCGAAAGAACGCCTTGAACGTGCGCCACAGCGCGTGGCTACTGTCCCCTTCGCCCGACCGGCTTTCGCCGCCGGACGCGCCCACTTCAGGCACGGCCTTTAACTCCTGTACTGCTAATGCGCCGCATATGGGTCTGCGAGGCCCATCAGCGCAAGCGCCTTTGTCTCCAGCCCCTCCATTTCCGCAGCATCCGCCTCGCCGGTCTCGTGATCATAGCCCGCCAGATGGAGCAGGCCGTGGACAATGAGGTGCGCGGCATGCGCCTCGACCGCGATGCCTTTGTCCGCCGCTTCGCGCGTGCAGACACCGTGCGCCAGGATCAGATCGCCCAGCATGCCGGGCGCGTCGGGCTGCGCGGCGGCAGCCAGAACTTCCTCGCGGCTGAGCATGGGGAAGGAGAGCACATTGGTCGGCTTGTCCTTGGCGCGCCATTGCTTGTTGAGCGCGTGGACTTCCTCGTCATCGGCCATGACGAGGCTGACGAGCAGGTGCTCGTGCGCCAGTTCATCCGCGACCGCGCCAGCGGCCTCTGCCGCGCGGACGGCAAGGGCCTCCCAATCGGTGGAGGCGGGCCAGACGGGATCGATATCGATATCGAAGCTGGGGGCGCTCACTCGTCCTTGCCTTCATAGGCCTCGACAATCCGGCCCACGATTGGATGACGGACCACGTCGGCCACCTTGAAGCGCACCATGCCGATGCCGTCCACGCCGTCGAGCCGGTTCACCGCATCGTTGAGCCCGCTGGCGGCGGTGCCACCGGGCAAGTCGGTCTGCTTGGGGTCGCCGCAGATCACCATGCGGCTGTTCTGGCCGAAGCGGGTGAGGAACATCTTCATCTGCATGGGCGTGGTGTTCTGCGCTTCATCCAGAATGACGAAGGCATCGGCCAGCGTGCGCCCGCGCATGAAAGCGATCGGCGCGATCTCGATCTCTCCGGAAGCGAGGCGCCGCTCTACCTGTTCGGGCGGCATGCAATCATAGAGCGCATCGTAAAGCGGGCGCAGATAGGGATCGACCTTTTCCTTCATGTCGCCGGGGAGGAAGCCGAGCCGCTCACCCGCTTCCACCGCCGGACGCGACAGGATCAGGCGCTGCACGCTGCCGCTGATGAGCTGCGCCACAGCCTGCGCCACGGCGAGGTAGGTCTTGCCCGTGCCTGCCGGGCCAAGCGCGAAGATCACGTCATCGCGAACCAGCGCGCGCATATATTCGATCTGCGTGGCCGAGCGCGGCACGATGGTTTTCTTGCGCGTGCGGATCATGATCGGCGGCGCGCCTTCGGGGGCCCCGGTGATGATCCCTTCCAGCGTCGGCTCGTGCGACATCATGATCAGCGATTCGACCGCGCCCGCATCCACCTCGTGCCCCGCGCGCAGGCGCTGGTGCATGCCTTTCAGCACGTCGCGCGCGCGGGCGACCGCGTCGTCCGGTCCTTCGATCACGGCCTTGTTGCCGCGCGCCGAGATATAGACGCCGAGGCGGTTTTCGATCTGTACCAGGTTCTGGTCGAACTGGCCGAACAGAGCGCCAAGCACGGTTTGTTCATCAAACTCGATCTCGATCCGAGCGCGCCTTTGCTGGTCACCGCGATGGGGATCGGTACGGAGAGCGCCCTGCCAATCGTTGCGGGCTGCGTCTTCATGCGAACGGGAGAATTTGCGGGCCATGCGCTCCTTTCGGGATAGCTGCCGACCAGATTAGGCAGGGATGCGTCAGGCGCAAGACAGCCGGGCGGGAAATCGCATCATTTGCACTGTCCTGTGATATCCCTTCCGCCCAATGGCGCCAAACCTGCGACAAACTGCGACTTTTATGACCGCAGTCTGTATTCGCCGTTCGCAGCCCGTTAAGTCGCGGTGCGGCATTCTCTCCTCATGGTCGCAAGCGTGCGATCCTGTTTGAAGGAGAATCCCATGCGCAAGTTTCTGCTGGCCGCCGCATTCCTCGCGCTGACCCCCGCGTTCGCACAGGCCCATGCCGGCCCCGCTCCTGGCCCTGCGCGCATGCAGGCGCTTCACCGTGATGTGGTGCAGGATCGCCGCGAAGTGCGCGCAGAACGCCGCGATGTGCGCGAGGAGCGCCGCGATGTGCGGCAGTCTCGCCATCATCTGCGCCATGATCGCCGCGAACTGCATCGCGCACGTATCGCGCGGGCCCATGCACGGGCTTGGCATCGCCGCCATCACGGCTGATAGTTGAGGTCTTGAGGCCGCGCCGCTGCTCAGGCGGCGGCGCGTGCCACCAGACGGCCACTGAGCGAATTGGGTCCCGCCTCGATCAGGTCCACCTCAACCAGATCGCCGAGCGCGACATCGCCGGTGAAATGTACTGATTGCAGCCAGGGCGATTTGCCCAGCCATTGCCCGGCATGGCGGCCCATTCGCTCCACCAGCACGGTGCAACGTTTGCCTACGCTGGTCTTGTTGAATGCCAGGCTGTGACGCTGAAGCGCCGCCAGCAGGCGCTGCAGCCGCTCGTCCATCACTTCGGGCGCGATATGGTCGTCCATCGTGGCGGCGGGCGTGCCAGGACGCGCTGAAAACTTGAAGCTGAAAGCCTGCGCGTAGCGCGCAGCCTCAACCATCTGCAGCGTCTCTGCGAACTCGGCCTCGGTTTCCCCCGGGAAGCCGACGATGAAATCGCCCGAAAGCGCGATGTCGGGCCGGACGGCGCGCACGCGCTCCAGAATACGCAGATAGCCTTCCGCCGTGTGGCTGCGGTTCATGGCCTTGAGCACGCGGTCACTGCCTGATTGCACCGGCAGGTGAAGGAACGGCATGAGCTTGGGATTGAGCGCATGCGCTTCGATCAGAGCATCGTCCATGTCCATGGGGTGGCTGGTGGTATAGCGGATGCGCGTCAGCCCCTCGATCTGCCCGAGCGCCTCGGCAAGGCCTGCCAGCCCAACTGGCCGCCCGCGCGCGTCCTCGCCGCTCCAGGCATTGACGTTCTGGCCCAGCAGCGTGATTTCGCGCGCGCCGCCTTCAACCAGCGCCTCGGCCTCGTCCACAAGATCGGCAAAGGGGCGCGAAAGTTCGGCGCCGCGTGTGTAGGGCACGACGCAGTAGGTGCAGAATTTGTCGCAGCCTTCCTGCACGGTGAGGAAGGCGGAAGCGCCTACCTTGCGGCGTTTGGGCAGTGCGGCGAACTTGGCCTCGGCCGGCATGTCGGTCTCGGCGCTGCGCCCACCGGCGGCCGCTTCGGCGACCATGGCGGGGAGGCGGTGATAGGCCTGCGGCCCCACGACCACGCGCACCGAAGGCGCCCGCGTCATGATTTCCTCGCCCTCAGCCTGCGCGACGCAGCCTGCAACGGCGATCAGCGGAGCCGATCCGCCTTCCCGGCGCGCGTCCTTCACGATGCGCCCGATATCGGAATAGACCTTCTCGGTCGCTTTCTCGCGGATATGGCATGTGTTGAGCACGACGAGATCCGCCGTCTCGCGCTCATCCGCTGCTGTCATGCCCTCTGCGGTCAGCAATTCGGCCATGCGCTCGCCATCATAGACGTTCATCTGGCAGCCGAAGCTTTTGACATGGAAAGTGCGGGGCGTGGACGTTGTCATAAGTCGCGCGCCTTACGCCAGAACTGCGGCCGAATGAAGAGGGCTCGCATCAGGCAGCGGTTGGCGCGCGCGGGGCGGGGCGATCAGTCCGGAGCGCGCCGATTGATGCGGTAGACTGTGGCCGGCGGCACATTGCGCCAAACCCGCGCAGTGCGCTGCGCGGTGAGGCCATGCCGGGCCATGATATCAGAGCGCACCGGGCAGCGCGGGCCATAGGTGAACTGGTAGAGCACCGCATCGCTCGTGCAGAGGCCGAAGGCAGTGGCCACGATCTTCTCTACTTCATGGCCCGGAAAATTGAGCAGCGGCAAACCGCTTATCACGGCTGCAGGCCTGCGGTTGCCCAGCATCTGCGGGGTCACGCTGGCGGCCTTGCAGGTCAGCACTAGCGCACCGGGGAATGTTGTGCGCAGCCGAGCGGCCAGCAACGGATCTGCCTCGACCAGGATCAGGTCGTGCTCGGCCACTCCGCGCGCCAGCAGCGCCCGGGTGAACACGCCGGTGCCGGGGCCCAGTTCCAGCACCGGACCCGCAGCCGGATCGACTTCGCGCGTGATGGCGGCGGCCAGGGCCGGCCCGCTGACAAAACCTCCGAACTGGCGCGGATTGGCGACCAGTCGGCGCAGGCCAAGCAGCGCCTCGGGCGGGCCCTTGCGAAGCCTTGCGGATGGGCTGTGGCGCCCAATCTCGCGGCGCACCGCATTCGCCAGCTTGTTTACTACTTCACGCGGCCGCCGCGCGATGTCTTGCTTGAGCTTGAGCTTCACGCCGCGTTCTTCGACGCATCATAGCGCACCGGCGCCACGTCGAAAGCAAAGGGTCTCAAAGGTTCGCCCAGCGCGGCCTCGAGCGCAGGCTCGATCCGGCGGCGCGCTTCGGCAGCAATGGCCTTGCGCCCGGCGAAGCCTTGGGGGTCGAACGGCTCCAGAAAATGGACTTCGAGGCGGAACGAGCCCCGGCGCGAGAGAACGCGCTTGCCGTTGGAAACGCCGTCTTCGGTGCCGACCCAGCCGATCCATTCGGAGACCTGCCCATAATCAAGCACCACCGGCTGCACCATGACACCCGGTGGCGGCGGCTCCAGCACGCGCAGCATCGAGGTCTTGAATGGTAGCAGCGATTTGCCGTCCGTGCAGGTGCCTTCTGGGAACACGGTGATCGACCAGTTGTCTGCCAGCGCTTCCTTGAGGCGGTTGATCTGGTCGGCCACGCCCATGCGGTC
Source organism: Sphingomonadaceae bacterium (assembly GCA_947453945.1). Classification (GTDB taxonomy): domain Bacteria; phylum Pseudomonadota; class Alphaproteobacteria; order Sphingomonadales; family Sphingomonadaceae; genus Novosphingobium. The sequence goes on from CANGJB010000028.1 coordinate 10,896, forward strand.
CTCGCGGCTCACGAACACGGTGCGGTTGATCCGCGCCAGCCAGCCCACGATCGGCGCCTGCGCCAGTTCCGCCTTGGCGACAAACGCCGTGCCGCTAGCCCCGCCAAGCGCGAGGATATCGACCCAGGAAAGGTGATTGGAAATATAGAACACATCGCGTTTCAACGGCACGCCGTGCACCCGCACGCGCGCGCCGATGATGCGCGCTGCCAGAAACAGGAACAGTTTAGGAAAAGGTGAGCCATAATGCACGATGCGGTAGAGGTAGTGCAGCGGCACGCAGAGCAGCATGGCCAGCACCAGCGCCACACCGCGCAGCACGATCCGCACCCATCCCATCCAGGTGACGGGTGCGCCGCGTTCCGGCCCAACCTTGCGGCGGGCCCTACGCCTCGCGATCAGACTTGACACCATAGAGCTCCATGCGGTGGTCGACGAGGCGGTAGCCGAGCCGTTCGGCAATCTGGCGCTGAAGCGCCTCCAGTTCAGGATCCACGAATTCGATCACCTTGCCGGTCTCGACATCGATCAGATGATCGTGATGGGCTTCCGGCGTCGCTTCATAGCGGGCGCGGCCGTCGCCGAAGTCGTGGCGATCGAGGATTCCCGCCTCTTCGAACAGGCGGACGGTGCGGTAGACCGTGGCGATGGAAATGCGGGGATCGCGCGCGGAGGCGCGCTCGTGCAGCTTCTCGACATCGGGGTGGTCGTCGCTTTCAGACAGCACCCGCGCGATCACACGGCGCTGCTCGGTGATCCTCAGACCCCGTTCGGTGCATAGCGCTTCAATGTCGATTGCCTGATGCAAGGGTGCGGCCCATCCCGGTTAGGTTGCATGCAGCATAGTTTGCTGCACCAAGACTTCAACCGGCGCGCGGTCGTTTTGCGCCGCCTGAGATGGCAGGGCCGGGGAAAACACGCTGTTGGCAGGGCCCCGGCGCATGGCGCGCAGCGGGGCCCTGCCGGATCAGGTTTAGCTGGCAGCCTTGGCCGGGCGGCCGCGCTTGGGCGCAGGCTTGCGGCCGAGGCCGATCTTCTTGGCCAGTTCACGGCGCTTTTCAGCATAAGCCGGTGCGACCATCGGATAGTCGGCAGGGAGATTCCAGCGCTGGCGATACTGGTCCGGGGTCATGTTGTAGCGCGTCATCAAGTGACGCTTGAGCATCTTGAGCTTCTTGCCGTCTTCAAGGCAGACGATGTGATCGTTCTTGACCGAGGAACGGATCGAAACCGCAGGTTCAGGAGCAGGTTCTGCGGCCGGCTTTGTAGGATTGAGCCCTGCGAGAGCGGCATACACGTTGGTGATCAGGACCGGCAGGTCGTTCACTGCAACGCTATTGTTGCTGACGTGCGAGGAGACGATGTCCGACGTCAGGGTTATCAGCGTCTCGCGCATGTCGTTTTCGATTTCGCTCATTGCAGGCATACCTTCTACGGTTGTTGTCTTATCCTTGCCCAGTCAAGGTTTTTGGCGACCTGAGTAGACCACAATGCATATACGCCTGTTAAACAGGGATACAACCATTCCAGAGCAGGAAATGGCGTTTTGAGTTCAGATTTTTACGAAAGGCGCACTGGGTTAGTAAATATGCCTAACCATCACTGATGGTGAGTTCCTGACTGAGTGCGTCCAGCCTTTCACCGCTGGCAGTCCGGTAGTAGCCCGGCCTTACACCGATAGTCCGGAAACCAAATCCAGAATACAATTTACCTGCGGGATTATTCCGACGCATTTCCAGAAACAGGCGAACGATGCCGCGCGTTCTTGCGCTTGCTATGACCTGTGCCAGCAGCGCCGCGCCTAAGCCTTTTTTGCGATACTGTGGCAGCACTGCAAAGAGCAAAAGTTCTTCTTCGTCGAATAGTCCTCGAAGGAGGGCAAATCCTGCGACTTGTTCAGTCGGATCCGGATCGAGTGAGCCGTCCGCGCCGATCAGGCAGTATCGGGTGCCGGCCAGCAGCAGCGCGTCCGAAATTTGCCTGCGGTTCCAGGCCTCGCCATATTCCGGCGCAAAGGCTCCGGCCATGACTTTCATGATGCGGTCGATGTCGTCGCCGCTGTCGGCAGGGCCAATACTCACGCGCGCGGCGCCTTCACGCCGCCGGAAGCTGCGCATCGGGCGCGCGGCCATAGCGGGGCAGGGGATCAGCACGCAGGGCATCGGGCGCCAGCAACGCGAAGGCGCGCGCATCGGGCCATTGCGGGTTTACGATAGGCTGGTCGTCCCGCCGTTCGGCCAGTACCTCTGCCTGGCTGCCCGTGACGATACCCGCTGCAGAGCGCGCCGCGGCGGCTTCAGGGGGCAGTGAGGCCAGATCGCCGGCCGCCGCCCCGTCCGCGCCGAAGGACTGGCAGAACCATTCGCCGTGTCCGCCGGTCATCACCACATCTATTTCTGCATCCGGATGCGCTGCACGCGCCATGGCCGCGACCAGCGCCAGTGAGGAATAGCCTTCGATTGGCACATCCCACGCCAAAGCAAGCGCGCGGGCCGCCGCCAGCCCGACGCGGATGCCGGTGAAGCTGCCCGGCCCTGCATTGACCGCAATCCTGTCGGCGCGGCCGTTATCCGGGAGCGCCGCGATCATTGGTACGAGTTGTTCGGCATGGCCACGCCCCAGCATGGCATGGCTGCCGGCCACAAGGTGTCCGTCGTCAAACAAGGCTACCGAACAGGCTTCGGTCGCGCTGTCGATCACCAGCCGTCGCAAAGCGTCCGCGCCTCAGGCCAGGGTGTTGAACGTGGCGAAATCGGGCCGGGGGCTGCGCGCGAAGATTGTGGCGGGATCACCGTAGCCGAGCGTCGAGATGAAGTTCGACCGGACCCGCGTGCCTGCGAAGAAGGCTTCGTCGACCGCCGCATTGCTGAAGCCCGACATCGGCCCGGTATCAAGCCCGACCATGCGCGCGGCGAGGATGAAGTAAGCGCCCTGCAGGGTCGAATTGCGCATGGCCGAAACTTCGCGCAACGCCTCGCTGCCTTCAAACCAGCTCTTTGCATCGGCGTGGGGGAACAGCCATGGCAGCTGTTCGTGGAAATCGAGGTCCATGCCGATAATCACGCTCACGGGCGCGGCGCGGATTTTGTCGGGATTGGTGTCCCCGGCGCAGACGGCCAGCTTTTCCTTCGCTTCCTTGCTCACGCACCAAACCAGCCGCGCGGGCATCTGGTTGGCCGAGGTCGGCCCCATCTTCATCAGGTCCCAGATCGCGTGGAGCTGCGCCTCGCTCACCGGCTTGTCGAGAAAGCCGTTGTACGTGCGGGCGGTGCGAAACACCTGATCGAGCGCGGCATCATCAAGCGGCTGGGACATCGCAGTAAACCTTCAGGGGATCGGTTCGGGCAGCAGATCAGGCGGCGCGGACTTCGCTCACTTCGGGCACATAGTGCTTCAGCAGCGATTCGATCCCGTTTTTCAGCGTTGCCGTGGACGAGGGGCAGCCCGAGCAGGCGCCCTGCATCTTCAGGTAGACCACACCTTCGCGGAAGCCGCGATAGATGATGTCGCCGCCATCGTTCGCCACGGCCGGGCGCACGCGCGTTTCGATGAGGTCCTTGATCTGCTCGACGATGTCGGCATCGGCGGGGTCATCGCCGTAATGCGTGTCGTCATCGGCTTCGCCGGGCACCACGAAGTCTGCGCCTGCCGCAGTGAACAGCGGCGCCTGCGCCACGAAATGATCCAGCAGCAGCGCCAGCACTTGCGGCTTTGCAGAGGCCCACTCCGCGCCCGGCGCAATCGTCACCGCAATGAAGTCGCGCCCGTAGAGCACGCCTGTCACGTCGCCCAGGGTGAACAGCGCCTCGGCCAGAGGAGACGCCGCCGCCGCTTCGGGCGATGTAAACTCGCGCGTGCCGGTGGCCATGACGATTTCGCCCGGCAGGAACTTGAGCGTGGCGGGGTTCGGAGTGGTTTCGGTTTCAATAAACATGTCTCAGCATGTAGGCCGACCCGGATGGTGGTCAAGGGGACATGGGCAAGCAAATCGCCCGCGAATTCGCGAGGGCCGGCGGGTTTCGATGCTGGCAGGGGCCGCATCGCTCGTTTAAGGCGCCGAGCATGAGCACTTTTCTTCGCGGCCTTGGCCGAATCGCCCTCTCCGTTTCCCTCGCGGCTTTCGCGGCTGTGCCAGCGCTTGCCGCTCCCCAGGCAGCCCAGCAAGCCGCAGCTCCGTCGGCAGATATCCTGCCGGTGCCGCTCCAGCCGGTCGTTCCGGCCGCGCAGCGCGTATGCAGCGCGAAGACGGCTTCGGGCCTCGGCACCCGTGTGCTGAAGGATGCCGCCGGCGCCAAGCCGGGTGCGTCCGACTTCGTCCTCGTCAACTACATCGGCTACCTTGCCGCCGATGGCAGTGTTTTCGATCAGAATGCCGGCCAGGCCTTCCCCGCCGGCGGCGTGATCAAGGGCTTTTCCGAGGGCCTTCAGCTGATGGCCAAGGGCAGCGTCTGGCGCTTCTGCATCCCCGCGGCGCTTGGCTATGGCGAGAGGGGCACCGGCCCGATCCCGGCCAATGCGGATCTGGTGTTCCAGGTAGAGCTGGTCGATTTCAAGACCGCAGCCGAAGTCGCCGCGATGCGCGCCGAAGTGCAGAAGCAGGCGGCCCAGCAGCCAGCGGCTGACCCTGCGGCCCCCGTAGCGGACAAACCGAAGAACTGACATCTCTCTCGGCAAGGAATGGCGGACCTATTCACTGGTCCTTCATTTCTTGCCGCCCTATACAACGAACATGGCATTTCTGTCCCGGTTCGTCCCGCGCGCTGTCGGCGCTCTCACACCTGTTCTTGCTGCCGCTTTGCTCGGCCTTTCCGGAGCAGAGGCGCTGGCCAAAGCTCCTGCACGCGCGCCTGCGCGGCAAGCCGCCACCGGCTCCGGCCCGTGGCTCTATCGCGGCAGCGATGTGCCGCAGGACAAGGCGTGGATCTTCGGCGTGCTGCCCAACGGCCTGCGCTATGCCGTGCGCCGCAATGGCGTGCCGCCGGGGCAGGTCTCTGTGCGGGTGCTGGTCGATGCGGGCTCGCTTTATGAAACCGATCCGCAGCGCGGCTATGCCCACCTGATCGAGCATCTCACGTTCCGCGATTCGAAGTACTTGAAGGCTGGCGAGGCGATCCCGGCGTGGCAGCGCCTCGGCGCCACTTTCGGTAGCGATACCAATGCCGAGACGAGCCCGACGCAGACCGTCTACAAGCTCGACATTCCCGACGTCTCGCCCGCCAAGCTCGACGAAACCTTCCGCCTGCTTTCGGGCATGATCACCGCGCCGATCTTCACCGATGTGGGCGTGAAGACCGAAGTGCCGATCGTGCTGGCGGAAATGCGCGAACGATCCGGCCCGCAGACGCGCATCCTCGATGGCACGCGCGCAGTGTTCTTTGCCGGGCAGCCACTTGGCAGCCGTTCGCCCATCGGCACCGAGGAAACGCTGAACGCAGCCGATCCGGCCAAGGTCAAGGCGTTCCACGATGCGTGGTACCGGCCCGACAATGCGGTGATCGTGGTGGCCGGCGATGCCGATCCGCAGGCGCTCATCGCCCGCATCAAGCAGTGGTTCGGCACCTGGAAGGGAACAGGCAAGCGCCCGCCCCAGCCCGATTTCGGCGCGCCCAAGCCGCCCCTCGGCGGTGATCCTGCCAATCCGGTGGGCGATGCCAAAGTGATGGTGGAGCCCGATCTTCCCCGCGTGTTCAACTATGCCGTGCTGCGCCCGTGGCGCCAGGTGCGCGATACGATCGTCTATAATCAGGGCCTGATGATCGACCGGCTGGGCATCGCGATCATCAACCGCCGGCTGGAGGGCCGCGCGCGCGCCGGGGGCAGCTATCTGGCCGCCTCGGTCGAGCAGCAGCGCATCAGCCGTTCCTCCGACGCGACGCTGGTGACGGTGACCCCGCTGACGGATGACTGGAAAGCGGCCGCCAAGGATGTCCGTGCGGTCATCGCCGATGCGCTCGCCACGCCGCCTACCGAGGAAGAAATTGCGCGCGAAGTGGCCGAGTTCGATGTCGCTTTCAAGGTGCCGGTGGAAACGCAGGAAACCCTCGCCGGTTCGAAGCTGGCCGATGATATCACCGACGCGGTCGATATCCGCGAGACGGTTGCCAATCCCGATACGGTCTATGGCATCTTCCGGTCCTCGATCCCGCTGTTCACGCCCGCATCGGTGCTTGAACACACACGCACGTTGTTCAAGGGCACGGTGATCCGCTCTGTGCTGATCACGCCGAGCGCCGCCGATGGCACCGAGGCGGACCTCCGCACCGCACTGCTCGCGCCGGTGGCGCCGTCTTCGGGCAGCCGCCTTGCCGCCAGTTCGCTGAGCTTCAAGGACCTGCCACCGATCGGCCAGCCGGGCACGCTCGCCAATGCCGAGGGCACAGGCCTGCTCGGCATAGAGCGGATCGAACTCTCCAACGGGGTCAAGGCGCTGCTCTGGTCCAACGAGGCTGAACCGGGCCGCGTGATCGTGCGCGTCCATTTCGGCGGCGGCTATTCTGTGATCGATCCCAAGGACGCGGTCTATGCCTCGCTGGGTGAGACGGCGCTGATGGACACCGGCTTCGGCGCAGGTTCAACCTCGGTCGGACGCGAGGAGCTTGACCGGCTGGCGACGGGCCGCAAGCTCAGCCTCGATTTCGATATCGATGATACCAGCTTCAAGTTCTCGGCCGACACGCGCCCGGCAGATCTGCCGGATCAGCTCTATCTGTTTGCCGCCAAGCTTGCGATGCCGCGCTGGGATGCCAATCCGGTGGTGCGCGCGCAGGCCGCGGCGCGGCTGGCATATGAGGCGACCAATGCCTCTGCCGCGTCGGTGCTCCAGCGCGATATCGGCTGGCTGCTGAAGGATGGCGATCCGCGTTATGCCGTGCCCAATCCGGCGGAAATCGCCAAGGCCAGCCCCGACGGCTTCCGCCGCGTCTGGTCGGCGCTGCTGAAGCAGGGCCCGATCGAGGTCGATATCTTCGGCGATTTCAAGCGCGAGGAGACCATCGCGGCGCTGGAACGCACCTTTGGGGCGCTGCCGGCGCGCGATCCGCTGCCCGCAACCGGTTTTGCGCCCAAGGTGCCCGAGCCGGTCGGCGATCCGTTGACGCTGACCCATCATGGTGATGCCAACACTGCCGCTGCGCTGGTCGCCTGGCCGACGGGCGGCGGCAATGCCGGCGTGCATGTCTCGCGCCAGCTCGAACTGCTCGCCCAGGTCTTCAACAACCGCCTGTTCGATGCGATGCGCGAGAAAATCGGGGCCAGCTATGCGCCGCAGGTGTCCTCCAACTGGCCGCTCGATCTGCCTTCGGGCGGCTATCTTGCGGCGATGAGCCAGCTGCGCCCCGGCGATCTGCCCGCGTTCTTCGCCGCGACAGACCGCATCGCCGCCGAGCTTGCTGCCAGCCCGCCGACAGCCGACGAGCTTGCCCGCGTGACCGAGCCGATGAAGCAGCTGATCACCCGAGCCAGCACCGGCAACGGCTTCTACATGTACCAGCTCGAAGGCGGCGCGCTGGCGCCGGAGAAGTTCAACCAGATCCGCTCGATCCTCTCGGACTATAGCCAGATCACCCCCGAACGGCTGCAGGCGCTGGCTCAGCGCTATCTGCTGCCGGCCAAGGCCTGGCAGCTTCGGATCGTGCCGGGCAAGTGATGCAGTGCATCGCCACGTGCCGGTGTAGCGGGCTGGCTGCAGGAGCACGCGGACTTGGCCGGTGCCTTCCGTGAATGGGTGCGCGTGGGGGAGAGCGGCAAGCCCGCGCCTTTCCGCACTTGCCCCAAGGCCGTCTTGAACCGCGTGGCGGGCACCGATAGGCTCATCAGCATGGTCTTCAGGGAGTATCCTCATGCAGCGTCTCGCCCTTCTTGCTGCCTTGGCCCTTGCCGCCAACGCGCAGCTGGCGCGGGCGCAACCCTTGGCTGAGGCGGGCGATCCCTATATCTGGCTGGAGGAAGTCAATTCTCCGCGCGCCATGGCCTGGGTCGAGGTGGAGAACGCCCGCTCGTTGGCCGTGCTCAAGGCCGATCCGCATTTTGCCGGCTTCTACGCCGATGCACTCAAGATTGCCGAGGCGACCGACCGCATCGCCATGCCGCGTTTGATCGGCGGGCAGATCGCCAATCTCTGGCAGGACGCCTCCCACGTCCACGGGCTCTGGCGCATGACCACCCCGGCAGATTACGAAAAGCCGGAACCAGCCTGGCAGACATTGCTCGATCTTGATGCGCTTTCCGCGGCGGAGCAGGCGAACTGGGTCTGGGCGGGCGCAGACTGCGAGCCGACCGCCGAGAAGCGATGCCTCGTCGCGCTGTCCGATGGGGGTGAGGACGCCAACACGCTGCGGGAGTTCGATCTCGCCAGCCGCAGCTTTGTTTCAGGCGGCTTCACGCTGCCCAAATCGAAGCAGTGGGTCAGCTGGGAAACGCCGGACAGCCTGATTGCCGCGCGCGATTGGGGCGCTGGTACGATGACCGCCAGCGGCTATCCCTTCGTCGTCAAGCGCATGGCGCGTGGGGAGCCACTGACTGCTGCCAAGGAAGTGTTTCGCGGCAAGCCGGACGATGTGTTCGTCATCCCGGCGAGCTTCACGGACAGCACGGGCCATACCGAAGTGGTCATCACGCGCGGGATCACCTTCTTCGAGGCAGAATTTGTCCGCGTGACGGCGCAGGGCACCGCGCCCATCGCGGTCCCGCGCAAGAGCACGGTCAAAGGCCTCCTTCAGGGCCGCCTGATTTTTCAGGTGAACGAAAACTGGGCCCCGAAGGGCGGCCAGCCGATCCCCGCTGGCGCACTTGTCGCTGTCGATCCCGCAGGCACGGCCTTACCGGAACTGATCTTCGCGCCGGGCCCGCGCCAGTCGGTCGATGCTGACGAAGTGACGGTGACCCGCGACCATGTGCTGGCTGCGGTCTATGACAATGTGCGCGGGCGGGCGATGCGCTTCACTCGCACCGCAGTTGGCTGGCAGCAGAGCGTGCTGCCTTTGCCCGACAACGCAGCGGTGAGCATGGTTTCCAGCGACCACGCCGCCAACATGGCTTATGTCTCGGTGCAGAGCTATCTCTTGCCCACGGCCTTGTGGAAGGTGGATGTCGCCAGCGGCACAGCCGTGCAGATCAAGCAGACACCGGCGCGTTTTGCCGCCGATGGACTTGTGACCGAGCAGTTCGAGGCGGCCTCGAATGACGGGACAAAGGTCCCCTACTTCATCACCCATCGCGCCGATATGCCGCTCACCGGCGCGACGCCCACACTGATGACGGCCTATGGCGGTTTCCAGGTTTCCTATACGCCACACTACAGCGGGATCACGGGCAAGCTCTGGCTTGAGCGCGGCGGCGCCTTTGTTGTCGCAAATATTCGCGGCGGCGGGGAGTTCGGCCCGGCGTGGCACGAGGCGGGGCTGAAGACCAAGCGGCAGGTGATCTATGACGATTTCGCTGCGGTCGCCGAAGACCTCATCGCACGGCGGATCACCAGCGCGAAGAAGCTCGGCATCTACGGCGGCTCGAATGGCGGGCTGCTCATGGGGGTCGAGCTCACCCAGCGGCCTGATCTGTTCGGGGCGGTCAGCATCCAGATCCCGCTGCTCGACATGCTGCGCTACGAAAAGCTCTCGGCCGGGGCCTCGTGGGTCGGCGAATATGGCACCATGGCGAACCCGGACGAGAAGGCCTTCTGGCTGAAAACCTCGCCCTATTCGAACCTCAAGCGCGGCGCAGCCTATCCCGAAACGCTGATCTGGACGACGACCAAGGACGACCGCGTCGGCCCGGTGCAGGCGCGCAAGTTTGCCGCGCGGATGAAGGAATATGGCCTGCCCTACCTCTACTACGAAACCACCGCCGGCGGGCACGGTGCGGGGGCCAATCTCAAGGAAAGCGCGATGACCACCGCGCTCGAGATGGTCTATTTCCAGCGCCGCCTGATGGACCAAAAGTAGGGCGCCGCCGCCAATCCTTTGCATTTCCGCCCGGTCCCCGCTAAACGCGCGCGTTCATCAGGGAAGCGAACATACCGTGGCAAGCAATTGGAATGCGCAGAGCTGGCGTGCGGCTGAGGCCAAGCACCTGCCGACTTACCCCGACGCGGCGAAGCTCGCCGCCGTCGAAGAGACACTCACGCGGTTTCCGCCGCTGGTGTTTGCGGGTGAGGCACGCGCGCTGAAGGCCGATCTTGCCCAGGTTGCGGCGGGCAAGGGCTTCTTGCTCCAGGGCGGCGATTGCGCCGAAAGCTTTGCCGAATTCCACCCGAACAATATCCGCGACACGTTCCGCGTGCTGCTGCAGATGGCGGTCGTGCTGACGTTCGCGGGCAAGCAGCCGGTGGTGAAGGTGGGCCGCATGGCCGGCCAGTTTGCCAAGCCGCGCTCTTCGCCGGTTGAGACCATCGGCGATGTAGAGCTGCCGAGCTATCTGGGCGACAATATAAACGGCATCGAGTTCACCCCCGAAAGCCGCAATCCCGATCCGGACCGGATGCTGCGCGCCTATTCGCAGGCTGCCGCCACGCTCAATCTGCTGCGTGCGTTCTCCACCGGCGGCTATGCCAACTTGCGCCAGGTCCACCAGTGGACGCTCGACCATATCGGCAAGAGCCCGTGGGCGGCCAAGTTCAGCGAGACGGCGGACAAGATCGGCGAAGCGCTCGATTTCATGGAGGCCTGCGGGGTCAATCCCAGCACCGTGCCGCAGTTGCAGGGCACGACCTTCTACACCAGCCACGAAGCGCTGCTGCTGCAGTACGAGCAGGCGATGACGCGGCAGGATTCGCTCACCGGCCAGTGGTACGACACTAGCGCGCACATGCTGTGGATCGGTGACCGCACGCGCTTTGAAGGTTCGGCGCATGTCGAGTTCCTGCGCGGCGTGGGCAATCCCATCGGCATGAAGTGCGGGCCGAGCCTGACGCCTGACGCGCTGCTGCGCATGCTCGATACGCTGAACCCGGGGCGCGAGCCCGGCCGCATGACGCTGATCAGCCGCTTCGGGCACGACAAGGTCGAGGCCGGGCTCCCCGCTCTCGTCCGTGCTGTGGCGCGCGAAGGGCATCCGGTGGTGTGGTCATGCGATCCGATGCACGGCAACGTGATCAAGGCGGACAACGGCTACAAGACGCGTCCGTTCGACCGCATCCTGAGCGAAGTGAAGGGCTTCTTCGCCGTCCACCGCGCGGAAGGCACGCATGCCGGCGGCATCCATATCGAGATGACCGGGCAGGACGTGACAGAGTGCACCGGCGGCGCGATTGCGATCACGCAGGACGCGCTGGGTGACCGCTATCACACGCACTGCGATCCGCGGCTGAACGCAGCGCAGTCGATCGAGCTGGCGTTCACGCTTGCCGAAGCGCTCAATCTGGAACGGGCCGAGCGGAAAGCCGAAGCCGCCTGAGCCCGGGCATGACAGCGCTTTCCCTTTCGCGCCGTGCCATGCTTGCCGGGATGGGGGCCTGCGGTCTTGCGCCCGCGGTCCGCGCGGCGCCGGCCCCCGCTGCCATGCGCATCGCGCCCGATCGCGAACTCATGGTGCCGGTCGAGGGCGGCAGTCTCTATGTGCGGATCAACGGCGCGCTCGATGGGCCGCGCCTGCCGCTGGTCTACATGCACGGCGGCCCCGGAAGCGGCCATGCTGGTCTGCTGCCGCTTACCGCGCTGGCGGATGAACGCGCAGTGATCCTCTATGATCAGCTCGACAGCGGGCGGTCTGATGCGCCGCGTGATCCTGCCAACTGGCGCGTGTCGCGGTTTGTCGATGAGATCGAAGCGATCCGCAGCGCGCTTGGCATTGATCGCTGGCATGTCGGCGGCGGCAGCTGGGGCGGCACGCTGGCGATTGAATATGGCGCCCGGCGACCAGCCGCGCTGGCCAGCCTGATCGTGCAATCGCCGCTCGTTTCCACGCGCAGCTGGTTGGCCGATGCGGCGCGGCGGCGGGATGAACTTCCGGTGCAGTGGCAGGCAACCTTGCTGGCCTGTGAAGGCGCCGAGCGGCCTGCAAGCGTTCAATGCGCCGCCGCCGATGAGGCCTATCTGAAAACCTTTGTCGTGCGGACCGATCCCGATCCGCGCATCCGCGCCTATCGGGCTGCGGCCCCGCGCGATGCCGGGCGCACGCTCTACGAAACGATGTGGGGCCCCACCGAATTTCGCGCGCCCGGCCTGCTGCATGATTACGACGGCGAGGCCTTGCTTGCCCGCCTTAATGGGCAGCGCACGCTGTTCATGGCCGGCGAATTCGACGAGGCGCGTCCCGCCACCGTCGCGGCCTTTGCCGCCCGGGCGCATGGCGCGGCATTCCGCGAAATCCGGGGCGCGGCTCATTCGGTGCTCACCGATCAGCCGGATGCCGTGCTGGCCCTGCTGCGGCCGTGGCTGGCCCGGTTCGACCGGGCAGGCACCGCGCGCTGAGCGCTAGGCCATCTGCGACGGGAGCGGGGGCCTGAAATCCTCCTGCCGCCACGGCGCTTGCGCCATTTCCTCGGCATCGGGCACGGCAAAGCGCACGTAGCCGAAGAACGTCGCAATCTGCCGCTCCGCCGCGTCTACGATCGCGCGGCGCCCGTGAAGAAAGCGCGTGTTATCGAGCATCAGCACATCGCCGGCCTGCCAGCGCACTTCGGCGGTGAGCGCTTCTCCGGTGGCGTGGATCGCCTGGAGCCAGTCCTCCGGCACCGGGGTCATGTCATCGAGCAGCGGGAAGTTGCCGCGCCCGTTGTTGAACCGCGCAAAAAGCAGGAAATTGCCGAATGCGGGCCCGGCAGAAAACATCGGTTTGTGCAGCGCGGGCCTTGAAAATTCGCGCGCAATGCGGCCATCGGGCAGGCGAAAGAAGCGATAGGGGCAGGGGCGCGGCGGGTTTGCCAGCAGCGCGTCGTCCGGCGCGTCGGTGCCCAGCCAGAAGCGTAGCAGCTCGGGCCAGACTCCCATGACATGAACCAGCCGCCGCCCTGCCAGCCCGGCGCGGACAGGCTCCGGCAGCGCTGCAGCCAGCGCGACGCCGTCGCAAAGAGTTGTCTCGCCGCCCGTGCCCGGCGGAGTGAGGCAGCCGAAAAACGCGGCATCGGGCTTCCACGGCTCGCGCGCCAGTTCGGGGTGGAGCGCGAAAGCATTGCTCCCGCCATCAACGCCCTGGATCGCATGGACGGCATCGAGCACGGCGCGGCCCGGCGTCTCGTTGATCACGGCAGTGGGGCAATGCGTGCGGGCAAAGCGGCGGAAGGCAGCGAGGCCGTTTTCGGTTCCCGGGCCGAAGCCGCGCAGCAGCAGCGCGCCGTGCGCCTTGTAGGCATCCTCGATCAGCGAAGGATCAAGCGTATCCAACGTCTGGCCGCGCGACGGCGCGATCACCGCATAGGGGCGCCCGGGCGCGGGAGGGTCGATCTGGGCCATGGCTTGCCGGGTAAACCACGCCGCCCGCCTTTTCCATAGCCCGGGCGGCAAAGACCGCTATGCTTTTCCCATGCCGCCCAGCCTCTCGGATATTGCCGCCTCGCCCGATCACTATCTCCATTCCTTCGATGGCGCGGACGGCGTGATCGTAGCAATGGACAGCGCGGCTTATGCGCGGTCGATCTTTCTGGATGCGCGGATATCGCCCGCCAGCGAGGAGGCTTTGCGTGTTCCCGCCGCTGCGCTGGCCGAGGCCGCGCCGCGGGCGCAGACCACCGCGTGGATCTTCCACGTGGCCCATTGCGGCTCCACCCTGCTTGCCCGTGCGCTGGAGGCGATGTCTGGCGGCCTCGTGCTGCGTGAGCCGATGGCTCTGCGCCAGCTGGCCTTCGCGCCCGATCCTGCACGCCTCGCGCTCGTGCTCGCTATGCTGGGGCGGCGTTATGGCGGGGATGCGCCGACGCTCGTGAAGGCCAATGTTCCGGTCAATGCGCTGCTGCCGGCGATCCTTGCGGCCGATCCGGCGGCACCAGCGTTGTTCCTGCATCTGGGCCTTGAGGACTATGCGCTGGCCGTTCTGCGCAGCCCGCAGCACCGCGGCTGGGTGCACGAGATGGCCGCGCGCTTTGCAGACGCGCCGGCGGGGGCGGGCGATGCCGCCAGCCTTGCCGCACTGTGGCTATGGCAGATGCGCGCCTTCGCCGCCGCGCTCGATGCGATGCCGCAGGCCGCCACGCTGAATGCCGAACGTTTCTATGCCGATCCCGCAGCCACGCTCGCCGCTCTGGCCCCGCGCCTTGGCCGCCCAGCTGATGGCGCCCGCATTGCGCAAGTGGTGCAAGGCCCGCTGTTCAGCACGTATTCCAAGCGTCCCGGGGTTGCATTCGACAACACCGCTCGCCTCGAACGCAAGGCTGCGCTTGCGCACGAACTGGCGGCTGAGCTTGCGGAAGTCCGCGCACTTGCGCAGCGCGCTGTGCCAGATCTGGCCGCGCTGGAAGCGCGCACCGCCGCCGCCGCAGTCTGATCAAGCGGTCTGAAAAGAAACCGATTCGGTCAATTTCGAGGCATTGCGGGCTTGAGAGCGGCCTGCTTGCGGCATAGCCTGCGCTGATGTGAAACGAAGCGCGGGGGCGTCATGAAAACAGGACTGGTTGGCGGGGCGGGGTGGTTGGCGGCCAAAGGGTTGCTGATCGGCCTTGCGCTGACGCTGGCGCCTGCAGCGGCTCTTGCTGCCGATCCTGCCGTGCCCGCGCCTGCCGGGGCACAGCCGGACAAGATCCCCACGGCCATCCTTTCGCAGCTGCCCTTCCTGTCAGGCCCCCGGCTTTCCCCCGATGGCACGCACATCGCCGCTTATGTGACGATGAAGGGTCAAAAGCTGCTGGGCATCTTCATGCCGGCGACAGGCAATACCAAGCTGATCAACACCGGCCAGGATCTCGATATCAACTGGTTCCGCTGGGCGGGCAACAATCGCATGCTGTTCAGCGTGGGCAAGACGGTGAACTGGGAAGGGGACGATGCGTGGCAGACGCGGCTGATCGCCTATGATCTGGCCACCGACAAGCAGATCTTCATCGGCGGCAAGACCGAGGGGCTGATCGGGGACGATGTGCTGTGGATCGATCCGGAAGGCCAATCCCTCCTCCTCGCCTTCCAGCAGACGATCTACGACTATCCCAGCGTCTCGCGCATCGAACTTGCCAGCAACAAGGCGAAGCAGATCGTCGCGCCGCGCGATGGGCTGTGGGACTGGTACGCCGACGACAAGGGCGTGGTCCGCGCCGGTTTCGTGTTTGGCGACAGCAACTGGAAGATGATTTACCGCACCAAGGACGGTGAGGGCTTTCGCACCGTGGTGCGCGCCGACAACGAAGATAATGAGGCCGGTTTCGATGCCTTCCGCATCTATCAGGGCACCGACGAAGGCTACCGGATCATGCTCAACGAGGCGACCGGGCGCTATGCGCTGTGGCGCTTCAACTTCGCCACGCGCAAGCGTGGCGAGATGGTGTTCGAGGCGCCGGGCGTAGATATCGACGATTTCGACACGCAGCTTGATGGCGCCAATCTTTACGCAGCCTGGTTCACCGATGATCGCCCGCGCGCGCACTGGTTCGATGCCGATCTCGCCAAGGTGCAGGAGGCGATCGACAAGGCGGTGGCGGGTGCGGTTGGCGACAGGATGGCCACGATCGTTAGCTATTCGCGCGACCGCGCGCGCATGCTTGTCCATATCGGCGGGTCCAACGATCCGGGCCGCTTTTACGTGTTCGACCGGGATGCCGGGATCATGCAGCTGTTCGCGCAGGCCAACGAGAAGCTGAAGCCCGCGCAGCTGACGACCACGCGCTACACCACCTACAAATCGCGCGATGGGCTGGATCTGCCCGCCTACCTAACCCTGCCCCGGGGGCGCGAGGCGAAGAACCTCCCGCTGGTCATCCTGCCCCACGGCGGACCTTATGATGTGCGCGACGATGGCACCTTTGATGTCGAAGTGCAGTTCCTCGCCAATCGCGGCTATGCCGTGCTTCAGCCTGAGTTTCGCGGCTCGGGCGGCTATGGCAAGGCGTTCTATGCCAAGGGCGAGGGCCAGTGGGGGCGCGCCATGCAGGACGATCTCGATGACGGGATGGACTGGCTGGCAAAGCAGGGCACCATCGATCCGAAGCGGGTGTGCATCGTCGGCAGTTCCTATGGTGGCTATGCGGCGCTGTGGGGCGCGGTGCGCAATCCGGAGCGCTATCGCTGCGCCGCCAGTTTTGCAGGCATTTCCGATCTGAAGCGCCAGCTCAAGTACCAGATCGCCTTCAAGATATCGAAGCGCTACCGCAAGGATTGGCGCAAGACGGTGCAGGGCGAGGAGACGTTTGATCTCGCCACCGTCTCGCCGCTCTTTGCAATCGACAAGCTCACAGTGCCGCTGCTCATCGCCCACGGCGATGCGGACCAGCGCGTGCCCTACAAGCAGTCCAAGCTCTATGCCGATGCGCTGGCCAAGGCGGGCAAACCTTATGAATTCATCACGCTGAAGGGCGAGGGCCACGGGTTCTCGAGCGATGCCAACCAGCAGCTCTGGCTCGACAAGCTGGAAGCCTTCCTGACGAAGTATAACCCGGCGTCCTGACGTCTCGCCAAGGCGCTGCGGATCGGGCAGGATGATGCGCATGAACCGCACCATCCTTGCCGCCACCCTCGTGCTCGCCGCTGCCGGCAGCGCCCATGCCGAAACGCTTTATGTCCGCGCGGGCCATCTCGTCGATCCGGAAGCGGGCGCGGTGCTGGGCGCGCGGCTGCTGCGGGTGGAAGATGGCCGCGTTGCCGCCGTCCTGCCCGATGGCCCAAATGCACCGTCTCTGCCGGATGGCGCGAAGCTGGTGGACTGGTCGGCCTTCACCGTCTTGCCCGGCCTGATCGATTGCCACGTCCATCTGGCGGACACCGGGCAGACTTCCAACGTCGCCGAGCCGCTGCTCCATTCGGCGATGGAGATTGCTTTTATCGGCGCGCGCAATGCCCGCGATACGCTGATGGCTGGCTTCACCACGGTCCACGATGTCGGGTCTTTCCGCGCCTTTGCCGATGTGGAGCTGCGCGATGCGATCAATCGCGGTGATGTGGCGGGCCCGCGCATGCAGGCCGTCGGCGCCTATGTCACCGTGCCGGGCGGGGGCGGAGAAGTCACCGGGTTTTCGCCCGATGTGCGCGTTCCGGACGACATGCGCGCCGGCGTGGTGACCGATGCGGCGGACGCGCGCGCCAAGGTGAACTACCTGTTTCAGCACGGCGCCGATTCCATCAAGCTGATCGCGACCGGCGCGGTGCTCGCCACCGGCACCGAAGCAGGCCAGCAGGAACTGACCGAGGACGAGATGCGCGCTGCGGTTGAAGTCGCCGCCGCGCGGCATTCGTGGGTGACGGCCCATGCCCACGGCGCGGGCGGGATCAAGTCCGCGATCCGTGCCGGGGTCCGCGCGATCGAACATGCCAGCCTGATCGACGATGAAGGCATCGCCCTCGCCAAGGCCAAGGGCGTCTGGCTGGATATGGATATCTACAACGGCGACTACATTGCCGAGGTTGGCCGGCGCGAGAAGTGGCCGGAGAACTACTTGCGCAAGAACGACGAGACGACCGACGCGCAGCGCGTGGGCTTCCGCAAGGCGGTGAAGGCCGGCGCGAAAATCTCGTTCGGCACCGATGCCGGCGTCTATCCGCACGGCCAGAACGCGCGGCAGTTTGCGTATATGGTGCGCTTCGGGATGACGCCGATGCAGGCGATTCAGGCCGCCACCACCAGTGCGGCGGAGCTGATGGGCTGGAGCAAGGATGTCGGTGCACTATCGCCCGGCCATTTTGCCGACATGGTCGCGGTACCCGGCGATCCCACCGCCGACATCGCGGTGCTCACCCGCGTCGCCCACGTGATGAAGGGCGGCGAAGTGGTGCGCTGAGCACTTTTGCTGGGCGCGCGCACCATCGCTTTGCCCTATCCTCGGCGCAGATGAGGATCGAGGGAGAGCTTGATGCATGACGTGATCATCCGCGGCGGCAGGATCGTCGATGGTTCGGGCGCGGCGCCCTATGTTGGCGATATCGCCTTCAAGGACGGGGTGATCACCGAGGTCGGCCCCGGCATCTCCGGCACGGCGGCGCGCGAAATCGATGCCGAGGGCCACATCGTCACGCCCGGCTGGGTCGATATTCACACGCACTACGATGGCCAGGTCAGCTGGGACGACGAGCTGGCGCCTTCCTCTCACAACGGCGTGACGACCGTCGTCATGGGCAATTGCGGCGTGGGCTTTGCGCCGGTGCGGCCTGGGCAGGAAAAGGAACTGATCGAGCTGATGGAGGGGGTCGAGGACATCCCCGGCACCGCGCTTTACGAAGGGATCGAATGGGGCCGCTGGGAGAGCTTCCCCGAATACCTGGACTACATCGCCTCCCGCCAATACGCGATCGATGTGGGCGCGCAGATCGCGCACGGCGCGGTGCGTTATTACGCGATGGGCGAGCGCGGGCGGACCAACGAGGACGCAAGCCCCGAAGAGATCGAGCGCATTGCCGATCTGGTGGAAGAAGCCATCGCGGCGGGCGCCGTGGGCTTTTCCACCTCGCGCACCATCGGCCACCGCGCGCTGTGGGGCGAGCCGGTGCCCGGCACCTTCGCGCCGGAAGAGGAACTGCTCGCCATCGCGCGGCGCTTCAGGAAGCTTGGCAAAGGGGTGATCGAGGCGATCCCGGCGGGCACGGTCGGCAAGCTTGAAGCCTTGGGCGGGGAACGCAGCGAGCCGCTGGCGGAGCTCGACCTGTTTCGCCGCATCTCGGAGGAAAGTGGGCGGCCTCTGACCTTCACGCTGGTGGAAATCCGCGAGTATGCGCCCGATCTGTGGCGGCAGATGCTGGACCGCTGCCGCGAAGCCAATGCAGGCGGCGCGCACCTTTTCCCGCAAGTGCCATCGCGCATCATCGGCTTCATCCACGGGCTCAGCAGCTATCACGCCTTCATGCGCCGGCCGACTTACCTTGAGAAACTGGCGCACTTGCCGCTGGCCGAGCGGGTTCAGGCGATGCGCGATCCGGCCATCAAGGAGCAGATCCTTTCGGAGTGCGATGTGCCGCATGAGGCGCCGGGATCGATGCAGAACGTGTACGGCCTGTTCCGGCGGGGTGCGGCCAGCCTCTATCCGCTGACCGAGCCGATCAATCTGGAGGCCGAGAAGTCCGCCTCTATCGGGGCGAAGGCCAAGGCGGCGGGGCGCGACGCGCTGGAATATCTCTACGACGCGATGCTGGAGGACGAGGGGCGCAGCTTCCAGGCGCTGACGCGCGACAATCAGCCCAAAAGCCTTGCCGTGCTGGAAGAGATGCTGCGCCACCCCGACACCGTGACGGGCCTAAGCGACGCGGGCGCCCATGTGACGCTGATCTGCGATGCGACGATGCCCACCACCCAGCTCAGCTATTGGGCCCGCGACCGCAAGAGCGGGCCGACGCTGCCGCTGGAATTCCTTGTCCACAAGCAGACCGCGCGCAACGCCGCGCTGTATGGCTTCCATGATCGCGGCTTGCTGCAAGTGGGCAAGCGCGCCGATATCAACGTGATCGACTATGCGGGCCTCACCGTTTCTCCCCATGTCGCCCACCACGATCTGCCTGCCGGTGGCACGCGGCTGATGCAGCCGGTCAAGGGCTACCGCGCGACGTTCTGCAACGGCGTGATGATCCGCGAGAACGATGCCGACACCGGTGCGCGGCCGGGTCGGCTGGTGCGGAGCTAGGCTGGATCAGGGCGGGACGCTCACGCGCCTCGTTCAAGCCAATCCCGCCACCTCCGCGCTCAGGTCCGCAACGCGCAGTTCGGCCTCTCGCGTCTGTCCGCCGAGTTCGAGGAAGCGGCGCATCTGCGTGCGGGCGGTGTCCGAGAAGAGGACGGTCTGGAACAGGCCGGATTCGATCTTGCAGCCTTCTTCGAGCGGGAGGGCGGAGGCTTCGATGGATTGCTTGGCGATGCGCACAGCTTCGGGCGGGAAGCTGGCGATGCGCTGCGCGAGCGCGGAGACGTGGGCTTCGATCTGGTCTGCGGGGAGCGCGCGGTTGAGCCAGCCCCATTTTTCGGCGGTTTCGGCATCGAGATCGTTCGCGCCCAGGATCACTTCCATTGCACGGGCGCGGCCGATCAGGCGGGGGAGGCGCTGGGTGCCGGTGCCGCCGGGGATGATGCCGATGGGCACTTCCATCTGGTTGATCACCGTTTTGTCGATTACGCCGAAGCGCATGTCGAAGCTCATCGCGAGTTCCGCTCCGCCGCCGCCGACGCGGCCTTCGATCTGGGCGATGGTGACCTTGTTCATGCGCTGAAAGCGGCTGCACATGTCATGATAGGTGTTGAGATCGCCGCTGGGCGGGGTCGGTGCATCGGCCATGGCAACGAGCAGCGCGACATCGAAATGCGCGAGGAAGAAATCGGGATCGGCGCTCTTGAGCACGAAGACGAGCGCGGCGGGATCGGCTTCGAGTTCGATGGCGAGCGCGGCGAGTTCACCGAACAAGTCTGCGGTGATGACGTTGATCGGCGGGGCATCGACCACGGCAGTGACGCGCGCGCCCTCCTGCTGGACGCGGAGCAGTTTGTAAGTGTCGTAGGCCATGATTTGGCTCCTCTCGGGCGGGGAGCATACCGGGGAACGGGGTGCGCGCAATGGGGCGGTGGTGGGCGCTTTCAGTGCGCCTTTGCGGGTTTCACCACATGCAGCGCGCCGACGATCACGGCGCCCAGCATCAGGCCGATAAGGCCGCAGATCATGACATCGGCCAGCCATGCGGTGAAGCCGTGGTGCAGGCCAAGCCATTCGGCGGGATGCGCGCCCAGACTGTGGACCACGATCTGGCCGCCGACCCACAGCATGGCCGCCGTGCCGATCACGGTGAGGGCGGAGAGCACGCGTGGCATGGCGCGGACAAGGGCGCGGCCGAGGGCGCGCGTGGCACCGAAGCTGCGCTTGGCGAGGTTGAGGCCGATATCGTCCATCTTCACAATCAGGCCGACAGCGCCATAAACCGCGGCAGTGATCGCGATAGCGACGACCACCAGCGCGGCTGCGCGCAGGACGAGGCCTTCTGCAGCCACTTCATTGAGCGCGATGACCATGATTTCGCCCGAGAGGATGAAATCGGTGCGGATCGCGCCCTTGATCATGGTGTCCTCATGATCGGGCTCGACAAGCTCCTCGACCTCTTCGGCAAGGTCTTCCTTGTGGGTGAGCGCGTGGAGCACCTTTTCGGCGCCTTCGAAGCACAGGAACGCGCCGCCCGCCATGAGGATGGGCGTGATCGCCCAAGGCAGCAGCACCGAGAGTGCGAGGATGGCCGGGGTGATCACGATCAGTTTGTTGAACAGCGAGCCCCGGGCGATCCGCCAGATGATCGGCAGTTCGCGATCGGGCGTGAAGCCGGTGACGTAGTTGGGCGTGACGGCGGCATCATCGACGACCACGCCGGCCGACTTGAGCCCCGCCTTGCCGGCCGCCGCGCCGATATCATCGAGCGAAGCGGCGGCGAGTTTGGCGATCGTGGCGATATCGTCGAGAAGGGCAGCTAGTCCGCCGGGCATTGGAATTCCTGCTGGTGCGCTGCCGCACGGTAGCGGGATGCCGGGGGAAAGGGCAAGCGGTGATACGCAGCAATGGAGGCCAGCGGCGACATCCTTTCGCGGAAGCCGCCGCTGGCCTGCCAATTCAAGCCTCGCCGGGTCAGATGCGCAGCTGGCTGCCAAGCTCCACCACGCGGTTTGTCGGGAGCTTGAAGTAGTCCATCGCGCTTTCGGAAACCTTGAGCATCCACGCGAAGAGGCGTTCGCGCCACAGGGCCATGCCGGGGACCGCGCAAGAAGCGATGAGCTTCTGGCGGCTGAGGAAGTAGCTGGTGTGGAGCGGTTCGAAGGTGATGCCGGCTTCAGCGGCGCCCGCAGCAAGATCGCGGGGGATGTCGACATCTTCCATGAAGCCGTAGTGCAGGATCACGCGGTAGAAGCCGTGGCCTTCGGCGTGGAAGGTGGCACGGGTGGCAGGATCGAGCTGGGGAACATCCTCTACCGCCACGGTCAGCAGCACGACGCGTTCGTGCAGGACCTGGTTGTGCTTCAGGTTGTGAAGGAGCGCGGCGGGCAGCACTTCGGGCGAGGCGGAGAGGAAGACGGCGGTTCCGCGCACACGGTGGATCGTGGCGGCGACCGACCGGATGAAGACGGCGAGCGGCAAGCTGTCTTCCAGCATGCTCTCGCGCATCAGCCGCCGGCCGGTGGACCAGGTGGTGAGCAGCGTGAAGATCACGAGACCGACGAGGATCGGGAACCACGCGCCCTCGAACAGCTTGGCGAAGCCCGAGGCGAGCAGGATCGCGTCGATGGTGATGAACGTGACGAAGCCCACCACGCCGCGCCAGACGGGAGTGCGCCAGATGCGGAAGACGACGACATACTGCATGAGCGTGGTGATCAGCATGGTGGCGACGACGGCGAGGCCATAGGCGGGCAGCATGGCGGCGGATGCCTGGAAGCCGATGACGAGCGCTCCCACCATGAAGGCCAGCGCCCAGTTCACGGCCGGGACATAGATCTGCCCGCGCGCATGGGATGAGGTGTGGAGGATCCGCAGGCGCGGCACGAAGCCGAGCTGGATGGCCTGCTGCGTGACCGAGAACGCCCCTGAAATGACAGCCTGGCTGGCAATGATCGTGGCAAAGGTCGCGATGACGAGGAGCGGGATGGTAAGTGTGGAGGGGACCATATGGAAGAACGGGTTGTCGATGAATTCTGGGTGCTTCAGCAGCATTGCGGCCTGGCCCATGTAGTTGAGCATGAGCGCGGGCACGCACACGGCGAGCCACGCGATGGTGATCGGGATGCGCCCGAAGTGGCCCATATCGGCATAGAGCGCCTCGGTGCCGGTGATGGCGTAGACAATGGCGCCGAGCGAGAGGAACGAAAACAGCGGGTGCGCGATGAAGTAGCGCACCATCCAGAGCGGATTGAGCGCGCCGAGGACTTCGGGCGTCTGCGCGATGTGCCAGATGCCCATGGCGGCGATGGTCGCGAAATAAACGAGCATCACGGGGCCGAACAGGCGGCCGACCCTTTCTGTGCCGCGGCGCTGGATGGCGAAGAGGCCGATGAGGATGACAAGTGCGATCCACACGATCCAGGGCTTGAAGGCCGAACTGACGACGCCCAGCCCCTCTACGGCGGAGATCACCGAGATGGCCGGGGTGAGCATGGCATCGGCGAAGAACAGCGCGGTTGCGAACACGGCGCCAACAAGGAGCAGGCGGCGCGGGGCGGCGGCGCCCAGTTCACGGTTGATCAGCGCGTAGAGCGCAAGGCTGCCGCCTTCGCCCTTGTTGTCGCAGCGCATGACGATGAAGACGTACTTGACCGTGACGACGAACACGAAAGCCCAGAAGATGATGCTGACGATACCATAGAGATCGGTGATCGTGGTGGTGAGGTGATAGCGCGGATCGAGCGTGGCCTGCAGCGCATAGAGCGGGCTTGTGCCGATATCGCCGAAGACCACGCCAAGCGCGCCGAGGGTCAGCGCGGCGCGGCTGGTGCTGGGGGTGGAGGAGGGGGCGGATGAAGCCGATGAGTCGGCCGTGGCGGGCTGTTTCATGGCGCGTTAGATGCGCTTGGAGGACATTAAATTTCCATGTGGATTGTGCGGGGTCTGATGGGCTAAGTATACTTGGTGAGCAAGCCTCCCCCGCCATTACCTGCCGCGCCTTTGCCCGGCCTCTCGTGGCTTGGCAGTGTGGCGCTGCTGGCCCTGTTTGCTCTTGCCACCGCAATCGGGCTTGCCATGGCCGCGCAGTGGGGACGTGCGCCGGTGGTGCTGCTCTATTTGCCGCCGGTGCTCGCCGCTTCAGTCCTTACCGGGCGCTGGCCGGCTTTGCTGACGGCAGTTGCAGCTACGCTGGCGTACAACTTCTTCTTCACCGAGCCGACCTACACATTGCTGATCCGCGATCCGGGCGATGCGGTGACTGTCACCATGCTGCTCATGGTGGGGCTCGTCACCAGTCATCTGGTCACCTCGCTGCGCCAGCAGGCGGAGCTCGCGGCATTTCATGCCAGCCGCAACGCGACGATCGCGGGCTTTGCGCGGCGGCTGCTTTCGTGCAGCGACGAGACCGCGATCGCCAAAGTGGCGGCGGGTGAACTGGCGCGCATCTTCGACTGTCATGTCTGCGTGGTGGCCGGGATGCCCGAAGCGCGGCTGCTGGCTGGCGTGGACCGGCTGACCGAAGCCGATCTGGCGGTCGCGGCGCCGGTGCTGGCAAGCGGGGTGCCAGCGGGGCGCAATATTTCAGGGGGGAGCCTGACCGACTGGCAGTTCCACCCCGTGCGCGCTTCGGCGGGGGCTCTGGCTGCGCTGGGGCTGGCGCGCAGTGACGGCATGCCGCCGGTCGAGGCGGACGGCCTCTCGCTGCTTGAGAACCTGCTCGACCAGGTGGCCTTGGCGCTGGAGCGGGCGCGGCTGGAAAGTGCGGGGCGTGAGAACAGCGTGCTGCGCGAGCGCGATGCGCTGCGTTCGGCGCTGCTCGGATCGATCGGGAATGACGTGCGGCCGAGGTTGCACGCCATTTCGGCGGGGCTGCGCAAGCTCCAACGTGCCGGGGGGGCAGACGGCGAGGTGCTCCACACCGTGGCGGGGGAAGCGGCCAGATTGACCGGCTTCATCGACAACTTCGCCGATCTCGATCTCGCGCAGAGCCAGGATCCCGTTCTGGTCGGTGAGGTGGCGATCGATCTCTACCGCCGGACCGTGACTTGCCGGGGCGCCCCGGTGCACCTGACGCCCAAGGAGTTTGCGGTGCTGGCCGAACTGGCGCGCAACGCAGGGCGTGTGCTGACCCACCGCTATCTGCTGCGCGCGGTCTGGGGGCCGGCGCATGAGGACCACATCGACTACTTGCGCGTGGCGGTGAGCGCGCTGCGCAAAAAGCTGGGTGAGGACTTGATCCTGAACGAGCCGGCGGTTGGCTACCGGCTGCCGGTTCAGTCCGCCCAGTAAAGCCGCATCGGGTTGTCGACGAGCAGCTTGCGCTGCAGTTCCTCGGTCGGCGCGATGCGGGGGATCATGTCGACGAGGTGGCCGTCGTCGGGCACTTCCGTGTCCATGTTGGGGTGCGGCCAATCGGTGCCCCAGAGCACGCGGTTCTGATAATCGGCGACGAGCGGGGCCACCGAATGCGCGAAGGCGTCCCACGGATCGCCCGCGCCGCCTTCCTTGATCGCATCGAGACGATCGGGGCAGGTTGCCTTGAACCAGATATCCTCGCGGCTGTTGAGGAACGCGCGGAAGGCCTTCATGTCTGCCCCGTCCGGCCCTTGGCGCACATCGGGGCGGCCCATGTGATCGATGACAAGGGGCACGGGGATCGCGTCCATGAAGGGGCGCAGTTCCTCAAGGATATCGGCCTCGAAATAGATCACCACGTGCCAGCCTTTGGGCAAGCGCTGGGCGACTTCGAGGAACTTGTCCTTGGGCGCGTCGTCCACCAGGCGCTTGAGGAAATTGAAGCGGATGCCGCGAATGCCGCCTGCGTGCATCGCGTGGAGATCGGCTTCGGAAATCGCCGGATCGACGACGGCGACACCGCGCGCGCGGCCATTGCTTCGGGCGATGGCGTCGAGCGTGGCGGCGTTATCGGTGCCGTGGCAGCTCGCTTGCACGATCACGTTCTTGTCGAAGCCGAGGTGGTCGCGCAGGGCGAACAGCTTGTCCGGCCCGGCGTCTTCGGGCAAGTACTTGGCCTTGGCGCTGAAGGGGAACTGCGCCATCGGGCCGAACACATGGCAATGCGCGTCCACCGCGCCGGCGGGCGGGGTGTAGCGCGGTTTGCTGGGGTTGGCGTGCCAGCTGATGATGCGATCGGTCATGCTTTTGCCTCTTTGATCTTCGTCATCCCCGCGCAGGCGGGGATCCAGTGTTTCGTGCGCTGCGTCTGCTGCCCTGGATTCCCGCCTTCGCGGGAATGACGAAGGTGGTGGGCGACGGTCGGTGGCTCGGTTTCAGCCGAATACCACGCCGTCCATCAGTTTGCGCGCGGTGCGCAGGAGGGCGGCGGTGCGGACGGCGCCGGCTTCGTCTGTTTCGAGGACGCAGCTCATTTCGCCGGTCGGGTGCTCGACCGAGAGGAGCTTGCGCGC
>CANGJB010000029.1 GCA_947453945.1 Sphingomonadaceae bacterium
AGAGATTGCGGATCACGATGTCCTGCACTTCACCATCCCGGTGCAGCAGGCGCGCACGGATGATGCGCTGCTGGCGCTGGGCCCGCATGGCCTGATCCGTCGGTGGAATGGGAGCCATGAACGACATCTACCGCACCATCACCTTGCAACTGCCGAGCGGCGCGCGCGTCGCGCCTTTGGACCACAATGGACCAAAAGTGGTAAACGATCCGTTGTTGATTGCCCTTAGGCATGACGATTCCGGAAATATTTCCTCACAAACCTGCGCTAATAGCGGGGTGCAGGGTGCGCAATTGCACCCCCCACCCCGCACACTTGCAATCAGGCCGCGGCCCCCATCACGATCTCGCTGTCTTCCAATGCGGTTATTGTGAGCACGTCGATATCGCGGATGGCCGCGCCATCGCGGGCGTTCACCGTCACGCCCTCGATCGAAACCGCGCCGCTCGCCGGCACGAGATAGGCCTTGCGGTCCTTGCCCAGCGGGTAGGTTGCGGTTTCTCCGGCCCGCAGAGCCGCGCCCAGCACGCGCGCATCGGTGCGGATGGGCAGGGCATCGCCGTCACCCTCATAACCGGATGCCAGAACCACGAACTGGCCGGTCCGGTCCCCCTTGGGGAAAGGCCGCGCGCCCCAGCCCGGAGCCTCGCCGCTGCGTGTGGGCATGATCCAGATCTGGAAGATGCGCGTGGTCACGTCCTCCATGTTGTATTCCGAATGGCGGATGCCGGTGCCCGCGCTCATCACCTGCACGTCGCCCGCTTCGGTCCGGCCCTTGTTGCCAAGGCTGTCCTGATGGGTGATCGCGCCTTCGCGCACGTAGGTGATGATCTCCATGTCGCGGTGCGGGTGCGGTGGGAAACCGCTGTGCGGCGCGATGGTATCGTCGTTCCACACGCGCAAGTTGCCCCACTGCATCCGCGCCGGATCGTGGTAGTCCGCGAACGAGAAGTGATGCTTGGCATCGAGCCAGCCGTGGTTTGCACCGCCGAGGCTGGCGAAGGGCCGCAGTTCGATCATGGTCTTGTCTCCTGTCCGGCGCCTCCTGCCGGGAAAGGCAGTGCGCGCTTTGCGTTGGAGCCGATATAGCGCTTGCCTGCTTTGCTGCTCAGTGGGATAAATTGAAGCGGTTTGTTCGATGGAGCCGAACGATGAGCAATCCCGGCACGCCCACGCTCGACCAGTTGCGCATCTTCCTTACCATTGTCGATACCGGCAGCTTCGCCGGCGCTGCACGCACATTGGGCCGCGCGGTTTCCGTGATCAGCTACGGTGTCGCCAATCTCGAAGCCCAGCTCGGCGTGCGCTTGTTCGACCGCGAAGGCACCCGCAAGCCCCAGTTGACCACCGCCGGCCGCGCGCTGCTGGCTGAGGCGCGCACCATCGCGCAAGGGGTCGATGGACTGCGCGCCAAGGTGAAGGGCCTGCTCGGAGGGCTGGAGGCGGAAGTCGATCTCGCGGTAGATGTCATGGTCCCGCCCGAACGGCTGGCCGGGATCCTGCGCGGATTTGCCGCCGAATATCCCACCGTCCAACTGCGCTTGCATGTCGAGGCGCTTGGTGCGGTGAGCGCGATGGTGCTGGCGCGCACCGCCACCATCGGCATTTCCGGCCCACTTGCCGCTGAAATGGCCGATCTTGATGGCATGACGGCGGGCGCCACGCTGCTGGTGCCCGTCGCCGCGCCCGATCACCCGCTCGGCCGGATGACCACGATCCACCCCGGCGCCGGGCGCGACTATATCCAGCTCGTCCTGTCAGACCGATCCGGCACCACGGCGGGCCGCGATTTCGGGGTGGTCAGCCCCAAGACTTGGCGCCTCGCCGATCTCGGCTCCAAGCATGCACTGCTGCGCGAAGGCATCGGCTGGGGCAACATGCCGCTGCCGATGATCGCGGGCGATCTTGCTGCAGGCACGCTCACGCGGCTCACCATGCCCGATCACCCCGGCGGCGCCTACCGCTTCAGGGCCATCTGGCGGCGTGATGCACCGCCGGGCCCGGCCGCGCAGTGGCTGCTCGATCAGTTCGTCGCCTGCAACGCAGCTGACGAGCAGACCTGCAACACGCCCGAAATCTAGAAATCAGGAAATCCCAGCGGCGAAATCCTTCAGCATCTGCTTGGCGATCACCAGCTGCATGATCTGCGTGGTGCCTTCATAGATGCGGTAGATCCGCGCATCGCGGAAGAAACGCTCCGCCTCATATTCCGCCAGATAACCCGCGCCGCCGTGGATCTGCACGCAGCGATCCGCCACCCGCCCGCACATTTCTGAGGCGAACATCTTGAATGCGGCGGCTTCCATCAGAATCTTCTGCCCTGCGTCTGCCTTGGCGATGGCATCGCGCATCATGCACTGCGCGGCATAGATTTCGGCCTGGCTGTCCGCCAGCATGGCCTGGATCAGCTGGAACTGCGCAATCGGCTCGCCAAAGGCCTTGCGTTCGTTGGCATAGCGGATCGCGGTGTCGAGGAACCGGCGCGCCTGCGCCGTTGCCGCCGCGCCCACCGAAAGCCGCCCGTTGTCGAGGCTCTGCATCGCAGTCGCAAAGCCCTTGCCTTCCTCGCCGCCCAGCAGCGCGTCACCCGGCACGAACACGTCTTCCAGAATGATGTCGCCGATATGGCTGCCCTGCTGGCCCATCTTCTTGTCAGACTTGCCGCGCGTGATCCCCGGCGTATCGAGCGGCACGAGGAAGGCGGAGACATGCGCGTTTCGCGGCAGGTTCTCCTTGCTCGTGCGCGCCATGATCAGGCCGATTTTCGCATAAGGCGCATTGGTGATGTAGCGCTTGGTGCCGTTGAGCATATAGCCGTTGCCCGAACGCACCGCCATGGTGGCAAGGCCCGCCGAATCCGAACCCGAACCCGGCTCGGTCAGCCCGAAGGCGGCGATTTCACCGGCGGCCAGGCGCGGCAGCCAGTGCGCTTTCTGCTCCGCCGTGCCCGCATTCTTGATCGCCGAACAGACCATGCCGATGTTGATCGAGATGATCGAACGGAACGCAGGGGCGGCATAGCTGATCGCGTGGATCGTCTCGACATACTGGCTGATGTTCATGCCCGCGCCGCCGTATTCCTCGGGCATGGTCAGGCCGAACAGGCCCATCTCGCGCATTTCCGCCAGCAGGTCTTCGGGGATGGCATCATTGCCGATGACCTCGGCCTCGGCCGGAATCAGCCGTTCGCGCACATAGCGCTGCAGTTGCTCAAGGAACTGGGCGAAAACCTCGCCGTCCATGCCTGCATTGCGCGCTGCCGCCATCTGTCCGCTCATCCCGTCTATCCCCATCGATCTTGCGTCTGGTGATCCCTCGCTAGCCAAGATTTCGCCGCTGGGGAATTGCCCAATGATCAGAAGCGCGCGCGCAGTGATAAGGGCTTATGCGTATCCGCCCGGTCAGGCCGCTTCAGCCACAACAGTGGCATGAAGGCATCATCATGTTGAAACGCGTCGAAACCTCCGAGATCCGGCTCGGCATGTTCATCCACAAGCTGGAGGGGAGCTGGTTCAAGCACCCCTTCTGGAAGAGCAAGTTCCTGCTCGAGGAGATGTGGATGCTGGAAGCGCTCCTGGGAAGCGCGGTCGAGGCGGTGATCATCGACACCGAACTCGGGCTTAACAACGTGCCCGAGCGCGAGGTCGCCGCAGTCGGGGCAGGGGCCCCGTCGCCGCAGCAGCGCGGCATGCCGCTGATGCCCCCGCGTCCGGCTGCCAACAAGTTCGCCGCCGCGCGCGTCGCCACCGCCAAGGAATTCGGCACCGCGCGCAAGATTGCCGAGCGCCACTCCAAGCTGGTCAGCCGCGTGTTTCTCGAAGCACGCCTCGGCCGGGGCATCAGCGCACGCACGGTCGATCCGCTGATCGACGATATCTACGCCTCCGTGCAGCGCAATCTCTACGCCTTCAACGGCCTCTTGCGCTGCCGCGAGGATAGCGAGGAAACCTACCGCCACGCGCTCGCCACCAGCGCGCTGATGATCGCGCTGGCCCGCCAGATGAACCTTTCCGCCGCCGAAACGCGTGATGCCGGCATGGCAGGCCTGCTGATGGATATCGGCGCAAGCCAGGAAACCGGCGGTCCGCCCCATCCGGAAGATGAATGGTCCGGGAGCATCGCCGATCCCGAAAACGATGCGCATTGCCAGCACGTGCTGGCAGGCCATGCGCTTCTCAAGGCCGCAGGCGACATTCCCGAGGCCGTGCTCAAAGTCTGCATACGCCATCATGAACGTCTCGATGGCTGCGGCTATCCCAATCGCCTGTCCGGTGATGAGATCGACAAGCTCTCTCGCATGGCCGCGATCTGCGACACGTACGATCTGCTTGTCGCAGGCAGGGAGGGCCGCCCCGGCCTAGATCCGGCCGAAGCGATCCGCCACATGGGTGAGCAATGCGCGGGTCTCGATCCGGTGATCATGGTCGATTTCATCGAGATGGTCGGCATTTTCCCGATCGGCGCGTTTGTCGAACTGCGCTCGGGGCGCCTCGCCATGGTGGTGGACGAAGACCCCACCGAACGCGCGCTCCCTTCCGTTTTCACGTTCTGGTCAAAGCCGCTCGAAAAGAAAGTGCAGGGCGAGGTGATCCAGCTTTCCCAGTGCTACGGCGCAGACGAGATCGTCGGCATCGCCCAGCTGGATGCGCTCGATCTCCCGCCGGTCGGCGCGCTGCGCCAGTCGCTGCTGACCGCCTACGCCCGCACGGCGGGCTGACCAAGCAGGTCCGCCGCAAGCGCCTCGGCCACGCGGATACCGTCTACGGCAGCGGAGAGAATGCCCCCCGCATAGCCAGCCCCTTCGCCTGCCGGATAAAGCCCGGGGGTATTGAGGCTCTGCAAATCGGCCCCGCGCGTGATGCGGATGGGCGATGACGTGCGCGTCTCCACCCCGGTCATCACCACATCGGGGTGATCGTATCCCGGCATCTGGCGGCCAAACACCGGCAGCGCCTCGCGCATCGCGGCCACGGCATAATCGGGCAGGCACTGCGCCAGATCGGTCGGCTTCACGCCGGGCTGATAGGAAGGGGTAATCGCGCCAAACCCGGTCGAGGGCCGGCCAGCCAGAAAATCCTCAAGCCGCTGGCCCGGCGCCTGATAGTTGGAGCCGCCTGCGATGTATGCCAGTTCTTCCCACTTGCGCTGGAACGCCACGCCCGCCAGCGGCCCGCCGGGATAGTCGCGCTCCGGGTTGATATCGACGACAAGGCCCGAATTGGCGTTGAACTCGGCGCGCGAATACTGGCTCATACCATTGGTCACCACGCGCCCCGGCTCGGAGGCCGCTGCCACCACGCGCCCGCCCGGGCACATGCAGAAGCTGTAGACCGAGCGGCCGTTGCTCGCCTGATGCGCCAGCGAATAGGCGGCGGGGCCTAGGATCGGATGCCCCGCGCCCGGTCCATAACGCGCCACGTCGACCAGCCGCTGCGGATGTTCGATGCGCACGCCCACGGCAAAAGGCTTGGCCTCGATATGCACGCCCGCGCTGTGCAGCACGGCAAAGGTATCGCGCGCCGAATGGCCCACCGCCATGATCACGCGCCGCGCCGGCAGCACTTCGCCGGTGGAAAGCACGAGGCCCTCCAGCTGCCGCTCGCCGCGCGCATCCTTGCCGATCACGAAATCCTCGACCCGCGTCTCGAAGCGGTATTCGCCGCCCAGCGCCTCGATCGTCTCGCGGATCGACATGACCATCGTCACCAGCCGGAACGTCCCGACATGCGGGTGCGCTTCGGTGAGAATTTCCGGCGGGGCGCCGGCTTTCACGAATTCGGTCAGCACCTTGCGGCCCAGATGGCGCTGGTCCTTGATCCGGCTGTAGAGCTTGCCATCGGAAAAGGTGCCCGCGCCGCCTTCACCGTACTGCACGTTCGATTCCGGGGTCAGTTCGCTGCGCCGCCACAGGGCCCAGGTGTCCTTGGTCCGCGCGCGCACGGCCTTGCCGCGCTCGATGATGATGGGCTTGAGCCCCATCTGCGCCAGGATCAGCGCCGCCAGCAGCCCGCAAGGCCCCGCGCCGATCACCACCGGACGCGGGCCCTGCCAGCCCGCCGGGGCCATGACGGGGAAACGGTAGGTCGTATCGGGGGTCGCGCGCACAGCTGCATCACCGGCATGGCGCGCCAGCACTGCCGCTTCATCGGCCACACTCACGTCGATGGCATAGACCAGCTTGATTGCGGACTTGCGCCGCGCATCGTTGCCGCGCTTGGCCACGCTGTAGCGCAGCAGGTCGGCCGGCTCGATTTCCAGCCGTTCGGCTATCGCGGCTTCGAGCTGCGCGGCGGTGTGATCGAGGGGAAGCTTGAGTTCGGTAAGGCGGAGCATTTCTGTCCCCTACCCACTAGCGGGGCAGGGTGGAAGGGTCAGTGCATGTGCCCGGCGATCATTGCATCGAGCACGGCCTCATGCAGCGGCTCCACGAATGCACAGCCAGCTTCGAACCGGTCCACCCAGACGACCTTGGCCTGGCGCGGGGGCAGGCCGGGGAGGGTGATCCACACCGCTTCGCCCTCGCGCAGCCGTTCCATCCCGGCGAGGCGCAGGCCGTGGCAGGAAAGATCGAGGATCTGAGCCGCGAGCCGCACGATCGTGCGCCGATACTGCACGCGCACCATGAGGGGCCGGCGCTCGGACTGGCGCTCCTCTTGCGGGCGTTTATCGGTTTGCTCGACTGACATGGTCACTCCGCGGGCGGCGTCCCGGATAGGGAATTGAAAGCACACTACGGCGCAGTGGCTACGATTTGGTTAACGTTGCGGCAAGAATCCGAGCGGGCGTGGCCAAACCCGGCGTGGCAAACCCGGCATGGCAAACCAGGCGGCACAGCGCTAAACCCGCCGCGCCCTTGAACCCGCCGGGAGCGCCGCGCCATGACCCTTGTTCTCCACACCTTCTGGCGCTCGTCCGCCGCATGGCGCGTGCGCACCGCGCTGGCGCTCAAGGGCCTCACGTGGGAGGCGGTGCCGCATGATCTGCGCACCAACGCGCAGCAGGCCCCCGATTATCTCGCGCGCAATCCGCAGGCGCTTGTCCCCGCGCTGGAGATCGATGGCGCGGTGCTGACCCAGAGCCTCGCGATCATCGAGTATCTGGATGAGCGTTTCCCCCAGCCGCCGCTGCTGCCCGCCGATCCGATCGAGCGCGCCCGGGTGCGCGCCTTCGCGCTCGCCATCGCCTGTGACATCCATCCGGTGCAGAACCTGCGCGTGCTGCGTATGCTCCGCGCACGCGGGTTCGATCAGGCGGCAGTCGATGGCTGGGCGCGCGAAGTGATCGAAAGCGGCCTTGCCGCCTGCTCCCAGCTGATTGCCGGGCGAGAAGGGCCGTTCTGCTTCGGTGAGGCCGTCACGCTGGCTGACATCGTCCTGATCCCGCAGATGGCCAATGCCCGCCGCTTCGGCGCACGGATCGATTATCCGCGCCTCGAAGCCATCGAAGCCGCCGCCCTCGCGCACCCGGCGTTCGCCGCTGCGCGCCCCGATGCGCAGGCCGATGCCGATCCCGCGTGATTGACATTCGCCGCGCGGGGGCGAAAGTTGCCGCCATGCGCACCCGATCCAGCCTTCTCGCCGCGAGCATGCTCGCCCTGCTCGCCGCTGGCCCTGCCACCAGTGCACCGCCGCGCGGCCCAGCCGATCCGGCCACTGCGCTGCAAATGCGGCTGCTTACGCTCGATACCCACCTCGATACGCCCGCCTCGCTCGCGCTGCCCGGCTGGTCGATCACCGATGCTCACACGGTGCAGGGCGATTACACGCAGGTCGATCTCCCGCGCATGAAGCGCGGCGGGCTCGATGGCGGGTTCTGGGCGATCTACACGCCGCAAGGGCCGCTCGATCCCGTCTCCACCCGCAAGGCGCGCGATTTCGCGCTGCTGCGCGCCGCGGCGATCCGCGAAATGGTCGCAGCCCATCCGGAAAGCTTCGCGCTTGCCGCCAAGGCCGCTGATGCCGCCGCGATCAAGGCTTCGGGCATGCGCGTCGTCTACCTCTCAATCGAAAACGCATGGCCGCTCGGCGATGATCCCACGCTGCTGCAAAGCTTCTACGCATTTGGCGTGCGCATGGCGGGCTTTGCCCATTTCCGCACCAACCAGTTTGCTGACAGCTCTACCGACAAGGCAAAGTGGGATGGTCTCAGCCCGCTCGGCGTCCAGCTGCTCGCGGAAATGAACCGCCTCGGCGTCGTCCCCGATCTCTCGCACAGCTCCGACCGCGCGCTCGAAGATGCGCTGCGCCTTTCCAAAACGCCGCTGATCCTCACCCATTCGGGCTGCAAGGCGGTGTTCGATCACCCGCGCAACATTGATGACGCGCACCTCAAGGCGCTCGCCGCGCAAGGCGGGGTCATCCAGATCAATTCGGTCTATGTGAAGGGCCTCAAGCAAAGCGCGCAGCGCGAAGCCGCGATGAAGGCGCTCGAAGCAAAGTACCCTGAGGACAAGACGCTCACCGCCGCCGAGCGCCAGTCCATGCTGGCCGAGCGCCGCGCCATCGATGCGCAGTACCCCGAAGTGCGCGCCACGTTCGATGATGTCATGGCCAATCTGCTCCACGCGATCCAGGTCGCAGGCGTCGATCACGTGGGCATTGGCCTCGATTGGGATGGCGGCGGCGGCGTGATCGGGCTTGAGGACATCGCCGATCTGCCGAAGATCACCCGCGCGCTGCTTGCGGCTGGCTATAGCGAGGCGGATGTGGCGAAGATCTGGTCCGGCAATGTCCTGCGCGTGCTCGCTGCGGCAGAAGCCGAGGCGAGCCGCGAGAAAAGCTAGCGCACCGCCGATTTCAGCCCGAGGTGCGCGGCCAGCACCTTGAGATCGCGCTCCACGCCGTCGTTCACCAGCACCGCGATCTGCGGCTGCACGGCGAGCACCAGCAGGCCCTCTTCAACCCGCAGTGCGCTGCCGCTGATGCCGGCGGCAGTGTTGCCGCTGAAGCGCCGGCACAGCCGCGTGGCGAAGCCCCAGCTCTGGGCCTCGCGCAGCTGTTCGGGGCTGGCCAGCGCGGCAAGGTCTGCCGGCAGATCCGCGCGGCCGGTGTGGGCGATCATCGCGGCGGCCAGCATTGCGCGTTCTGCGGGAGATGCGCCGATCCAGCGCTTGCGCAGCGCCCATTCGCGCGCAAGGTCGCCGCGCAAGTTGGGCTCCACCATCGCAGTAGCAAGGCAAAGCATGGTTGCGGTCAGGCGCAAGTGTTCGGTGCCGGCCGCCGCACCGGGCAGGCGCGCCGCGGCGGTCCATCCGCTCACCATGGCGGCGGTTGCGGCGGGAATGCCGTACTCGGCGGTGAACGCGGCGGCCCCCGCCACCAGCGGATCCTGCGTCCGTACCCCCGGCGGCATCCGATCCCACAGCAGCCCCTCGCGCAGCCCCCATGAAGAGAACACGAGGCGGCCCGGTTGCAGCGCGCGGATCAGCACGAACAGCAGCGCCGCCGTATTGGGCAGCGCGGCCAGGCGCGAACTGGAAAGGCCTGCGACCGGGGCCAGCAATTCGGGCTTGCGCCGCGCGAGTGCCTTGGCAATCGCCTGCGCCTGCGGGGCCGCCATCTCGAACCCGTGGGGATCATCAATCGGCCAGTCCGATACGGTCATGGCATGGCGGGCAAAGGCGCGCAGCGATCCGCCGACAAGATAGAGCGTTGAGCCCGGCGCCGCCTGCCAGTCCGCGCGCTTGAGCATTCGGGCAATCGCCTGCCCGAATGCGCGCTCCCCCCCGGCGCGCAAGGCCGGCAGGCGCAATGTGCCCAGCGGCAGCGAAGTGCCATGCCGGCAGCCGCCCGCATCCACATCGACCAGTTCGAGGCTGCCCCCGCCCAGATCACCCACTAGGCCCGTCGCCCCAGGAAACGCGCCGATCACGCCGTGCGCGCTGGCAATCGCTTCCTCTTCCCCGGAAAGCAGGCGCGGGATGAGCCCCAGCGCACGAATCTTTTCGAGGAATTCCGCCCCGTTCACTGCATCGCGCACCGCCGCCGTCGCCACCACATCGACATCCACGATGCCCTTGAGATCGAGCAGCGTGCGATAGCGCGCAAGGCTGGCCAGCGCCGCGGCCGAAGCCCGCCCGCCCAGCTTGCCGTTTTCGGCCACGCCCTTGCCAAGCCGCGCAGTCACTTTCTCGTTGTGCAGCACATCGGGCGCCCGCGCCGGGCCGCCATAAATGACCAGCCGCACGGTGTTCGAACCGATATCGATGATCGCCCGGGAGGGCACATAAGCAGAGGCGCGGGTGATGCGGGGCATTCAGCGGGACTGTGTCACGGTTGCGACGTTCCGCCGCGCCGCAGCGCCAGCTTGGGCACCCTGCGGCCCTTGGTCAGCGCGGCGCCTCGCCCGGAAAGCGAAGGGTTGGTCATGAAATAGCGGTGGACGTTGAACGGCTTCAGCCCCGCTTCGGCGCGATGATAGGTGCCATCGCTTTCGAGGATCCAGCTCTGCTCGGAATCGAGCAGATTGGCGAGCATCACCTGATCGAGCACCTGATCGTGCACGGTCGGGTTCTTGATGGGGACCATCACCTCAACCCGGCGGTCGAGATTGCGAGTCATCCCGTCGGCCGATGTAATGAAAACCCGCGCCCGGCGGTTGGGCAGTGGTGCGCCATTGCCAAAGGCCCAGATGCGGCTGTGTTCGAGGAAGCGTCCGATCACCGATTTCACATGGATGCGTTCCGACATTCCCGGCACACCCGGCCGCAAGCAGCAGATCCCGCGCACGACAAGGTTGATCTCGACCCCGGCGTTGCTCGCATCATAAAGCCGGCCAATCAGCTGGCTGTCGGTCAGCGAATTGAGCTTGGCCCAGATCGCCGCCGGCTTGCCCGCCTTCGCCAGCGCAATCTCGCGTTCGATGCATTCGTAAAGCTTGCGGCGCACCCCGATAGGCGCAATCGCCAGCATTTCGGTTGCCTTGGGTTCGATATAGCCGGTGATGAAGTTGAACAGCAGCCCCGCATCGCGCCCGAACTTGGGGTCTGCGGTAAAGAAGCTGAGGTCGGTGTAGATCCGCGCGGTCACGGGGTGATAGTTGCCCGTGCCGAAGTGGCAGTAGGTGCGGTATCCATCGCCCTCGCGCCGCACCACCATCGAAACCTTGGCGTGGGTCTTCCAGTCGACGAAGCCATAGATCACCTGCACGCCGGCGCGTTCCAGCTGGCTCGCCCAGTGGAGGTTCTGCTCCTCGTCGAAGCGGGCTTTCAGCTCGACCACCGCCGTCACGGACTTGCCCGCCTCGGCCGCCGCGATCAGCGCCGCGATCA
The DNA here is from genome assembly GCA_947453945.1 of Sphingomonadaceae bacterium. GTDB lineage: Bacteria > Pseudomonadota > Alphaproteobacteria > Sphingomonadales > Sphingomonadaceae > Novosphingobium. The sequence continues at coordinate 11,270 of CANGJB010000029.1, forward strand.
CCGCCGATTGCTTGCCCGCGCGGTAGAGCGTCTGCTTGATCGCCACCACATCCGGGTCGGAGGCCGCCTGCCGCAGGAAATCGACCACCACGTCGAAGCTTTCGAACGGGTGGTGGACCACCAGGTCCTTGGTGCGGATCGCGGCGAAGCAATCGCCGTCATGCTCGCTCACGCGCTCGGGATAGCGCGGGATATAGGGCTCGAACTTGAGCTCGGGCCGGTCTGTATCGACGATGGTAGAAAGGCCGTTCATGGCCAGAAGCCCACCCGCCTTGATCACCGTGGCATGGTCCAGCCGCAGCTTCTCGCGCAGCAGGGCCTCGGCCTCACGGTCGAAGTTTTCCTGTACCTGGAGCAGGATCACCTTGCCGCGCCGCCGCCGCTGGATCGCGGTGCGGAAGTAGCGCACGAGGTCCTCGGCGTCTTCTTCCACTTCGATATCGCTGTCGCGCAGCACGCGGAACGTGCCGTGGCCCTGAATGCGAAAGCCCGGGAAGAGCTTGCCGGCATTGCGCAGGATCAGCTCCTCGATGCTGATCCAGCGCGCCGGATCCCCCGGCAGGCGCACGAAGCGCGGCAGCGCGGGCGGCACGAGGATCATCTCGGTCACCGCCTCGCCATCCGCCACGCGCACGAGTGTGAAGAGAATGCCGGTGCCCTGGTTGTTGATGAACGGGAAGGGGTGCGCGGGGTCGATCGCCTGCGGGGTCAGCGCCGGGAACACGTGCTGCACGAAGTAGTCCGCCAGCCAATCGGCCTGCGTCTTGTCGAGCTTGCGTTCGCCCACGATGCAGATGCCCGCCGCATCGAGCTGCACGGTCAGGTCCGCAAGGATCGCCTGCTGCGCGCGCACCAGTTCTTCAACGCCGATATAGGCTGCCTGCAGCTGCTGCGCCGGGGTGAGGCCGTCAATCGAAAGCTCGTCGATGCCCTGGCGCACTTGCGCGGCAAGGCCGGCCACGCGCACCATCATGAATTCGTCGAGGTTGCTGCCCGAGATCGAGAGGAAGCGTAGCCGCTCCAGCACCGGGTAATGCGGGTTCTGCGCCTCGGCCAGCACGCGGCGGTTGAACGCGAGCCAGCTCAGTTCGCGGTTGAAGAAACGCGGACCGCCGGAAACGGGAAGAGAAGCTGCCGGAAGAGTGTTTGCCGCTGCCTGCGGTTTATCCATGCCCATAGTGTACCTCTGCGTCTGCCGGTGTTCGGCAGGTCGCGGCGCGGCATGATGGCCGATTGCTACGGAGGGATGACATAGGCCCGGCATAGCACAAGGCGGGGCGGAACGCGCAAGGGGGAGAAGCCGGTTTTGCCGGTCCATAACGTCTGCGGTCCCTAAGCCTGCGCTGCCCCGGTGGCGGCCCGGATTTATGTCTACTCATTTCATCGACATTTTGCCCCGCTTCGGCGCGGCGCCATTCTCTACTTTCTAAGTGGAGTTAATCTGGCGCGGACGACACCGCTGCTGATTCGGGATAAAGTGCATGGCGGAAGCAGGCCTTCCGCTAAGCTGAAAAGCTTCTCTTTCGGCCCGCGAAGCAGAACTCTAATGTCTATCTGATTTCTTGAGTTTAGTGACGACCCGAAGCTGAGGGGCCCCAAGCTGAAAAGCCGGCGCCCCAAGGCCGACGCCAACGGGAGTACGAAGCATGATGACCCGCGATTCCAGCCGCCGAATCTGCCGCCGTGCTTTCGTGGCCGGCACGCTTGCCATGGGCCTGGCGCTCGCCGGATGCTCTGGCGGCGGCAGTAAATCGGGGGCGACCGAGCTGACCAACGTCTCCTACGATCCCACGCGGGAGCTGTATCAGGCGATCAATCCCGCCTTCGCCGCGTTCTGGAAGCAGAAGACCGGCAAGGACGTCACCTTCCGGATGAGCCACGGCGGATCGGGCAAGCAGAGCCGCGCGATCATCGACGGGTTGGAAGCCGATGTCGCCACCCTCGCGCTCGCTTATGACATCGACGCCATCTCGGCGAAGGGCAAGCTGCTCCCAGCCGATTGGCAGAAGGCGCTGCCAGATAACAGCGCGCCCTACACCTCGACCATCGTGTTCCTCGTGCGCAAGGGCAATCCCAAGGGCATCAAGGACTGGGGCGATCTGGTGAAGCCCGGCGTCGAAGTGATCACCGCCAATCCCAAGACGGGCGGCGGCGCGCGCTGGAACTTCCTCGCCGCCTGGGCATATGGCCGCAAGGCTGGCGGCTCTGAGGCTGCGGCCGAGGGTTACGTGAAGCAGCTCTTTGCGCATGTGCCGGTGCTCGATAGCGGTGCGCGCGGCTCCACCACCACGTTCGTCGAGCGCGGCATCGGCGATGTGCTGATCTCGTGGGAAAACGAAGCCTTCCTCGCGGAAAAGAAGCTGGGGAAGGGCAAGTTCGAAATCGTGGTCCCCTCGATTTCAATCCTCGCCGAACCGCCGGTTGCGGTCATCTCCGCCAACGCCAAGAAGCACGGCACCAGCGAAGTCGCCGAAGCCTATCTGCGCTATCTCTATACACCAGAGGCCCAGACCGCGATCGCGCACAATTTCTATCGCCCGCGCGATCCGGCCATCGCGCAGCAGTTCAAGGCGCAGTTCCCCGATATCCCGATGGCCACCATCGACAAGGACTTCGGCGGCTGGGCCAAGGCGCAGCAGACCTTCTTCGATGATGGCGGTGTGTTCGACCGCATCACGGCCAAGAACTGAGGCGGGGCAGGGGGCTTCACCATGTCCGGTCCTATCAAGGCCAGCGCGCGCTGGAGGCAGCCTTCGGTGCTGCCCGGCTTCGGCCTCAGCTTCGGCTTCACGCTCGCGTGGCTGACGCTGATCGTGCTGATCCCGCTCGCCACCGTCTTCCTGAAGGCTGCCGGCATGGGCTGGAGTGAGTTCATCGCGGTCGGCTTCTCGCCGCGCGCGCTGGCGGCCTATCGCCTCAGCTTCGGCACCGCGGCAGTGGCGGGCCTGGTCAACGCGGTGTTCGGCTTGCTGGTGGCCTGGGTGCTCGTGCGCTATGCTTTCCCCGGCAAGCAAGTGGTCAGCGCGCTGGTCGATCTGCCGTTCGCACTGCCCACGGCGGTCGCCGGCATCGCGCTCACTGCGCTCTATGCGCCTGAGGGCTGGATCGGCCAGTATCTCGAACCGCTGGGCATCAAGGTCGCCTTCACGTGGGTCGGCATCACCATCGCGCTCGTGTTCATCGGCCTGCCTTTCGTTGTCCGCTCGGTCGAGCCGGTGCTGGCCGATCTGGGCCGCGAAGTGGAAGAAGCCGCCGCCACCCTCGGTGCCACGCGCTGGCAGACCTTCACCCGCGTGATCTTCCCCGCGATTGCGCCGGCGCTGCTCACCGGCTTCGCGCTCGCCTTCGCGCGCGGGGTGGGCGAATATGGCTCGGTGATCTTCATTTCGGGCAACATGCCCGGCCGCACTGAAATCGCCCCGCTGCTCATCGTCACCCAGCTTGAACAATATGCCTATGCCGGCGCGACCGCGATCGCCACGGTCATGATGCTCGCCTCCTTTGCGGTCCTGCTGCTGATCAATCTGATCCAAGCTGCCAGCCGCCGGAGGATGGGCGTATGAGCCTTCATCCCACCAGCGAGGGCACCGTCGCCCGCGTGGTGCTCATCACGCTCTCGCTCGCGTTCCTTGGCTTCTTCGTGCTGCTGCCGCTGCTGGCAGTGTTCAGCGAGGCGCTGGCGCAGGGCGCGGGGCCATTTCTCGATGCGCTCCACACGCCCGATGCATTCGCCGCGATCCGCCTCACGCTGATCATCGCGGCCATCGCCGTGCCGCTCAACATGGTCTTCGGCGTTGCCGCCAGCTGGGCGATCACCAAGTTCCAGTTCCCCGGCAAGGCGCTGCTGATCACCCTGATCGATCTGCCGTTCTCGGTCTCGCCAGTGGTTTCGGGGCTGATCTTCGTGCTGCTGTTCGGCGCAAACGGCCTGTTTGGCGCATGGCTGGCAGAACATGATCTCAAGATCATCTTCGCGGTGCCGGGCATCGTGCTCGCCACTGTGTTCATCACGTTCCCCTTCGTCGCGCGTGAGCTCATTCCCCTCATGCTGGAGCAGGGCAAGGACGACGAGGAAGCCGCGATCTCGCTGGGCGCCTCGGGCTGGCAGACGTTCTGGCATGTCACGCTGCCCAACATCCGCTGGGGCCTGCTTTACGGCGTGCTGCTGTGCAACGCGCGCGCCATGGGCGAATTTGGCGCGGTCTCGGTCGTCTCGGGCCATATCCGGGGTGAGACCAATACGATGCCGCTCCATGTCGAGATTCTCTACAACGAGTACGATTTCGTCGGCGCCTTCGCGGTTGCCTCTCTTCTCGCGCTGCTCGCTCTGGTGACCCTCGTCGCCAAGACCGTGCTGGAATGGCGCTTTGGCCTTCATGCGGGAGCAAGGCATTGATTCACCTTCGCGGCATCACCAAGCGCTTCGGGCAGTACCCGGCGCTTCACGGCATCGATCTCGATGTCGCGCCGGGCGAATTCATCGCGCTGCTCGGCCCCTCGGGCTCAGGCAAGACGACGCTTCTGCGCATCATCGCCGGCCTTGAATTCCAGGACGCCGGCACCGTCCAGCTTGGCGGAGAGGACGTCTCCACCCTCCCGGTCGCGGCGCGCAATGTGGGCTTCGTGTTCCAGCACTATGCGCTGTTCCGCCACATGACCGTGGCCGAAAACGTCGCGTTCGGCCTCAGCGTGCGGCGCGGCAAGGCGCGCGTGGCCAAGGCGGTGCGCCAGGCGCGGGCCGAGGAACTGCTAGGCCTCGTCCAGCTCGAGGGGCTCGGCAGCCGCTACCCGGCCCAGCTCTCGGGCGGCCAGCGCCAGCGCGTGGCGCTTGCCCGTGCGCTGGCGATCGAGCCGCGCCTGCTGCTGCTCGATGAACCCTTCGGCGCGCTCGATGCCAAAGTCCGCAAGGACCTGCGCCGCTGGCTGCGCGATCTGCACAAGCAGATGGGCCTCACCTCGATCTTCGTGACGCACGATCAGGAAGAAGCGCTTGAACTGGCCGACCGCGTGGTGGTGATGAACCAGGGCCGCATCGAACAGATCGGCGCGCCCGATGCGGTCTACATGAACCCCGAGACGCCCTTCGTCTCGCACTTCGTGGGGGAAACCAACCGCATCGCCGGCCCTGCGGGCGAAATCCACTTCCGCCCGCACGAGATCGCCATCGCGGCTGACGGGGCTGAGGCGCTGCTGGTCGACAACGTGTTTCGCAAAGGTGCGGTCTGGCGCGTGGAGGGCCTGCTCGAAGGCAGCCGCCAATTCGTCGAGCTTGATCTGCCCAGTACGCTGGCCGCGCCGCGGCTGGGCGAGACGATCCGCTTCAACCCGCACCGCGCCCGCATTTTCAATGCAGATGGAGAGCAGTCCAAAGGAGACCAATCATGACCATACCGTCCGCGCCCTCTGACGCGGCCAAAGACGCCCAGCGCCACCTTGAGGAAAGCCTCGCCAGCGTGCGCGAAGCTCTCACGGGCCTGCGTTTCGGCACAGTGGCCCTTACCGTGCACGAAGGCCGCGTCGTCCAGATCGACGTGACTGAAAAGAAGCGCCTGAAGCCCAGCTGACCTGAACTTAGCTAGAATCCATCACAGCGCCTACCGGACCACCGGAGGCATCGTGAGACCCAAATAAAGGATCGACGATGACTTTGCGTGTTCTCCTCCTCGCGGGGGCGGCCATCCTGCCGCTTGCCGCCACCCCGGCGCATGCCGCCGAAACCAGCGCCGATACGGCCGCACCCGCTGACCAGACCACTTCGGTCGGCACCGGCCAGAGTGATAACGACACGATCGTGGTCACCGCGCGCCGCCGCACAGAAACGGCGCAGGACGTGCCGCTCGCCATCTCGGTTGTCGGCGGCGATCACATCGATGCCACCGGCGCCTTCAACGTCGGCCGCCTCCAGCAGCTCACCCCGACGCTGCAGTTCACCACGTCCAACCCGCGCAACACTTCGGTCAATATCCGCGGGCTCGGCGCGCCGCTCGGCCTCACCAACGATGGCATCGAACAGGGCGTGGGCATCTATGTCGACGATGTCTACATGGCGCGTGTCGCATCCTCGACGTTCGATTTCCTCGATGTGAAGCAGATCGAAGTGCTGCGCGGCCCACAGGGCACGCTCTATGGCAAGAACACCACCGCCGGCGCGATCAACATCACCAGCCGCGGGCCGAGCTTCGAGCCTGAAGGCCGCATCGAACTGAGCGCCGGCAACCTCGGCTTCTTCCAGGCCAAGGCGGCCCTGTCCGGTCCGCTGTCTGATACGCTGGCCGTGCGCCTCGCGGCCTCGCTTACCGATCGCGAAGGCACGATCAGAAATGTAACCTCCGGGCTCAAGGTCAATTCGCAGGACAACCTCGGCCTGCGCGGCCAGCTCCTGTGGAAGCCTTCGAACGGCGTGGAGATCACGCTGGCGGCGGACTACAGCCACCAGAACCCCACTTGCTGCACCCAGATCTACGTGGGCACCGGGGCCACGCAGCGCCCGCTGAACCGCCAGTATGCCGCTCTGGCCGCCGCGCAGAACTACGCCGTGCCCAGCACCAATCCGTTTGACCGCGTGACCGACGTCGATTCCCCGCTGCGCGCAAAGAACGACATCGGCGGTGTCTCCCTGCGCGCCAAAATCGATACCGGCATCGGCACGCTGACCTCTGTCACCGCGTGGCGCTACTGGGATTGGGATCCCTCGAACGACCGCGATTTCCTCGGCCTGCCGATCACCTCGAAGTCGAACAATCCCTCGCATCAGGATCAGTATTCGCAGGAACTGCGGCTTTCGGGCGAAACCGGCAAGCTGGGCTACACGCTCGGCGCGTTCGGGTTCTACCAGAAGATCCGCACGCTTGGCGTCCAGCAGCAGGGCGCAGCGGCAAGCAAGTGGCTGATCGCCCCCAGCAATGCGCTGTCGAAAGATCCCGCCGTCCTCGATGGGCTCACCGCGAACAACGACATCAGCTTCAAGAACACCAGCGCCGCGCTTTACGGCAAGTTCTCCTACAAGCTGACCGACACGTTCTCGATCCAGCCGGGCTTCCGCCTGAACTACGACAAGAAGGAAGGCAGCTACAATTCGGTCATCACCGATGGCGCCGGCAATCTCGTGGTGTTCGAAAGCGATGCTGCGGGCAAAAGCCTCAACAGCGCGCGCGAAAGGGCCCAGCTGGCCGTGCTCGCGCCGCAGTCGTTCCTCGCCAATTTCAGCGATTGGAACCTCTCGGGCGACGTGACTGCGGCATGGGATGTCACCCGCGATGTCCACCTCTACGCAACTTATGCGAAGAGCTTCAAGACAGGCGGCATCAACCTCAACGGCGTGCCCGCCGATGCTGTCACGGGCGTGCCTTTGCTTGATCTGGCGACGATCAAGCCGGAGTCGGTCAATCACTACGAAGTGGGCATCAAGACCCAGTTCTGGGACCGCAAGGTGACCTTCAACATCGCCGCCTACCGCACCGATATCGGCAACTATCAGGCGCAAGTGTCCAACTTCGCGGTCGGCACGATCCGCGGCTACCTCGCCAATGCCGAAAAGGCCCGCTCGCAAGGCGTGGAGTTCGATGCTTCGCTGCGGCCGAGCGAGCGCTTCAGCATCTATGGCAGCGGCGCGTATACCGATGCGAAGTTCGTCTCGTTCAAGAACGCGACGTGCCCGCCCGAGCTTTCCGGCGGCAGTGCCCAGCCGCTCGATGCGAACGGCGTGCCCACCGGCCCGACGGCAGCGCCCGGCACGCCCGGCATCAGCCCGGCGCAATGCGACATTTCCGGCGCACAGCTGCCGGGTGTTTCGAAGTGGTCGTTCTCGTATGGCTTCGAAGGCAATCTGCCGGTCACGGTGCTGGGCAAGGAAGGCCAGGTCTACCTCGGCTTCGATGGCAACTACCGCTCGAAGTGGTCGTCCAACGCCAGCCCCTCGGCCTATACCAACGTCAACGGCTATGCCTTGTCGAACTTCCGCCTCGGCTTCCGCACAGAGAAGGGCATCGACGTCTACGGCTGGGTCCGCAACGCGTTTGATGTGAACTACTTCGATCAGCTCGCCGTGGCGCCGGGCAGCACAGGCCTGATCGTCGGCAATGTCGGCGATCCGCGCACGTTCGGCGGCACGGTCAAGCTGACGTTCTGACGCTGGGGAGTGGGGGAGGGGCCCGAAGCGCATCCTCTCCCTCCATTGCCCGGGACGCAGCGCGTGCGGCGCTGGATTCCCGCCTGCGCGGGAATGACGAAGTAAAGATAGCTGCCCCACCACCATCGTCATCCCCGCCCTCGCGGGGGCTCAGAGCGGCCAGCCCCCCAATCTCGTCATCCCCGCGCAGGCGGGGATCCAGAACGGCCAGCGCGGCGCCTGCTCCTCAATTGTTCCCCTGAATGAAATCCCCCAGCACGCCGAGCGCCGAACCCTCACCCCGGTTCTGCCCGCCGCCGGGCATCGCTGCGGCCAGCATCCGGCCCGCAAGGCGCGCGAAAGGCAGGGACTGTATCCACACTTTGCCCGGCCCGGTCAGCCGCGCAAAGAACAGGCCCTCGCCGCCGAACAGCACGCTTTTCACCCCGCCTGCGCCGATCAGATCGAAGGTCACGCCGGGCGTATAAGCCGCAAGGCAGCCGGTATCGACATGGAGCTCCTCGCCGGGCGCAAGGGTGCGTTCGGTCAGCGTGCCGCCCATCTGCACGAATACCCAGCCATCGCCGTCCAGCTTCTGCATGATGAAGCCTTCACCGCCGAACAGCCCGGTCATGATCCGGCGCTGGAAGGCAATGCCGATGCTCACCCCGCGCGCGGCGCACAAGAAGCTGTCCTTCTGGCATATCAGCGTGCCGCCAAGCTCATCCAGCTTGAGCGGCAGGATCGCGCCCGGCGTGGGGCTGGCAAAGGCCACGCGCGCCTTGCCGCTGCCCTGGTGGGTGAACACAGTGGTGAACAGGCTTTCGCCGGTTACGAGCCGCTTGCCCGCGCCCAGCAGCTTGCCCATGAAGCCGCCGCCCTGATCGGCGCTTCCATCACCGAACACGGTAGTCATCTGGATCGCGGCATCCTTCCACACGAAGGCGCCGGCTTCGGCCACCGCACTTTCGCCCGGATCGAGCTCGATTTCCACGAACTGAAGCTCCTGCCCCTTGATCTCGAAGTCGATGTCGTCGGCAATGCCGGCGTCGCGCATATGCCGCCAAGGGTTGTTCGATGCCATTGCGGTGCTCCTTGCTGAAACGGTTGGATCAGCCCGCACCATAACCGTTCGCGCGGTTGGCCGCAGCAGGGTTTTATGCGTCGGTGTCCTTGCCCTCGGGCCAGATCAGCGCAAAGGCGCTCGCTTCGTCCAGCGGGCGGCCAAGGTGAAAGCCTTGCCCGAATTCGCAGCCCATCTCGCGCAGTGAGGCGCCTTGCTCGCCGGTCTCGATCCCTTCGGCCACGACGGAAAGGTTGAGATTGCTGGCAAGATCGAGAATGGCGCGGATGATCTTGCGGCTCTTGGGATCGTGCATCGATGCGATGAACGAGCGGTCGATCTTGAGCGTGTCGAACGGCAGGTTCTGCAAGTAGCTGAGCGAGGAATAGCCTGTCCCGAAATCGTCGAGACTGGTCTGCACGCCCCAGCTTCGCACTTGCTCCAGCACCTGCCGTGTCTGGTCCGGATCGATGATCGCCACGCCTTCGGTCACTTCCAGCCGCACCCGCTCGGGCGGGACGCCGGTTTCCAGCAGCACGCGCTGGACATGCGCGGAAAAGCTGGGCTGCAGGAACTGCTGCGGCGCGATGTTGATGCTGATGTAAGGCAGGTCTTCCGGCTTGTGGCCCCGTGCGGTCAGATCGGCGTGCAGCCGCGCCATGGCATTGCAGGCCTCGCGCAGCACCCAGTCGCCGATGAATACGATCAGCCCGCCCGCTTCGGCGGCAGGGATGAACCGCCCTGGCTCAACCAGCCCGCGCTCGGGATGGTTCCAGCGGATCAGCGCCTCGAACCCGCGCAGTTTTTCGCTGCCGCCCGGCCCCTCGGCCAGCGCAAAGATCGGCTGGTAGAACAGCGTGAACTGCCGCTCGCGGATGGCGTCGCGCAGCTCGTTTTCCATCGCCATACGGCTGCGCCGCTCCGCACCCAGCGCCTCGGAAAACGTCACCACCCCGCCGTGCCCGCCAGACTTGGCCTCATACATCGCGAGGTCCGCATCCTGCCGCAGCTGATCGACCGTAGCATAGCCCGTGCTGCTGTGCGCGATGCCGACCGAAAGGCCGACGTTGACGTATTCGTCCGCCACCGCGATCGGCGCCTTCAGCGCCTCGATCAACGCGCCGGAAAGCTCGCGCGCAATGGCAGGATCGGGCAGCGCGTCTAGCACCACCACGAACTCGTCGCCGCCAACCCGCGCCAGTGTTGCACGCCAGCTGGCCTGGTCGCCGCGCCGTCGCCCGCCACAGCGCGCGGCGATCACGTTTTCAAAGCGGCGCGCTGTCTCGATCAGCACGATGTCGCCGGCGTGATGGCCATACGTATCGTTGATCGCCTTGAACCCGTCGAGGTCGATCACCAGCACGGCCAGCCCCTCGCGGTTGTCTGCCAGCCGGTCGAAGGCCGCGCGCGCGCGTTCATCGAGCAGTGTGCGGTTGGGCAGGCCTGTCATCGCATCATGCAGCGCATCGTGCACCAGCGCCTCGCGCGCGCGTTCGCGTTCGATCACGCGGGCCAGCTGGGTCGCGGCCTGAGTCACTGTCAGCAGGATCGCGTCCTTGTCGATCATTGCGGTGCGGGCGAAGAATTCCAGCACGCAGACGATCTCGTCGCCGATCAACACCGGAAAGCCGCAGGCCGAGCGGATCCCGCATAGCGCCGCCTCGACCCGGCGGCAGAAATCGGTGGCCAGTTCCGCCTCGTCGATCCAGTGCGGGTGGGCATCGCGCAGCACCCGGCCCGGCAGCCCTTCACCGCTCGCGAAGGTGCGCTCGCGCGTCGCTTCCACCAGCGGAAACAGGCGCGCGGGCTCGGCACTGTACCAGGAATCGCACGAAACCACCTTGCCGCCGCCGTCCACGCGGTAAGCCGTGCCAAAGGCCCAGCTCATGTGCTCGCAGATTTCCTTGAGCACTTCATCGATGGCGTCGCTGAAATCGTTCGAGCGATTGGCGCAGTCGGTGATCCGCTGCAGCAGTGCCAGCCGCACCTGGCTATCGTAGAGTTCGCGCAGGCCCCGCTCCGCAATCGCCTCGGCCTGCAAGCGCCCTTCGCGCTCACGCTGCACAAGCCGCTCCAGCCGGTCGACCGTCCCGGCATGGTCGAGCTCGAGGGGGAGGGGGATTGCTTCCTGCTTCATGTCAGCACGCTCTCGGTGACCAGCTTAGCGCAATGCGGCAAACAGGGTGCCCATCCAGCATGCAGGAGAGATGCTCGATTTCCACGGTATCGCCGAAATGATCGGCCGCGCCTTCGATGAACCCGTGCGCCAGCGGGCACATGCGCCGCGGCGATTGGTAGGCAAGGCCGGTGCGCCCGTCCTCCAGATCGTGGAAATGGAAATGCGGGCAACCCGCCCCGGCATAGAGCTTGCGCACTTCGGGGTGGATGATGTCGTTGATGCTCGCCACAAACGATTGCGCGCCGGTGTGCGGAACGAAGAACGCCGGGTAGCGTTCGAACAGCAAAGGAATGGCACTGCGGCCAAACCAGCGCAGCACCTCGCCCGGGGACAGCCCCAGCGCGGTGGAGGCGGCACCGACCAGGCGCACCACCTCGCTGTCGGGATAGCTGCCCAGCGAGGTATAGGCCCCCTCCAGCCCCGCCATGTCGAGCAGGCTGTCCCACGCCAGCAGCCCGTGCTGGCGGGTCACTGCATCTTCCAGCAGGTTGAAAACGACGCCCTTCATGGCCCGGCCTTTGCGTTTGGACTCTTGCTGGCGCTTTGCCACCCCCGCCCTGCGCAGCGCGTGAAGCCCGCTATCGGGCGCATTGCCTATGGAAATTGCGCAGGCTGCTAACCATATCCGGGCGCGAGTGGTGGCGGCGGTGATTGATCGACCCAGTCAATCAATCTGGTCAGGATTGATCATTAGCGCCGCACACCGACTCGCGCTAAAGCGCACCTCGTCATTCATGCGGATCATCCCGGTCCGCGATCACAAGGAAGCACGATCCGATGTCCCTGATCAGCACCCCGATCAAGCCCTTCGCCAACACGGCCTACAAGGAAGGCAAGTTCGTCGACATCACCGAGGCGGATATCGCCGGCAAGTGGGCGGTGTTCTTCTTCTACCCGGCCGATTTCACCTTCGTGTGCCCGACCGAGCTGGAAGACCTCCAGGACAACTATGCCGCCCTCCAGGGCATGGGCGTCGAAGTGTTCGGCGTTTCGACCGACACGCACTTCAGCCACAAGGCGTGGGCTGATAGCTCGCCGGCCATTGGCAAGATCACCTACTACCTCGTGGGTGACCAGAACCACACGCTGACCAATGCGTTCGACAACCTGCGCCCCGGCGTCGGCCTTGCCGATCGCGGCACCTTCGTGGTCGATCCGGACGGGATCATCCAGCTGATCGAGATCACGCCTGAGGGCGTGGGCCGCAACGCTGCCGAACTCGTCCGCAAGATCAAGGCCGCCAAGTACTGGCGCGAGCATCCCGGCCAGGTCTGCCCGGCCAAGTGGGAAGAAGGCGGCGAGACGCTGGCCCCCTCGATCGACCTGGTTGGCAAGATCTGATCCTGCATTTGCGAAGGGGCGCGGGCCATCTGGTGCCCGCCCCCTCGCACCCGCCGGGTGGCGGCCGTTTCTTTCCCCTCCGCCGCCGCCCGGTCTCGCTTTTCTCTCCCGCATTTCTTTCGCGGCGCCGGTGATTGCTCCGGCGCGAATGAAGCCGCCTGCCTGCTGAACTGCCCCCGCTGACCTCAAGGAACCTGCGCCCATGTCGCTGCTCGACGCCGCCACGACCGCCCAGCTCAAGACCTATCTTGGCAACCTGCGTCATCCGATCGAGCTCGTCGCCAGCCTCGGAGAAGGCGCGAAGAGCGCTGACACGCGCAGCCTCGTCGAAGAGATCGCCGTCCTGTCTGACAAGGTGACTGCCCGGTTCGACGGCACCGATGCCCGCAGCCCGAGCTTCGCCATCGGCAAACTCGGAGAGGCCCCGCGCGTCCGTTTCGCCGGCCTGCCGCTCGGCCACGAGTTCACCTCGCTCATCCTCGCGCTGCTCCATGTCGGCGGCCACCCGCCCAAGGAGGAGGCAGACCTCCTCGAAACCGTGCGCGGCCTTGAAGGCCCGCTGCACTTCGAGACGTTCTTCTCGCTCACCTGCCAGAACTGCCCCGATGTCGTGCAGGCGCTCAACATCATGGCCGCGCTCAACCCGGCCATCACGCACGTCGCCATCGATGGCGCGCTGTTCCAGGACGAGGTCGAGCGCCGCAAGATCATGGCCGTGCCGCAAGTGTTCCTGAACGGCGAACCGTTCGGCCAGGGCCGCATGGATCTGGCGCAGATCGTGGCAAAGCTCGATACCGGCGCGGTCGCCCGCGCGGCGGAAAAGATCGCCGCCAAGGATCCGTTCGATGTGCTGATCGTCGGCGGCGGACCGGCCGGCGCGGCGGCGGCGATCTATGCCGCGCGCAAGGGCATCCGCACCGGCGTCGTCACCGAACGCTTCGGCGGCCAGGTGCTCGATACCATGGGCATCGAAAACTTCATCTCGGTCCAGCACACCGAAGGCCCGCGCCTCGTCGCTCAGCTGGAACAGCACGTGAAGGACTATGATGTCGACGTGATGAACCTGCAGAAGGCAGTCGGCCTCAAAGCCGCAAACGGCGACGGCCTCGCCACCGTGGAGCTGGAAAGCGGCGCCAGCCTGCGCGCCAAGACCGTCATCCTCTCAACCGGCGCGCGCTGGCGCCAGATCGGCGTGCCGGGTGAGGAGGAATACCGCAACAAGGGCGTCGCCTATTGCCCGCACTGCGATGGCCCGCTCTACAAGGGCAAGCGCACGGCGGTGATCGGCGGCGGCAATTCGGGCGTCGAAGCGGCGATCGATCTGGCCGGCATCGTGGCGCACGTCACGCTGATCGAGTTCGACAGCGAGCTGCGCGCCGATGCCGTGCTGCAGACCAAGCTGCGCAGCCTGCCCAATGTCACCGTGATCACCTCTGCGCTCACCACCGAAGTGACCGGCGACGGCGAGAAGGTCACTGGCCTCGTTTACCGCGACCGCAAGACCGAGGAGACGCACACCATCGCGCTGGAGGGCATCTTCGTCCAGATCGGCCTCGTGCCCAACACCGAATGGCTGAACGGCGCGCTCGCCATGACCAATCGCGGCGAGATCGAGATCGACAGCCACCTCGCCACCAGTCTCCCCGGCGTATTCGCGGCGGGTGACGTCACCACGGTGCCCTTCAAGCAGATCGTGATCGCAATGGGCGAAGGCTCCAAGGCTGCGCTCTCGGCGTTCGACTACCTGATCCGCCACTAAGCCATGATTGCCGTGTCATGCCGCCCTGGATCCCCGCCTGCGCGGGGATGACGATGGATTTTAAATCTTGAGCCTCGTCATTCCCGCGAAGGCGGAAATCCAGAGCGGACACGGGCAAGGCCCCTGCAGACAAGCGCCACCGTTTCACGCTGCACTGCGACAAAAGTTTTGCGTCCGCGCGCCACTGCTCTTAAGGTCTTGCCCCATGTGCCGCGTGCGCCCTCGGGCGCTGTGCGGCTTGCCGGATCAACGCTGCAGAAAGGCCGCCCTTGCTCACCGAGACCATGACCCGGCAAGCCGTGACCCCTGGGCTGGATTTGGACGGGCTCGATCTTGTATTCGGCATTCATGTCGGGGCGCTCAATTCGCTGCTCCTTTCGCGGCTTGAACGCCAGCTTGAAACCTTCAGGGTCACGCCGAAGCAGGTGGCCATTCTATGGCTGGTCAATGCCAATCCCGGCGTAAAGCAGTCCGATCTTTCCCGCTTCTTCAAGATCGAGCGGCCCACCGTGCACCAGTTCGTGCGCCAGCTGACGATGAACGGCCATCTCGTGTCAGAGCCGTCGAAGCTTGATCGCCGCGCCGGGGGCTTGTGGATCACCGAAACGGGCACCGCCACGCTCACCGCTGCGCGCGAGATCATCTTCACCGACGAGGCCGAACTGCTCAGCCCGCTCACGCCCGAGGAACGCGATCAGCTCTACAGGCTGGTGATGAAGGTCTATCTTTCGGCGCCGAACCGGACCTGAGCCTTTCGCCCGGCAAAACAGATCATTAAGCTAGGATACAGGCCGGCTGGTGCAGAACCATGCAGGTCACAGAGGGGAGTTTCTCATGCAGTTCTCGAAGGCAGTTTTTGGGACACGTCTTGGTTTGGTCACGCTCGGCGCAGCAACGCTCGCGGTTCTCACCGCGGCGGGTGCAGCGCAGGCTGCCGGCCCGGCCGCCGGTGATGCGGCGCGCGGCAAGACGGTTTTCGCCCGCTGCGCCGTCTGCCACGATCTCAACACCGGCGTTGTCCGCATGGGCCCCAGCCTCAAGGGCGTGATCGGCCGCAAGGCGGGCTCGGTCGCCAACTTCGGCTATTCAGCCGGCATGAAGGGCAAGGGCGTGACTTGGGGGCCTGATACCCTCGATGCGTTCATCACCGCGCCGATGAAGTACGTCCCCGGGACGCGCATGGCCTTCCCGGGCCTCTCCAACGCGCAGGACCGCGCCGACATCATCGCCTACCTCAAGCAGTCCGCGAAGTAAGGCGCTTGTCCCTCCCCGGGCCTGTCTCGGGGAGGTGACCCGCCGGGCATGCCCCGACACTGATATTCGGTAAGTCACCGTATCGACCGCAGAAATTCACCGGCCAGTCGCAAAGCCATCTATGCTTGGCCATAACTGCCCGCCTTCGTGCGGTTTTCGAATGATTTGTGCTGTTCTTTGGGCCCCGACTATCGGATGACCTCCGGTGGGTAGAAGGTGCTTGCCCATATCAGGCAACCCGCTTTCCGCCGCCGGTCCAGACTGGTATAGGGGGAAGGACGATGGCATTGCTTGATCTGGCGCTTGCGGTTGCGCGGCCGATCCTCGGTGACAAGCTCATCAATTGCATTGCGATCAATCGGCTTGTGAAGGCGGGGCCGGCACGGCCTGCGGCATGGAGTACGCTGGAAGATGATTACATCTCCTGGTCCGGCCTGACCGACAAGACGTGGTTCGCGCGCCTCCTTCCGCCAGACCGTGGCCCCCAGGTGGTGGGCATTGGCACCCGCCATCCGCCGACGGACGATCTCGCCGTGCTTTTCCCGGCACCGGCGGGGCAGCAAGTGCTCTGTCCCAAGTCGACCACGCTGTTTCCCGCCTTTGCGCAATACCTCACCGATGGATTTCTGCGCACCCGGCTGTTCAATACGCCCCAAGGTCCGCGGACCCGGCCCGGCGCCGAAGATCGCCGCAGAACCACATCCAACCATGAAATCGATCTCAGTGCGCTCTATGGGCGCACTGAAGAGCAGACCCGCGTGCTGCGGACCAGGGTCGGCGGGCTGCTCAAATCCCAGATGATTGGCGCTGAGGAGTTTCCGCCGTTCCTCTATGGCATGTATGGCCTGCCCAAGGCCGAGTTCTGCGATGCCGACGGGGCGCTTGTGCTGGATGAACCCCTTGGGGTGCAGAAGTCAGCCAACAAGGAGAGCCTCTTTGCCGTGGGCGGAGACCGTGTGAATGCCTCGGTCGAGGTCGCCTCGATCAACACGCTGTTTCTGCGCGAACACAACCGCCTCGCGCGCATGCTTGCAGTGGAAAATCCGATCTGGGACGATGAGCGCCTGTTCCAGACGGCGCGCAACATCGTCATCGTGATGTTCATCCGCATCGTGGTCGAGGAATACATCAACCACATCTCGTCCGCGCCGTTCCGCTTCCTCGCCGATCCTGCGGTGGCGTGGGATGCCAGCTGGAACAAATCCAGCTGGATGTCGATCGAGTTCACCATGCTCTACAGGTGGCACTCGCTCGTCCCTGAATACCTGACGTGGAAGGGGGAGAAGCTGGTTCCCGGCGCAACATTGCTCAATAATGCACTGCTCATCAGGGACGGTTTGGCCGAGACACTGACCCAGATGTCGGCCAATCACGCCGCGCGCATGGGTCTGGGCAATTTCGCGTCGTTCTTCGTGGATTCGGAAGCCAAGGGGATCGAACAGGGGCGGGCCAACGATCTGCGCGGTTATAACGACTACCGCGAAGTGATGGGGCTTCCCCGGGCGCGCAGCTTCGCTGAAGTGGTCGGGCGGGGTGAGGATCGGCAGGATTCCGCACGGCGCGCGGCCTTGGCGGCCGAGCTTGAACGTCTCTATGGCTACATCGACAATCTGGAGCTCTATGTCGGGCTGTTTGCCGAACCGTGCCAGAAAAACAGCCCGATCCCGGAACTCGTGCTGGCGATGGTCGCGATGGATGCGTTCTCGCAGGCCTTGCCCAATCCCTTGCTGTGCAAGCGGATCTGGACCGATCCCGATACCCTTCGCCGCACATTTACCGACAAGGGGGTTGAGGAAATCGAGCAGACGAGCTCGCTGCGCGATATTCTTGCCAAGCAGGACCCTGGCCTCGGCAGCCGCTTTATCGGCATGACCCGGCCCGGCTGGAAGCGGAGCTAACGGCAGGCCCTGACCGCGATCTCACACAAACGGCTTTCCTACACTCCCCCGGTTGCGGCATGCTCAGACCCGCTCCTTGAACCGTGGTTTGCGATTTCGCACCCGTTGCTACCCGTCTTTGCGCACCCCCGCGCCAAAGGCGAGGCTTCGTGCGCCCGCCGGGACGTTCCAACAACCATCCGTTTTGGCATTTGCTTTCTGCCATCCCGAAAATCGGAAATTTAAGACTTTAAATCCGTAATTTAATGATTGCTTCTTAGAGGGTTTCTTTTGTCCCTCTGGACCGTGTCAATTGTGTCAACTTCGCGCGGTTCCTGGTGTTTCCCCACCGCTCTGTCTCGCGTGGCGATACGTATGCACCGCCGTGCAAGGTGGACTTTCGCTCTGCGCTTGGCACAAGCGCAGGAATCGAGGCTGGCGCTTGACCGGCCGTATGGAGAGATTGCCTCATGGCCATGGCCCCGACAGCCGCCGCCGATCCCGCTTCCACTGCCGATGGCGGCAATGTCGATGCACCTGAACTGCGCCTGTTCGTCATGGCGCTGTTCTTCCTGTTCGGCGGCATCACCTCGCTCAACGATGTGATCATCCCGAAGCTCAAGGATCTCTTCACGCTCAACTACACCCAGGCGATGCTGGTGCAGTTCTGCTTCTTCACCGCCTATGCGGTGATCGGCGTGCCCGGCGCGCTGCTGGTCAAGCGCATTGGCTACATGCGCGGCGCGGCGGTGGGTCTCACCACCATGATGGCGGGCTGCCTGCTGTTCATTCCCGCCTCGCAGAGCGCGCTCTACGTGCTGTTCCTGTTTGCGCTGTTCATCCTCGCCAGCGGCGTCGTGCTTGTGCAGGTGGTCTCGAACCCGCTGATCACGCTGCTTGGCCCGGCGCGCACCGCCAGCAGCCGACTGACCTTTGCGCAAGCGTTCAATTCGCTCGGCACGGTGCTGTTTCCGCTGATCGGTGCCAGCGTGATCCTCGGCAAGATCAAGGACGTGAAGGTCGATGAACTGGTCGGCCCCGCGCTTGATGCATACCGCGTCACCGAGAGCCGCCTTGTGGTCAACACCTACATCGCGCTCGCTGCGGCTCTCGGACTCGTGGCGCTGGTGGTCTGGGCGAACCGCAATCGCCTGAAGGGTGAACGTCACGAGGCAAGCTCGCTCTCCGCCAGCCTTGCCCTGCTGGCCCGACCGCGCTTCGGCTTCGGCGCGCTGTGCATCTTCCTTTATGTTGGTGCCGAAGTTTCGATCGGCTCGATCATCGTCAATTATCTGGCGCAGGCCAGCGTGCTGGGCATCGATCACGAAACGGCTGGCGGCGAGATCTGGAAGTACTGGTTCGGCGCGATGGTCGGCCGGTTCATCGGTTCGGCAGTGCTGCGCTTTGCCAACCCGGGCCTCACGCTGGCGGGCTGCGCTGCGGGCGCAGCCCTTCTGCTGGCGGTCTCGACTCACACTTCGGGCCTTGTCGCGGCCTACAGCCTGCTGGCCATCGGCCTGATGAACTCGATCATGTTTCCCACGATCTTCACGCTCGCCTGCGAAGGCCTGGGGCCGCGTGCAGCGGATGGTTCGGGCATCATCAACGTCGCGATCTTCGGCGGCGCGGTCGTACCGCTTGCTACCGGCGCGCTGGCTGATGCCACCGGTAGCCTCACCACTGCGCTGGTGCTTCCGGCGCTGTGCTACGGCGTGATCCTGGCGTTCGGCTTTTTCGCCCGCCGCCCGGCCGCGCCGCTGGCAGCCTGATCGGCGGGGAAGGGGATAATTCTACTTACGCCGTTGACAATGCGCCGTCCCGCCCCACATTTAGGGCATGCTATCGCAGAAGACGCGCTACACGATCCGCGCCCTCCAGCACTTGTCCGATACGTTCGGCCAGGGGCCGGTTCGGCTTGACGCGATTGCCGAGGCGCAGAACATCCCGCGCAAGTTCCTCACCGTCATCCTTTCGGAGATGGCGCGCGAAGGGATCGTCGTCTCGCACCGAGGGCGGGAAGGGGGCTATGAACTCGCGCTGCCACCGGTCGATGTGCGCTACGGCGATATCATCCGCCTGACCCGCGGGAGCCTTGCACTCACGCCCTGCGCCAGCCGCAACGCCCACGAAACCTGCAACAATTGCCTTCCCGAAGCCGATTGCCGGCTGCGCGGCCTCATGCTCCAGCTGCGCGACGAAATGGCAGCGATGCTCGACCGGATCACGCTTGCCGATTCGATCACCCTTGAACCACCGTTCGAGGAACAGGCCGCGCAATAGGCATGGCCAAAAGGTCCGGCCAACTGGTCCGGCAAAAGCGCGCAACTTCACTTGGCGTTCATTCGCCTGCTGGCTATAGCACCGCCATGATCGCTCACGCTTCCGGCCGCAGCCCCCTGCGCCTCGTCTGTCTCGCCGCCGCCACCGTCCTTCTCGGGCTCACTGCCGGGTGCGCCGGCAGCAAGGCCAAGAAGGACGTCGCCTATGTCGCGCGCGATGTCGATACGCTCTACGCCGCCGCCAAGGACCGGCTCGATCGGGGCGATGCCAAGCAGGCCGCCGCGCTGTTCGACGAAGTGGAGCGCCAGCACCCCTATTCGCCCTGGGCCCGCCGCGCCCAGTTGATGAGCGCATTCAGCTATTATGCCGCGCGCGATTATCCCAAGTCGGTCCAGTCCGCGCAGCGCTTCCTGTCGATCCACCCCGGCAACAAGGACGCGCCCTACGCCTACTACCTCGTCGCGCTGTGCTACTACGAGCAGATCAGCGACGTGACGCGTGATCAGAAGATCACCCTGCAGGCGCTCACCGCGCTGACCGAGGTGACCCGCCGTTATCCCACCACGACTTATGCCACCGACGCGCGGCTCAAGCTCGATCTCGTGAACGATCACCTCGCGGGCAAGGAAATGGAGATCGGCCGGTTCTACCAGCGCAGCGGCAAGTGGCTGGCTGGCACGCTCCGCTTCCGCACGGTCGTCGAAAAGTACCAGCAGACCAGCCACACGCCGGAGGCTCTGTACCGTCTGGTCGAGAGCTATCTCGTGCTCGGCCTGCCGGAACAGGCACAGAAGGCCGCAGCCGTGCTGGGAACCAACTATCCCGGCAACGAATGGTATGAGCGGGCCTACAAGCTCATGAACGACAAGGCGCCCGGCACCACGGCAAGCTGAGCCGCTGGCAGCTGCTCAAGCTGCTTCGCGTCCCTTGCATGTGTGCACGGCATTGCTGAGTGCGCCCAGGAACTGATCGGTTGCCCGCTCCCAACTGAAGCTTGCGCCATGCGCTGCGGCGGCCTTGCGGTCACAGGGCAGGGCCGCAGCGATGGCCCTGCTCAGCTCGTCGTGCAACGCGCCGACCGGCTGCGGCAGGTCTTCGTTCGGTCCATGGCCGATCATGCCGACCACGTCGATCGGGCCCGGTACCGGGTAGGCTGCAACAGGCACGCCGCAGGCCAGGGCCTCGATCATCACGAGACCGAAGGTATCGGTCCGGCTGGGGAAGACGAAGACATCCGCCGCGCAATAGGCCTGCGCCAGCTTTGCACCCGAAAGCGCGCCGAGGAAAACGACGTGCGGATAGCGCGCGCGCAGATGCGCAAGGTCCGGGCCGTTGCCGACGACCACTTTGGTTCCCGGCACATCGGCATCGAGGAACGCGCCGAGGTTCTTTTCCATCGCCACGCGGCCCACGTTGAGCAGGATGGGGCGCGGCAGATCGGCCAGCGCCTCAAGCGGCGGGTGGCCGGGATGGAAGAGGGCCGCATCGATCCCGCGTGACCACGGCGCCGCATGGCGCAGCCCGTGTCCGGCAAGTTCGGCCGCGAGCGTGGGCGTGGATACCAGCACGGCGTGACTGGGGCCGTGGAAGCGGCGCATGATCGGCCAGAACCGGTCCGGGCTGAGGCCGGTGCGCATCGCCGCATAATCGGGAAAGCGGGTGTGGAAAGCGCTGGTAAACGGCACGCCGCTCGCCTTGCACCAGCCCCGCGCCGCCCAGCCGATCGGACCTTCGGTGGCGATGTGGACGATGTCAGGGGCGAAATCGCGCAAGGCTCGCCGCGTGCGGAAGCGCGGCAGCATGGCGAGGCGGATTTCGCGGTAGCCGGGCAGGCCGAACGTGAAGAACTGGTTTGGCGTGATCAGCATCACTTCATGCCCGCGCGCTGTCACGTGTTCGACCGTGGTTGCCAGCGTGCGCACGACACCATTGACCTGCGGGTGCCAGGCATCGGTGCAAAGGGCGATTCTCATGCGTCTTCCTTGATGCGGGCAGGCCCCGCAAGGCCGGCGTCTGTGCGGGATTGCGCTTCGGCAAAGCAGATCGCAGCCCAGTCCACGATCGTGATCGCGCCGGCGTGATCTTCCACCAGCGCGGTGCAGCTTTCGACCCAGTCACCATCGTTGTAGTACGTCACATCGCCGATCTGGCGGATTTCGGCGCAGTGGATGTGCCCGCAGACCACCCCGTCGACATCCATGTCGCGCGCGGCGTGGGCCACGGCTTCCTCGAACGCGCAGACGAACTGCACCGCGTTCTTCACCCGCTTCTTGAGATAGGCGGAGAGCGACCAGTAAGGCAGTTTGAACTGCCTGCGCACTGCATTGAACCAGCGGTTGGCGCGCAGCAGGATTTCGTAGGCCTTGTCGCCCAGGAACGCGAGCCAGCGCGCATAGAGCACCACGCCATCGAACTTGTCGCCATGCGTGACCAGCAGGCGGCGGCCATCAGCGGTAACGTGGATCGCCTCTAGCGCGATCTCCACCCCGCCGAAGCTCATGCCGGCATAGGGCCGCAGCATCTCGTCATGATTGCCCGCAATCAGCACGACGCGGGTGCCGCGATGCGCCATCTTGAGCACGCGGCGCACCACTTCGTTGTGCGCATCGGGCCAGTACCACCCCCGCGAGAGGCGCCAGCCATCGACGATATCGCCGACCAGATAGAGCGTCTCGCATTCGATCGAGGCAAGAAAATCGAGCAGCATGGCGGCATTGCAGCCCCGCGTGCCGAGGTGAATATCCGAGATCCACACCGTGCGCACCTTGCGTTTGGGGCGGAAACCGCGCGGCTCTGGCAGATCGAGCCAGGCCGGGATGGATCTAGCGAGTTCGGTGGCGGAGAGAGGCGTTCCCCAGGCTTGTGCACTGCGTGTCATTGCGGAACCCTTGTTTCAGTTTGCTAACTGAGCCGAATCCCTGTCACAGTCCCGTTTCGTTCACGTTGCACCCTGCCTTCCCACTGTCACACTCGAGCGAAATGCACAGCCTTATCCACAGCTTTGCCAACATTGCGGCCCCTCTGTGCGAGCAGGGTGACGCGGCGCTGCAGACTGGTTAAGGATCGCGCGCGATGCTCACGGGTCTTTCCATTCGCAATGTCGTTTTGATCGAAGCGCTCGACCTCGCGTTCGGGCGCGGGCTCGGCGTGCTTACGGGCGAGACCGGGGCGGGCAAATCGATCCTGCTGGATTCGCTGGGCCTCGTGCTGGGTGATCGCGCCGATGGCGGCCTGATCCGTGCCGGTGCGGACGAGGCCAGCGTTACCGCGACTTTCGAGTTCAATGCGCTGCCCGACGCGCTGGGTACGGCGCTGGCAGACGCCGAGATTGCGGTCGAACCGGGCGAGCCTCTGATCATTCGCCGCCGCTTGCGAGCCGATGGAGGTAATGCTGTCGGCAGCCGCGCTTTCGTCAACGATCAGCCGGTCAGCGTCGCGCTGCTGCGCGAACTGGCGCGTGGTCTGGTCGAACTGCATGGCCAGCACGATGATCGCGGCCTCGTCAACGCGCGGGGCCACCGCGCGTTGCTCGATCGCTATGCCCGCGCTGAAGTGAGCGAAGTTGCCGCCGCTTGGGACAAGTGGCGCGCGGCCGAAGGCGCACTGGCCGAAGCGCAGGCGCGTCTGGCCGCCGCTTCTGCTGAACAGGACTTGTTGATCGCGCACCTTGCCGAACTGGCGCTGCTCGCGCCTGAAGCGGGCGAGGAAGCCGAACTCGCCGGGCAGCGCGCGGCGATGCAGAAGGGGGAGCGGCTTTCGGGCGATCTTGCGGAATTGCAGCATCTGTGGACCGGATCGGATTCGGCGCTGGCGTCTTTGCGCAGCGCGTCGCGCCGGCTGGACCGCATCGCGCATGAACATCCCTTGTTGACCGAGGCCATGGAAGCGCTCGACCGCGCGGTGATCGAGGCGAGCGAGGCGGAGGATCGGCTGGAAAAGGCGGCTGAGGCGCTTTCCCATGATCCGCGGCTTCTGGATCAGATCGAGACGCGGCTATTCGATCTGCGCGCCGCCGGCCGTAAGCATGGCTGCACGGTGGACGAGCTTCCCGCACGTATGACCGAAATGCGCGACGCGCTCGATCAGATCGAGGGCGGTGAGGCATCAATTGCCGGGCTCGCCCGCGCCGCGCAGGATGCAGGGCTTGATTACCGGGCCAAGGCGGAGGGCCTGTCCGTCGCGCGTGCAGAGGCGGCGCGGCGGCTCGATGCGGCGGTGGCGGCAGAACTTGCTCCGCTGAAGCTTGATGCGGCGCGCTTTCGCACGGCCGTCGTGCGTCTGCCGGAAGATCGCTGGGGCCCGCAAGGCGTCGATGCGGCGGAGTTCCTGATCTCCACCAACCCGGGCGCCGATTTCGCGCCGCTCACCAAGATCGCTTCGGGCGGGGAACTTTCGCGCTTCATCCTCGCGCTCAAGGTCGCGCTGGCCGAAGAGGGCGGGGCGGCGACGGTGATTTTCGACGAGATCGACCGCGGGGTTGGCGGCGCGGTGGCCAGTGCGATTGGCGAGCGGCTTGCGCGGCTTGCCAGCGGCGGCCAGCTGCTTGCCGTCACACACAGCCCGCAAGTGGCCGCGCGCGGGACGACGCACTACCTTATCGCCAAGTCGTCCGAAGGCACGGTCACGCGTACGTCGGTGGCCCAGCTCGATGCTGGCGGGCGGCAGGAGGAAATCGCCCGGATGCTGTCTGGCGCGGAGATTACGCCCGAAGCGCGTGCGCAGGCCGAGAGGCTTCTGGAGCAGGCATGAGCACCCAAGCGTTTGATCGGGTGCTCGACCACCCGATCCGGAATCTGCTGAACGGTCCGCAGGCGGCGCTTGCGGTGACCCGCGGCACGGTCTGCCGGATTGACCCCACGTATGGCCCCTTTGCCGCCGCTGCGCCGGGGCATGAGGCCGAGCTCGCGGGGCTTTTGACCAGCGCCGACGATGAGATCTGGTTGCTGGAAAGCGCGGAGCAGAACGCCCCGCCGGGAACCCGTGTGCTGCGCACCGCACCGCTGCTGCAGATGATTGCAGATGACCCGGTGCAGGCCTTTGCTGAAGATCGGGAGCTGGTCGTGCTGGGCGAGGCGGACGCGCCGGAGATGACTGCACTGGCGCTGGATACGCAGCCCGGCCCGTGGCGCGCCCACACCAACCGCTACGGCACCTTCTATGGCCTGCGCGAGGACGGACGGCTGATCGCCATGGCCGGGGAGCGGATGCGCCCCGCGCTCGGCCTTGCCGAAGTGAGCGCTGTCTGCACTGCGCCTGATCGGCAGGGGAAGGGGCTGGCTGGCCGGCTTATCCGGCGCGTGATGGCAGGTTTCGTTGCGCGCGGAGACACTCCGTTCCTCCACAGCTATGCCTACAATGCCCACGCGATCCGCCTTTACGAATCGCTCGGCTTTCGCGCACGGCGCGAACTGGTCGTGACGGTGCTGGGGAGGGCTGAGCCATGACGATGAGCGAAGCTGATGCCGCGAATGAATTGATGCGTCTGGCGCGCCAGATTGCGCACCATGACAAGCTCTATCATGCGCAAGATGCGCCCGAGATTTCGGATGCTGAGTATGATGCGCTGGTGCGGCGCAACGCCGAACTCGAAGCCGCGTTCCCGCACCTGATTCGCGCCGACAGCCCCAGCCGCAAGGTAGGCCACGAAGTTGCGGCATCGCCTCTCGCCAAAGTGGCGCACGAGGTTCGGATGATGAGCCTCGACAACGCGTTTTCGGACGAGGAAGTCGAGGAGTTCGTCGCGCGCGTCCGCCGTTTTCTGGCGCTTGCGCCCGAGGCCGAAGTGGCGATGACCGCCGAGGACAAGATCGACGGCTTGTCCTGCTCGCT
>CANGJB010000030.1 GCA_947453945.1 Sphingomonadaceae bacterium
GATCTGGGGCATCGGATTGCTTCCGCTCGGGTGGGCCAAGTTTGTCGCGGCCTCGGCGCATAGCTTTGCGGATCGTCTATATGATCCGATGGCCGAACCCGCCTTTGCGCCCTTGCGTCCGCTGGTCGAATCGCTGTTCGGCCCCGTGCCGGATGAGGCCGGCGAACTGGCGCGCATCACGCGGCATTTCGAAAGCCTTGCCGCGTCCGAGATGCCGCAGGAAGCGCGCATTCGCGCGGCGCACGGAGCGCTGATCGATCCGGAAGTCGCCACAGTTTCGGCCATGGCCGAACGTGCCGGCCTTCCCACGCACACACTGGAACGTGTTTGCCGCCAACACTTCGGATTTCCGCCCAGCTTGCTGCTGCGCCGCCAGCGCTTCATGCGCAGCCTTTCGCAGTACATGCTTGATCCCACGCTCACGTGGATCGGGGCCATCGATTCGCACTACCACGATCAGGCCCAGTTCGTGCGCGAGTTCCATCGGTTCATGGGAATGAGCCCCCGCGCCTACGCCGCTTTGCCGCATCCGGTGCTCGCCGGGGTGATGCGCGCGCGGATGGAAGTTGCGGGCGCACCGGTTCAGGCGCTCCACGTTCCGCCGCCCGCATAATCCGCGCCTTGGATTCCGCGCCGTTTGGCGCTAGCGGCGGGGTCGATGGAACAGCTTGAAACGACACTCGCCGCGATTGCCGGCGCCGATACGATCGAAGCGGTCGAGGCCCTGCGGGTCGCCGCGCTTGGTAAGCAGGGCTGGGTCTCGGCCCTGCTCAAGTCGCTGGGCGGCATGAGCCCGGAGGAACGCACCAGCACCGGCCCGCGCATCCACGCTGCGCGCGAGGCGGTCACCGCCGCGCTCACCGAACGCCGCAGCGCGCTGGAAAACGCCGCGCTTGATGCCAGGCTCGCCGCAGAAACTGCCGATCTCTCGCTCCCAGCGCCCGCCGCGCCGCGCGGCACGGTTCACCCCGTCAGCCAGGTTATGGACGAACTGGCCGAGATCTTCGCCGATATGGGCTTTGCCGTGGCGACAGGGCCGGAAATCGAGGACGATTGGCACAATTTCACTGCGCTCAATATGCCTGAAACGCATCCGGCGCGCGCGATGCACGATACGTTCTACTTCCCCGATCAGGACGCGCAGGGCCGTTCGATGCTGCTGCGCACGCACACCTCGCCGGTGCAGATCCGTTCGATGCTCAGCCAGGGTGCGCCGTTGCGCGTCATCGCGCCGGGCCGCGTCTACCGGTCAGACAGCGATGCCACGCACACGCCGATGTTCCACCAGATCGAAGGCCTTGTGATCGACAAGGGCATCCATCTCGGCCACCTCAAGTGGACGCTGGAGACCTTCCTCAAGGCCTTCTTCGAGCGCGACGATATCGTCCTGCGTCTGCGCCCCAGCTACTTCCCTTTCACCGAGCCTTCGGTCGAAGTCGATGTCGGCTATACCCTCGTGAACGGCAAGCGCGTGGTCGGCGGCGGGGGCGATGTGCCCGGCGGCGGCTGGATGGAAGTGCTGGGCTCGGGCATGGTCAACCGCAAGGTCATCGAATTCGGCGGGCTCGATCCAGATGAATGGCAGGGCTTCGCCTTCGGCACCGGGGTCGATCGGCTCGCCATGCTGAAATACGGCATGGACGATCTGCGCGCCTTCTTCGATGGCGATGTGCGTTGGCTTGGTCACTACGGCTTCGGTGCGCTCGATGTGCCGACCCTTTCCGGCGGCGTGGGAGTCCGGGCATGAAGTTTGCGCTCTCCTGGCTCCAGGCCCTGCTTGATACCAAGGCCGATGCGCGGCAGATTGCCGAGAAGCTCACCTCGCTCGGGCTCGAGATCGAAAGCGTCGAGGATGCCTCTGCTGCCCTCACGCAGTTCCGTGTCGCCCGGGTGCTGACAGCGGAGAAGCACCCGCAGGCCGACAAGCTGCAGGTCCTCTCGGTCGATCTGGGTGATGGAGCCCCGCTCCAGGTCGTCTGCGGCGCCCCAAATGCGCGCGCCGGTCTGGTCGGCGTGCTCGGCGTCCCCGGCGCTGTCGTTCCCGCCAATGGGATGACCCTCAAGGTTGCAGCGGTCCGCGGCGTCGAATCGAACGGCATGATGTGCTCGACGCGTGAGCTCGGCCTTGGCGAAGAGCATGACGGGATCATCGAGCTTCCCGCCGATGCGCCGCTCGGCATCAGCTTTGCCGACTATCTCGGCTCAGACCCGGTGTTCGACGTGGCGATCACGCCCAACCGCCCGGACTGCATGGGCGTCCACGGCATCGCGCGCGATCTCGCGGCAGCAGGCCTTGGCGTTCTCAAGCCCATCGATACCGCTCCCGTGGCCGGCAGCTTTGCCTGCCCGGTCGAGGTGCGCACCGATGATCCCGAAGGCTGCCCGGCCTTCTACGGCCGCGTCATTCGCGGTGTGAAGAACGACCCCAGTCCGCAGTGGCTGCAGGACCGCCTCAAGAGCGCGGGCCAGCGCCCGATTTCGGCGCTGGTCGATATCACCAACTACGTCATGCTCGGCTATGGCCGCCCGGCGCACGCCTACGACCTCGCCAAGCTCGACGGCGCTGTTGTCGCCCGCAAGGCGCGAGAAGGCGAAACCTGCCTTGCGCTCAACGGCAAGGAATATGCGCTTGCGCCGTGGATGACCGTGATCGCCGATGAGAGCGGCGTCCACGATATCGCGGGCATCATGGGCGGCGAGCATTCGGGCTGTTCGGAAACGACCACCGACGTCCTCCTCGAAGTCGCCTATTTCACCCCCGCCAACATCGCCCGCACCGGCCAGTCGCTGGCCCTCACGTCCGACGCGCGCGGCCGCTTCGAGCGCGGGGTTGATCCCGCGTTCCTCGATACGGGCCTTGACCTCCTCACCAGCCTGATCCTCGAGATTTGCGGCGGCGAGGCAAGCGAGGTTATCCGCGCCGGCCAGCCCCCGCTCGCGCGCAAGAGCTTCGCCTATGATCCGGCGCTCGCCGGCACTCTCGGCGGGATCGACGTGGCGGACAGCGAGCAGAAGCGCATCCTCGCCGCGCTCGGCTTCGAAGTCTCCGAAGACTGGACCGTGACCGTGCCGACCTGGCGCCCAGACATCGATGGCGCGCCCGACATTGTCGAGGAAGTCATCCGCGTTCACGGGCTCGATGCCGTGCCCTCCACCCCGCTGCCGCGCGCAGACGGCGTGGCCAAG
The DNA here is from genome assembly GCA_947453945.1 of Sphingomonadaceae bacterium. Lineage (GTDB taxonomy): Bacteria > Pseudomonadota > Alphaproteobacteria > Sphingomonadales > Sphingomonadaceae > Novosphingobium. The sequence continues at coordinate 3,187 of CANGJB010000030.1, forward strand.
CCGACCGCGACCGCAGCCCAGATGCAGGAGCGGCGCCTCCGCCGCGCCGCTTCCGCGCGCGGGCTGAACGAGGCGATCACCTGGTCGTTCCTGCCGACGAACGAGGCCGAGCATTTCGCTGATGGCGAACTCTGGACTCTCGCCAATCCGATCTCCGAAGACCTCAAGACCATGCGGCCCTCGCTGCTGCCGGGTCTACTTTCGGCGGCGCGGCGCAATCTCGATCGCGGCGCGACCTCGGTTCGCCTGTTCGAGATCGGCCGCCGCTACCTGCGCGGCGAAGGTGGAGCCAGCGCCGAGCAGCCGAGCCTTGCGGTGGTGCTCGCAGGCGAAGCCGCCTCGCGCGGCTGGGCAACGGGCAAGGCCAAGGCGTTCGATGCATTCGACGCCAAGGCCGAGGCCCTCGCGCTTCTCGCCGAAGCAGGTGCGCCGGTCGAGAACCTGCAAGTGATGGGTGAGGCTGGAGCGCAGTTCCACCCCGGCCAGTCCGCCACTTTGCGGCTTGGGCCGAAAACGGTGCTCGCACTTTTCGGCATGCTCCACCCCTCCACCGCCAAGGCCTTTGATCTGGCCGGTCCGGTCGCCGTGGTCGAACTGTTCCTCGAACGCGTCCCCGCGCGCAAGGGTCCCGGCAGCTTTGCGCGGCAGCACTATGCGCCGCCCGCACTGCAGGCCGTCACGCGCGATTACGCCTTCCTCGTGCCCGCCACGCTACCAGCGGGCGATCTGCTGCGCGCCGTGCGCGGGGCGGACAAGGCCAACGTGGTCGCGGCCCGCGTGTTCGATGATTTCCGGGGCAATGGTGTGCCGGAAGGCCAAAAGTCGCTGGCCATCGAAGTCACGCTGCAGCCGGTCGAAAAGAGTTACGACGAAGCCGCACTCAAGGCGATCACCGACAAGATCGTGGCCGCCGGCTCGAAGCTCGGCGGCGTCCTGCGGGCCTGAGCCGCGAGTGGGCCGGAGGGGATGATGAGCGATTTGATCGCCATTTCCAGCGAAGGGTTGACCGCCCGGATCAACCCCTTCGGCGCCGAACTTTCCTCGCTTTCCGATGCGGCGGGGCGCGAATACATGACCGACGCCGATCCCGCCTTCTGGTCGGGCCGCGCGCCGCTCTTGTTCCCCATTGTCGGCGCGTTGGCGGAAGATACGCTGCGCCTCGATGCGCAGGCCTACCCCATGCCCAAGCACGGTTTCGCCCGGCGCAGCGCCTTCACGGTGATCGAGGCCGGGGCCGGGCGCGCGGTGTTCCGTCTGGAGGACAACGCCGAAACCCGCGCCAGCTATCCCTTCGCCTTCGCGCTGGAGATGGCCTTCACGCTAACTGGGATGACGCTGGCGATGGTCGCCACCGTGCGCAACACCGGCGACGTGGCGCTGCCGTTCAGTTTTGGCTTCCATCCCGCCTTCGCGTGGCCGGTGCCGGGCGGCGGCGCCAAGGCGGATCACCGCATCGTCTTCGAACGCGCGGAACCGCAGCCGATTCGGCGGATCGACAAGACGACCGGCCTGCTCCTGCCGGAGGGCGCGCCGACGCCGGTGGCCGGGGAGGACCTCGCGCTCGATTCAGAGCTGTTCCGCGCCGATGCGCTCATCTGGCCCGATCTCGCCAGCCGCCGCTTGTCCTATGGCGCAGAGGGTGGCGCGTGGCTCGATGTGGCCTTCCCGGACACGCCGATGCTTGGGCTGTGGCAGGTGACGGGCGCGCGCTACATCTGCATTGAGCCATGGCAGGGTCATTCCGATCCGGAGGGCTTTGGCGGCGATTTCCGCGAAAAACCGGGCGTCGTCTCGCTGGAGCCGGGCGCAAGCCGCAGCTTCCGCATGGACGTCACGGTTCGTCCCGTATAGGCCGCGCGGCATGAGTACCAATCGCCGCACCTTTGCCATCATCTCGCACCCTGACGCGGGCAAGACCACGCTGACCGAGAAACTGCTGCTGCAAGGCGGCGCGATCCACTTGGCCGGTGAGGTCAAGGCGCGGGGGCAGGCGCGGCGCGCGCGGTCTGACTGGATGAAGATCGAGCAGCAGCGCGGCATCTCGGTCACGTCTTCGGTCATGACTTTCCAGAAAGACGGCGTCGTCTTCAATCTGCTCGATACGCCGGGCCACGAAGACTTCTCCGAAGACACCTACCGCACGCTGACGGCCGTCGATTCCGCGATCATGGTGATCGATGCGGCCAAAGGCATCGAGCCGCAGACCCGCAAGCTGTTTGAAGTCTGCCGCCTCCGTTCGGTGCCGATCATCACCTTCGTCAACAAGGTGGACCGCGAAGGCCGCCCGGTGTTCGAGACGCTCGATGAAGTGGCCGATGCTCTGGCGCTCGATGTCTGTCCGATGTCATGGCCCATCGGCATGGGCGGCATATTCGAAGGCGTGCTCGATTTCGCGACGAACACGATTGCCCGCCCCGAGGGCGATAGCCGCGAATTCCTTGGCAAGCGCGATCCGGTGACCGAAGGCGCAATCCCCGCTGACATCGCCGAGGAAATCGAGCTCGCGCAGATGGGCTATCCCGAGTTCGATCTCACTGCCTATCGCAATGGCGATCTCACCCCGGTCTATTTCGGCTCCGCGCTCAAGAACTTCGGCATTACCGAAATGATCGACGCCATCGCGCGCCACGCCCCGCCGCCGCGTCCGCAGCCGAGCGAAAGCGGCACCATCGAAACCGACTTTCCCGAAGTCACTGGCTTCGTGTTCAAGGTCCAGGCCAACATGGACCCGATGCACCGCGACCGCATTGCGTTCATGCGCATGGTCTCGGGCACCTTCAAGCGCGGCATGAAGCTCACGCCCTCAGGGCTGGGAAAGCCGATTGCGGTCCATTCGCCGATCCTGTTCTTCGCGCAGGACCGCGAGATTGCCGACACTGCCGAAGCAGGCGACATCATCGGCATTCCCAACCACGGAACCTTGCGCGTGGGCGATACGCTGTCTGAAAAGAACGTGGTGCGCTTCACTGGCCTACCCAACTTCGCGCCGGAAATCCTGCGCCGCGTGCAGCTCAAGGACCCGACCAAGACCAAGCAGCTCAGGAAGGCTCTCGACGACTTGTCCGAGGAAGGCGTGATCCAGGTGTTCTACCCCGAGATCGGCGCGCAATCGATCGTCGGCGTGGTCGGCCAGCTTCAGCTCGACGTGCTGATTTCCCGGCTCGAGGCGGAGTACAAGGTCGAGGCCGTGCTCGAACCCTCGCCGTTCGATACCGCGCGCTGGATCAAGGGCAGCGACGCCGCCTTGCGCAGCTTTGCCGATTTCAACATGTCGAACCTTGCCAAGGACCGCGACGGCGATCCGGTGTTCATGGCGCGCTCGTCGTGGGATGTCGGTTATCAGCAAGAACGCAATCCGGAGCTGACGTTCAGCGCCACCAAGGAACGCTGACGCAGGGAGAAGCACGCATGCGCATCGCGGTGACAGGCAGCAACGGCAAGCTGGGCCGCGTGGCCGTGGCGGCGCTGCGCCGCGCCGGGCACCGGGTCACGGGCTTCGATATCATGAGCTCGGTCTACGGCGATGATACGGTGCGGCTCGATTGCGCGGATTTCGGTGCGGTGATGGGCGCGCTTTCGGGTGTCGACACCGCTGCCCGCCGCTTCGATGCGGTGCTCCATCTCGCGGGCATCCCCAAGCCCGGCGCGACGAGCGACGAGGAAGCCTTCCGCGTCAATGTGCTGGGCACCTACAACGTGTTTTCCGCCGCCGCCCGGCTGGGCATCGGGCGCGTGGTCTGGGCCTCGAGCGAGACGATCCTCGGGCTGCCCTTTGCCGATCCGCCGCAATTCGCCCCTATCGACGAGACGCATCCGCTGCTCCCCAATTGGTCCTATGCGCTGGGCAAGCGGCTGGGGGAGGCGATGGCGGAAGAATTCGCCCGCTGGCACCCCGCCATGGCCATCCTCTCGCTGCGCTTTTCCAATGTCTATAAGGCAGAAGACTACGCCGCACTGCCGCAGATCCAGGCTGATCCCGCCAGCCGCAAGTGGAACCTGTGGAGCTACATCGATGTCGAGGATGCCGCAGAGGCGTGCTGCTGCGCGCTGGATGCGAGCACCACCGGCCACGAAGCGATGATCATCGCTGCGGCAGACAATCTGATGGGCCGCGCATCGCGCGAGTTGATGGAAGCACATTTCCCCGGCGTCCCGCTTGCCGAAACGCTGGCGGGGGAGGCCTCGCTGCTTTCCTCCGCACGGGCGGGCGAAGTGATCGGGTTTGCGCCGAAAGTCTCGTGGCGGGAGCGGGTCTAAGGGCTCAAACCGCACTTGCATGGCCTTCGCACCTGCGGCACAGACCTGCAGATGACACTGCTCGGCCCCACATCCAACACCTTCATCTCGCAGCGCTTGCGGCTCCACTATGTCGATTGGGGCAATGCGGAAAAGCCGCCGCTGCTGCTCATCCACGGCGGGCGCGATCACTGCCGCAGCTGGGATTGGACGGCCGAGGCCTTGCGTGAAGACTGGCACGTGATCGCGCTCGATCACCGCGGGCATGGTGACAGCGACTGGGCATCGGACGGCAATTACCGCACGATGGACATGGTCTACGATGTCGCGCAGCTCGTCCACCAGCTCGGCCTCGCGCCGGTCACCATCGTCTCGCACTCGTGGGGCGCCAATGTCGCGCTCCGCTATGCCGGGCTGTTTCCCGAAGACGTGGCCAAGCTCGTCGCGATCGAGGGCATCTTCCCCACGCCCGATTGGGAACTGCGGATGAAGGATGTGCCCTTCGCCCGGCGCGTGCGCGATTACATTGCCGAAAAGCGCAAGGCCGCGGGCCGTCTGCCGCGCCGCTACGCCACGCTCGAAGACGCCTATGCGCGCATGAAGGCGGAGAACACCTACCTCACCGATGCGCAGGCCCGGCACCTCACGATCCACGGGATCAACCGCAACGAGGATGGAACCTTCACCTGGAAGTTCGATCCCTACGTACACATCGACCATCCCTACGACATCTCCACCGAACGCAAGCACGAGCTGTGGGAGGCGATCACCGCGCCGACCCTGCTGATGAACGGAGCGGATTCCTGGGCCGGCAATCCCGAGCGCGATGGCCGCATCAAGCACTTCCGCAACGGCACGGTGATCGAGTTCGAAAACGCCGGCCACTGGCTGCACCACGATCAGTTCGAACGCTTTATCAGCACTTTGCGCGACTATCTCTGATGGCTGAATTCACCGACCGGATTCTGCCGCAGCATGAGGCGATGATGGGCGGGCAAAGCATGTTCTTTGTCGCGACAGCGGCGGCGGATGCGCGCATCAACCTCTCGCCCAAGGGCTATGACAGCTTCCGGATCCTTGGCCCAAACCGCGTCGCCTATCTCGATCTTGCTGGTTCGGGCAACGAGACCCACGCCCATCTCGTCGCGGATGGGCGGATCACGGTGATGATGTGCAACTTCGGCCAGCCGCCGCTTATCCTGCGCCTCTATGGCACGGGCCGGCCGGTCCTCCCGCAGGATCCCGATTGGGACGAACTTGCCGCCCACTTCACCATCCTGCCCGGAACGCGCCAGATCTTCGATATTGCCGTCGAGACCGTGCAAACCAGCTGCGGATGGGGCGTGCCCGTCATGACACTCGACCAGGAACGCGGCACGCTGGTCAAGTACCACGCGCAAGCTGATGAGGCGGCCTGGATGGCCAAGACGTCGGGCCGGGATCGCAGCATCGACGGCCTCCCGACCACCCCCACGGACCGCTTTTTCCGAGGCAATTGAGGGCAGAGTTTGTGCCTGTTTTTTAGGCAACAATGTGAATCTGCCCAAGATTCGAGCGCGCCTTCTCCGTCATATCTCGCAGTCGCAAAAAGATTCCCCCTGATTCCAGTGCCCCGAGCATTTGGCACGGTGCTTGCGAAGGTATCTGAGCCGGCGGGTCGTCCGGCGAGAAGGCCGCAAAGGGGGCATGAATGAAATTCATCATCGCCATCATCAAGCCGTTCAAGCTCGACGAAGTGCGCGAAGCGCTCTCCGGGCTGGGCGTTGCCGGGATGACGGTGTCGGAAGTGAAGGGTTTCGGCCGACAGAAGGGCCAGACCGAGATCTACCGCGGCGCCGAATACACCACCAACATGCTGCCCAAGGTGAAGATCGAAATCGCCGCGAGCGACGATCTGGCACCCCGGATCATCGAGATGATCCAGCAGACCGCCAGCACTGAAGCGATCGGCGATGGCAAGATCTTCGTTCTCGATCTTGCTTCGGCCACGCGCATCCGCACCGGCGAGACCGGGGATACGGCGCTGTGACGGCCGCCACTTCTGATATGAGGGGAACTTCGATGATCCGTAAGATGATCGGCGGGGTTGCAGGCGCGGGCTTGACGCTCGGCGCCGCTTCCACTGCCCTTGCCCAGGCGGCGATGGTCAAGGCGCCCGATGTGGCGACGCAGGCCACCATGGTCAACAAGGGTGACACCACCTGGATGCTCGTTTCGTCCGTGCTCGTACTGATGATGAGCATTCCGGGCCTCGCGCTGTTCTACGGCGGCCTGGTCCGCACCAAGAACATGCTTTCCGTTCTCATGCAGGTGTTCATGATCGTTTCGATCGCGGGCCTGCTCTGGGCAACCTACGGCTACAGCCTCGCCTTCACTGGCGGTTCGCCCTTCATCGGCGGCTTCGGCAAGGTTCTGATGGCCGGCGTGACCAGCGGGACGTATGCCGCGACGTTCTCCAACAACGTCTACATCCCGGAACTCAGCTACTTCGTGTTCCAGATGACCTTCGCCATGATCACCCCAGCGCTGTTCATCGGTGCGTTCGCTGAACGCATCAAGTTCACGCCGCTGATGCTGTTCGTGGTGCTGTGGTCGACCTTCGTCTATTATCCCATCGCGCACATGGTGTGGTACTGGGCCGGACCGGACTTCCTTTCGGGTCAGCCGGGCGACTGGGGCTATCTCTACGGCAAGGGCGCGCTGGACTTCGCGGGCGGCACCGTGGTGCACATCAACGCGGGTATCGCCGGTCTTGTTGGCTGCATCATGCTCGGCAAGCGCCTGGGCTATGGCAAGGAAGCCACGCCGCCGCACTCGCTGACCATGACCATGATCGGCGCTTCGCTGCTGTGGGTGGGCTGGTTCGGCTTCAACGCGGGTTCGAACCTTGAATCGAACGGTGTTGCTGCGGTTGCCTTCGTCAACACCATGCTGGCGACTTGCGCTGCTGCGGTGAGCTGGGCGGTTATCGAACAGGTCGTGCACAAGAAGCCTTCGACGCTCGGCGCAGCCACCGGTGCGGTTGCCGGTCTGGTTGCCATCACCCCGGCTTCGGGCCTTGGCGCTCCGATGACCTCGATCGTCCTCGGCCTCATCGTTTCGCCGATCTGCTTCTTCTTCGTCAGCACGGTGAAGAACAAGTTCAAGTACGACGATACGCTCGATGTGTTTGGCGTCCACTGCGTCGGCGGGATCGTTGGCGCGCTCGGTACCGCCATTGTCGCAGATCCGAAGCTCGGCGGTCAGGGCTACTTTGACTACACCGTGTTCCCGGCCGTTGCGGTCGCTCCGGAAGCTTACAGCATCTCGAGCCAGTTCATCGTCCAGCTCCAGGCTGTCGGTCTCACGCTGGTCTGGTCGGCACTCGGTACCGCTATCATCTGGTTCGTGCTCGACAAAACGATCGGCATGCGGATCAGCGAAGAAGGCGAGCGTGAAGGGCTCGACATCGCTGAGCACGGTGAGCGCGCCTACAACTACTGATCGGCCTTCGCCGATTGGCAACCACTAATTCCAAGCTTGGCGGGGCCGGGGGGCGAGATCCTCTCCCTCGAGCCCACCAGGGCCCCGCCAGACCATGTTCCTCCTGCGAACACACTCAAGGCCGGAAGCGTTTTTGCGCTTCCGGCCCTTTTTTCGTTTGCTGCGAGAGCACGGAATCGCGGTTCTCCAATGCAAGATCGCTGTGTTAACCTTCCCACAACGCCCTTAGGTTATATGCCTAGTTTGAAGTGAACGGCTGACCTTAGGGGACGACAGGGTGGTGCTGCGCAAAGCACGCGAGGTTTTCGGAAGAGGGGCGGTTGAAGCTCCGCCTCCTCGCACATCCGAAGGCGAGGCTGCGGCCCTCTGCCACACCTATGAGGACCTGGGCCTCGGCTTCTTCTGGTCGACGGACGGCGAAGGCCGCGTGACCTATCTTTCGCCCGGCGCCCAGACGCTGCTGACGGAAGGGGCCGACGCTACCGGCCAGAACTTCCTGGAAATGTTCCTGCGCACCGGCGGCGAGAGTGAAGGTGAGCGCACGCTGCCCTTCGCCTTTGCCCGCAAGGGGCGCTTCGAGAAGATCACCGTGCGCAGCGAGCGCGGCGAGGACGAGACGCTGTGGTGGTCGATCTCGGGCGAACCTGTCATTGTGCGCGGCGAATTCGCGGGTTTCCGCGGCCACTGCGAGGATATCACCGGCGAGCGGCGCTCTGCCGAAGAGAGCTCGCACATGGCGATGCACGATGCGCTGACCGGCCTGCTCAACCGGCGCCGCATGTCGCAGCTCCTTGAACGCACGCTGACATTCTGCTCCTCGCAGCGCAGCCCCTGCGCGATCATGCTGATCGATCTCGATCGCTTCAAGCAGGTCAACGATACGCTTGGCCATGCCGCCGGCGATGCCCTGCTCAAGCAGGTCGCGGCGCGTCTCGTGCGCGTGGTGGGCGACAAGGAAAAGGTCAGCCGACTTGGCGGCGACGAATTCCAGGTCATCATGCCCGGGATCGATGATCGCGGTGTGCTCGGCGATATTGCCACCAGCATCATCACCAGCATTTCGCAGCCCTATACCATCGATGGCAGCCGCTGCCTGATCGGCGCATCGGTCGGCGTCGCGGTTTCCCCGTTCGACGGCGATGATAGCGACAGCCTCGTGCGCAATGCCGACTTGGCGCTCTATGCCGCCAAGGGCAGCGGGCGCGGGCGGTTCCGCTTCTTCAGCGCAGACCTCCTCAAGGCCGCGGCCGATCGCCGCCTGCTTGAGGAAGACCTTCATGACGCGCTCCAGAAGGACGAGCTTGAAATCCATTACCAGCCGGTCGTGCGCGCAGAGGACAACCATGTCGTCGGTGTCGAGGCGCTGGTGCGCTGGAACCATCCCGAACACGGTCCGGTAAGCCCCGCGCGGTTTATTCCGATCGCGGAGGAATCGAACCTCATCAAAGGCATCGGCGAATGGGTCCTGCGGCGCGCCTGCGCCGAAGCCGTGGCCTGGCCGGGCGGGCTGCGCGTGGCGGTCAATGTCTCACCGGTGCAATTCGGCGATGATGGTTTCCCTGCGCTCGTGGCCAGTGCGCTCGCGAATTCCGGCCTTGATCCGGAATTGCTCGAACTGGAGATCACCGAAAGCGTCTTCCTGCAGGAAGGCGGTGCCACCAACGACCGTTTCAAGGCGCTCAAGGGCCTTGGCGTGCGCCTTGCGCTCGACGATTTCGGTACTGGCTATTCCTCGCTAGGTTATCTGAAGACCGCGCCGTTCGACAAGATCAAGATCGACCAGTCCTTCGTGCGCGGCGCGACCGAAGCCGGATCTCGCAACCGCGCGATCATTGCCGCGATCGTCGCGCTGGCGCAGGCGCTGGAGATGGATACGACCGCCGAAGGCGTCGAGAGTTTCGATCAGTTCGACCTGATGAAGAGCCTCAACGTCACGCTCGTGCAAGGCTACATCTACAGCAAGCCGATTCCAAACGATGAGTTCGTCAAGAAGCTCAACGAGGGCAACTGGATCATCGAGCCGTCCGGCCCTGCGTTCCAGCGCCACGACCGGCAGGCCATGTTCCGCCGCATCGGCGTGATCCACGACAACCACTACTATCCGGTGGTGCTGCGGAACCTTTCGGTATCCGGCGCGTTGATCGAGGGCCTTGTCGATGTGCCGATAGGCTCCGAGTTCGTCATCGATCTCGGCGAAGGCCAGTTGGCCGTTGCCAAGGTGCGCCGTTCGCGCAAGCGCCAACAGGGGCTGGAATTCGAACAGGCGCTCGTGCCGGATGGCAATGGCGGCTTGTGTACCCGCCACCGCGCTTCGCCTTACCAGCTGGCCGCTGCCGGCCTGCCGCAGAGCCCGAAGGGCGACGGCATCCAGCCGGTCGGCCCGCACCTGATCGGTGGTGGCGAGGACGGCAAGGCGTCAATGCCGGCCTTCGCCATGGCGAGCGACTGGAAGGGTGCCGCACTGCGCGCAGATGTCGCCTGAGCCCCACTTGCCCGCGTGAGACGGTTCCCTTGGAGCGGCAAGCCCGCTAAGGCGCGCCGTCATGTCAGAGCCGTCCGCCCCCTCCGCAGCCACCCGTCCCGTGCCCAAGCCGTGGATTGCGGCGATCCATCCCTATGTACCGGGCAAGTCCACCGGGGCTGACGGGAAGGTGCTGATCAAGCTCTCCGCCAATGAGAACCCGCTTGGTACCAGCCCGCTGGCGTGCGCCGCGCGCCTTGGCGGCGGGGAAGGCGCGGGCGATCCGGCGCGCTATCCCGATCCCGAAAGCCACGCCTTGCGCGGCGCGCTCGGCGCGCTCCACGGCATTGATCCGGCGCGGATTGTCATGGGCACAGGTTCCGACGAACTGCTGCACCTCGCCGCGCAGGCCTTCGCCGGGCCTGGTGACGAAGTGCTTTACCAGCGCTACGGCTTCTCGGTCTACGAGATCGCCGCCCGGCGCTGCGGTGCAGCGCCCATCGAGGCGCCTGACCGCGACTATGCCGCCGATGTCGATGTCCTCCTAGGCTGCGTGACCCCGCGAACGCGTGTGGTGTTCCTCGCCAATCCTAACAACCCCACCGGCAGTTACCTGCCGCGTGCAGATCTCGCCCGGCTCCACGCCGCGCTGCCGGCAGACGTGCTGCTTGTCGTCGATCAGGCCTATGCCGAATATCTTGAGGCAGAGGCGGACGATGGCGCGCTTGCCTTGGCGGCCTCTGCCGAAAACGTGCTGGTCACGCGAACTTTCTCCAAGATCTACGGGCTTGCCGGCGAACGCGTCGGCTGGGCCACCGGCGCGCCGCACTTGATCGACATGCTCAATCGCATCCGCGGGCCGTTCAACGTCACTGTGACGGCACAGGCATCCGCGCTCGCGGCACTGGGCGATCTGGCCTTTGTCGACGCCTCGCGCACGCACAACCGGGCCGAGCGCGCCCGCTTCGTCGCCGCGCTCGAAGCGCTGGGCAATCATGGACTGCGCCCGTTGCCGAGCGAGGCAAACTTCGTGCTGATCGAGTTTTCCGGGGCGCTCACCGCCGAGGCGGCTTACAAGGGCCTCATGGACGAGGGCTTCATCACCCGCTGGCTGCCGGGGCAAGGGCTGCCGCAGTGCCTGCGCATCACCATCGGCAGCGCCGCCGAAATGGACCGGGTCGCGGCCGTGCTGCGCGCTCTGGCGCAAGCCGCGCGATGAGCGTGCCCGCGCCGTTTGCCCGGGTTGCGGTCATCGGGCTTGGGCTGCTGGGCGGTTCTGTCGCCCGCGCCGTCCAGGCGTATATGCCCGGTGCGGTCACCACCGGGTTTGACGCCGATCCCGCCGTCCGTATGCGTGCCCGCGAGATCGAACTGGCGGCCGAGATTCCCGAAACCGCAGCCGAGGCCGTCGCCGGGGCCGATCTTGTCGTGCTTTGCGTGCCGGTCGGCGCGATGGAAGCAGCCGGCCGCGCCATTGCACCGCACCTGGCTCCTGGTGTCATCGTCACCGACGTCGGGTCCAGCAAGGCGAGCGTGGCCCGCGCGCTGGCTGAGGCTTTGCCGGGCGTGAGCGTGATCCCTTCGCACCCGGTGGCCGGCACCGAACAGAGCGGGCCGGACGCGGGCTTTGCCGCGCTGTTCAAGGGCCGCTGGTGCATCGTCACCCCGCCGCCCGCCGCCGATGCGGACGAGATCGCGCGGGTCACCGCATTCTGGGAAGCGCTCGGCGCGCGGGTAGAGGTGATGGATGCTGAACATCACGACCGCGTGCTCGCCGTCACCAGTCACTTGCCGCACCTCATTGCCTACACCATCGTCGGCACTGCCTCCGATCTTGAGGAAGTGACGCAGAGCGAGGTCATCAAGTATTCCGCGGGCGGTTTCCGCGATTTCACCCGCATCGCGGCGTCCGATCCCACGATGTGGCGCGATGTGTTCCTCAGCAACCGCGAGGCCGTGCTCGAAATGCTCCAGCGTTTCAGCGAGGATCTGACCGAACTGCAGAAGGCGATCCGCAAGGGTGATGGCGCGATGCTGTTCGATACCTTCACCCGCACCCGCGCGATCCGCCGTTCGATTATCGAGATGGGCCAGGACGATGCGCGGCCCGATTTCGGCCGCAGCCACGAAGACTAGCTGACGAGGAACATTCCCGAGACGAGGATCATCACCGCCGTCGCCGCCCAGCCGCCCCATTTCAGCAGCGGCGGCAAGGTCAGCCGGCCCATGACCTTGGGATTGCTTGCTGCCAGCATGGTCATCACCATCAGTGGCGGCGCAAGCAATCCGTTGATCACGGCGGTCCAGTAGAGCGCCTGCATCGGATCGATACCGATGAGGTTGAGCGCAACGCCGCCCAGCACCGCCACCACGATGGCGCCATAAAACGCCTTGGCTTCGTGCGGCTTGCGGTTCAGCCCCTCGGCCCAGCCGAAAGTCTCCGAAAGCGCATAGGCGGCTGATCCGGCCAGCACCGGCACCGCCAGCAGGCCAATGCCAATGATCCCCACCGCAAACAGCAGAAAGCTGAGGTCCCCAGCAATCGGGCGCAGCGCGCTGGCGGCAGCATCGGCAGAAGCGACGGTGTTGATCCCATGCGCGTGGAGCGTGGCGGCCGTCGCGATCACAATGAACAGCGCGGTCACGCTGGTTACGCCCATGCCCAGCAGCGTATCGGTCCGCATCCGGTTGAGGCCCGGCGCCGCAGCGCGGGGAAACACGCCGAGCGGGTGCTTGTGCAGCCGGTGCTGCTCCTCCACTTCCTGCCCGGCCTGCCAGAAGAACAAGTAGGGGCTGATTGTTGTGCCCAGCGCCGCAATCACCGCCATGGCCGTCTGCCGGTCGAAGCTCAGTTCGGGCACCAGCATCCCGCGCAGCACTTCGCGCGGCGAAATCTCGGCCACGAAGGGCACGAGGATATAGGCGAGGAGCGAAAGCGCGGACCACTTGAGGATCCGGGTATAGCGCTCGTAGCTCACGTAAATCTCGAGCAGCACCGAGATGCCGCCGAACAGCGCGACATACAGCATCGTCGGCCCCGGCAGCAGCAGATTGAGCGCCGCCGCCATTGCGCCAAGGTCGGAGCCGAGGTTGATCGTGTTCGCCACCAGCAGCAGCGTCACCGCCAGCCACAGCACCGGGCGCGGATAGTGCCGCTTGAGGTTGTGGGCGATGCCGTGCCCGGTCACCGCTCCGATCCGCGCGCAGATCAGCTGCGTTGCAACCAGCAGCGGGTAGCTGAACACCATGATCCACGCGAGGCTGAAGCCGAATTGCGCGCCGACTTGGCTGTAGGTGCCGATCCCGCTTGGATCATCGTCCGCCGCGCCGGTGATCAGCCCGGGCCCCAGCACCTCACCCCAGGTGCGCGCATCGGACTCGGTGTGCCGCTGATCGCTTCCGGCGTCGATGCGGTCTTCGTCCATGCTCACGCGTTCAGCGCGTTGATGGCGGCGTGCACCCGTGCTTCGATTTCCTCGCGCGGCAGCCCCGGCGGGATCTCCTCACCGCAGCGGTAGTGGATCGTCCCTGAGCATTTCCAACGACGGTGGTAGAGCGGCCCGCTATCGACCGCGACCGGCACGACCGGCAGGCCCAGCATCTTGTAGAGCCCGGCAAAGCCGGCTTGTAGCGCGGGCCGCGTGCCGTGGGGCACGCGCGTGCCTTCGGGAAAGATGATCAGCGGCCGCCCATCGGCCGTCCACCGCCGCGCAGCGGTCAGCATGGCGCGCAAGGCACTTGCCCCGCGCGCGCGGTCCACTGCGATGAGGCCATAGCGCGTGCCCACCGTGCCCCACAGCGGAATGCGCAGCAGCTGATCCTTGGCGAAGACCACGGGCAGGGGATAGAGGTGCGGCAAGTCGATCGCCTCGAAGAAGGATTCATGCTTGATCGCATAAAGCACGCCGGCGCGGGGCACGAACCCGCCGGTTTCAACCCTGATCCCCAGCAAGGCGCGGGCGCAGATGCGGTGCCAGGTCGACCAGGCACGTACTACCTTGCGAAAGCCCGCTTGGCCTAACACAAGCGCCACCAGCGCCGCGATGACCAGAACCACGCTTCCGCCATAGAAGGCGGCATAGAACGCCAGCCCGCCCAGGATGCGGTGCAGCGGCGCGCCGCCATCGCGGGCGGGATCGGGCTGCCTTGCAGTATCCGGCACGCCTTGTCCTACCACCCGGCCAACCAGGCCAGCACCCGCGCGATCAGCTTGTTGTACTCGATGAACAGCGTCTTCATGCTGGGGCGCGAAGGTACGGCATCGGGCAGGATTTCCACGCCCCGGGGCGCGGCCATCGCCAGATCGAACACTGCGCGGCGCATGTGCCAGTCGGTCGTGACAAGGCGCACCGAGGTCAGATGCTCCGCTGCGATCCACCGCGCGGCTTCCAGTCCGTTGGAGCGGGTATCGACCGATTCGAAGCCGAGCGTCACGCAGCAGGCGAGAAGCTCCGGCGAAACCTTGTACTCGGCTGCGAACTCGCCCGGCTTCACCTCGCTCGCCACGCCGGCGATCAACGCCTTGCGCGCCTGGCCTGCGCGCAGCACCTCGATCGCGCGAGGAATGCGCCCGCCAGCCCCGGTCAGCGCGATTACGCCGTCAGTCTTGCGTACACCCGCCGGGCGCGGCAGCGTCAGGGTAAACCACAGGAATCCGAGGACCCACGCCAGCAGGACCGCCGCACCAACACGGCGGAACAGGCCGGGAGGCTTACGCATCCGTGCCATGTCAGAGCATCCGCCTGAGCGCGGCCAGCACGGTCACCCGCGCCGTGAGCACGGCCAGTGCAACGCCCGCGAGCGGGATCGCGGCAATCACGATCCAGTCCTGCCAATGCAGCACCGCCCCCCCCACCATGCCCGATCCAAGCCCGGCGAACTGGCGCGAGAGCAGGGCGATGGTGATCACGCCCAGCAGCAGGCCCGCCAGCCCGCCTGCCGCCGCGTCGAACGCCATCGAGCGCTGGACCACCCGTGCAATCTGCCGGTCGGTGCCGCCCAGCATGTGGACAATCTCGATCGTCTCGCGGTGGTTGCCCAGCGCATTGCGTGATGCCAGCAGCACCGCTGCAATCGTCGCAAGCGCCAGCAGCGCGATCAGGCCGCCTGCAAGCCACTGCAGCGTGCCGATGGCGGCAAACACGGGCGTCAGCCATCCGGCCTGCGCATCGACCCGCGCGGACGTGGCGACTGGCACCACGAGCGCGCGCAAATGTGCGATTCGGTCTGCCGTTGCTGGCCCTTTCAGCCGCACGTCGATCAGCGCCGGGATCGGCAGCGCTTCCACGTCGTCGCCCGGGCGCGTGCCCAGCCACGGTTCGACAAGGGTGTTGAGATCTTCCTGCGCGACTTGGCGCACTTCGGCCACCTCCGGCGCCTTTGCCAGCGTGGCCATGACCGCGCCGGCCTGCCGCAGGCGCTCGGCCGGGGCGGCGGTCACGATCTGCACCGTGACACCGCCTTCAAGATCGGCGCTCGCGGTGCGCGCTGCATTGCGCAGAGCAAGGCCGCTGGCCGCAGCCACCACTGTCAGCGAAATCATGATGGCGATCACCCACGGCATCGGCCCTGAAAGCTGGGCTTCGGGCAGAAGGCGCGGATCGCCCTTTGCGGACGGTCCTGTGCGCCAGGATTGCAGTAGGGAGGTGAGAAAGCCCATGTCAGTGCTTCAAAGTCGCGGGGGCGGAACAGCGGCCGCCATCGCCGTGTCCATGGCAGGGCGGCGCGGCGGATAGCGTAGCGCGCCGGTGGGGTCGCTCAGCCGTCCCTTGTCGAGCCGCATGATCAGCGATTCCGGCACCTTGCGGATCAGGTGGACATCGTGAGTCGCCACGACGACCGTGGTTCCCAGCCGATTGAGGCTCTCGAACAGGCGCAGCAGCTTGAGCGCCATCTCGGGATCGACGTTGCCGGTCGGCTCGTCGGCCACCAGCATGTCGGGCCGGGCAATCACTGCGCGCGCAATCGCCACGCGCTGCTGCTCCCCGCCTGAAAGCGTCGCCGGCCGGGCATGCTGCCGGTCGCCCAGCCCCACCCATTCCAGCATCTCGCCCACGGGCCGTGCGATGTCCTTTTCGCTCACGCCCGCCACGCGCAGCGGCAGTGCCACATTGTCGAACGCGGAGAGATGCGGGACGAGGCGGAAATCCTGAAACACCACCCCGATCCGGCGGCGGAAGCCGGGCAGACGCTCGCGCGGAAGGGTGATCGCATCGGTGCCGAACAGGCGGATAAGCCCGCGCGAGGGGCGCTGCGCCAGATAGAGCAGCTTGAGCAGGCTGGTCTTGCCCGCGCCGCTTGCCCCGGTCAGAAAATAGAAGCAGCCCGGGTAGAGCGTGAACGAGACATCGGCCAGGATCTCCTTGTCCGTTCCGTAGCGCAGCCCGACATTGTCGAACTGGACGATTTCGGCGTCAGACTGGCTCATGTCAGGTGTTGCGGTCCCGAAGGGTGGTTGCGAGCATGGAGCACATGCCGCTTGGATTGGCTATACGGCGCAATCGATGTGGAAAAAAGGCCGGGCGAGCATTTCTCCCCGCCTGCACCTATTGTTTCCTTGTATCCGCCCATGCTTAACCCGGGGCATGATCATCGCGTGCCCCGCTTGCTCGACGCGCTACGTCGTCCCCGACAGCGCGATCGGTGTGGAGGGCCGCACCGTGCGCTGTGCCAAGTGCCGGCACAGCTGGTTTCAGGCCGGTCCGGAACTGCCCGCGCGGGATGAACTTCCCACTGATCCGCCGCTTTCTCCGCCGCCCGCGGTCCCGCAGGAAACTGCGCCCGTTCCGGCGGAACCCGAAGCCAGCGCTGAGCCCGTTCCAGCCCAGCCTCTATCGGCGGAGCCAGAAACGCACGATCCCGTGCCAGAGCCTCCGGTCGTGCCCCGTCCTGTCGTTCGCGCGGCCAGCCGTTCGGCCGACGAGGCGTTTGAAGACACAGCCTCGAGCTTCGATCACCAGCCGCCGTTCCGTCCGCGCCGCAACATGGCCCGGCTGTGGACGATCGTGGGCGTCGGCTTTGCAGTGCTTGTCGCCGTATTGATCGGGCTCGCTTCGTGGCTTGGCCTGCCGCGCTGGCTGCCAGCTGCCCATGCCACGTTCGGCGCGGGCAATCCCGATCTTGTGCTTTCCTTCCCATCGCAGCGGCAGGACCGGCGCACTTTGCCCAATGGCACCGAATATTTCGGCGCCAGCGGCACGGTCACCAATGTCGGCAAGCAGCCGCAGGATGTGCCGCCGATCCTGATCGTGCTGCGCGATGCCAAGGACAAGGTGGTCTACACTTGGGATGTCACCCCTCCGCGCGATATGCTGAAGCCCGGTGAGAGCGTGACAATCAACGAAGCTGTCACCGATGTGCCCAAGAGCGCCAAGGTCGCTGAGATCGGCTGGAAGCCGGAGTAAAAAAACACTGCTTGCGTGTTGCGCGCCGCAGGGTCCTTTGCTAGTGGCCCGCCTCTACCCCGGCAGGGTGACCTTTTGATCAGGTCAAACCCTGCTTGCGATGTGCGGTCGTGGCGGAACTGGTAGACGCGCAACGTTGAGGTCGTTGTGGGCGAAAGCCCGTGGAAGTTCGAGTCTTCTCGACCGCACCAAGCAATCCAAACATGATTGGTTCAAGGGAGTTTTCCCCTCTGGGGGCGCAGTTCTCAGGGCATTCCCCGGTTGGCGGCCGAACCGGTCTCAGGCGGAAGAATCCTCGCTGCAGGCGATCAGGCTGAAATCGGCAGGCCGGCGCGCTCCGACCGCCAGGGTTCTTTCGGTTTATGGCCGGGCGCTCGACGACGTGAAATCTAGGACGCCTTCTTCGCGGCGTGGTCGACCAGCATTCTATCGAGTTCCACGATCCGCAATCGCTCGGGCGTGCTCTTGCTCAGGCCCTTCAGGCGGCATTCGGCCCACAGGCTTCTGCGCTCCGATTCCAGAGCCTTTTTATACAGGTCGGCCATTCGTCAGATCCTTTTCTTCGGCTTTTCGGCGCGGGTGCGGCGCGGAGACAGCTTTGCGGTATTGGCGGTCTCCTCGCTGGTCAGCTTGCGCCATCGATCGAGGCGCCCGCGCCCGAGTGATCCGTTCGCAATGGCAGCCTGCACAGCACAATCGGGCTCGGCGGCATGCGTGCAATTGGTGAACCGGCACTCCAGCGTCATCGCCGCAATGTCGCTGAATACCTCCGCGACTCCGGCCGCCGCATCGGACAACTGGAGTTCGCGCATCCCGGGCGTATCCACCAGCCAGCCGTTGCTCAGGGCACCGTGATCAAGGCGGTGCATTTCGCGCACGGTCGTGGTGTGGCGGCCTTTCCCGTCGGCTTCGCGCACCGCCTGCGTGGCGATGCTGTCGGACCCGCGCAATGTATTGATCAGCGTGGACTTGCCCACGCCTGAGGAGCCTACCAACGCGATCGTCTCGCCGCTTCGGCAGCGCTCCAGGAGCCGCGCGGCGCTGATGGGATCGCGTCCGTTGACGATTTCGACCTCCGGCGTCAGCACAAGCGCCGCTGCCAAGAAACGGTCCGGTTCGTCCGCCAGGTCCGCCTTGGTAAGCACGATAACCGGCTGCACCCCGACTTCGCGCGCCAGCACAAGATAACGTTCGATGCGCCCGACGCTGAAATCCTGGTTGCAGGAAGTCACGATGAACAGCCTATCCACATTCGCAGCAATCAGCTGGAGGCGGTGGCTGTCGCCCGGCGCCGGCCGCTTGAACAGGCTCGCCCGGTCGAGGATGCGTACCACCCTCCTGTCGTTCGGATCGATCAGCAGCCAGTCTCCAACGGTCGGACGGTCCTCCGGTCCCCGAGGCTCACTGATGACCGACGAGATAGCGCCCTCCAGCGCTTCGCCCAGCACTTCGATCATTCCGCGATGGACCGCCATCACACGGCCGGGGCGATAGAGGCGCACGTCTTCGGCGGACAGTTGGTTGCTGTAAAACGATGTCCAGCCGAGGTCGGCGAGGTTGAATTGCGATGCTTTCATAGGCCTCGGCACGGGACTCATATTGGGAGGAGCGCTGAACGGCAGGGAAGTCGCCGCAGCGCGGGCCGCTCGGCGCAACCTCCGTTAGACCTCATCCGGCACAGGGAACAGCGCAACTTTCACCCGGCCTGACACTTACAGACTTGCTTCCCTTCAGCGCACCAAGGCGGAAGTGCATTGCGCCGTCTGCAAATCCAGGAGTGTTTTCTGAACCCAACCCGTTGGTTGCACCCATTGCTTGGCCTGCTGGTCTTGTATCGGCGCGTCAGGCTGCACCTTTGCGGCGTAGTAGCAGCGAGCTGCCCACCAGAAGCACCATCAGCCCGGCGAAGATCACTGCCAGTTCGCGGTTGTTCCACGCCATGGTCACTAGCGCGAGGCTCGCCATGCCGAGCGCGAAGGCGGGCGCGAACGGATAGAGCGGCGCGCGGTAGGGGCGCAGCATGTCCGGTTCGCTGCGCCGCAGACGAAACAGCGCGGCCATGGAAACGATATACATGGTGAGCGCGCCAAAGGCCGAAAGCGTCACCACGCTCGCGGTCAGCGATTGGCCCGCAATGCTCACGAAGGCATCGCTGTAGATCGCGGCAATGCCCACCACGCCTCCCGCCAGCGTGGCGATGTGCGGCGTGTTGAAGCGCGGGTGCAGCCGCGCGAACACGGCTGGCAGATAGCCCGCCCGCCCCAGCGCGAAGATCTGGCGCGCATAGCCCATGATGATCCCGTGGAACGAGGCGACGAGGCCGAACAGGCCAAGCCAAACCAGCATGTGCAGCCATCCGCTGGAGGCCCCAACCGCGCGCTTCATCGCCTGCGGCAGCGGATCGTTGAGGCTGGAAAGCTCCGCCCAGCTGCCCGATCCGCCGGCAAACAGCATCACCCCGAAGGCTAGCACCGTGAGCGTGAGAATGCCCGAGATGTAGGCCATCGGGATCGTGCGGCGCGGCTCTTTCGCTTCCTCGGCGGCCATTGCCACGCCCTCGATCGCCAAGAAGAACCAGATCGCGAAGGGCAAGGCCGCAAAGATGCCGCCCACGGCCGCCATGCTGAAATGGTCCTGCCCGGCCCAGCCGCCGGCCATGAAGTTCGACCAGCGGAAGGCAGGCAGCACCACGCCCATGAACACGATGAGCTCCCCCACCGCCAACAGCGTGACCACCACTTCAAAGCTCGCCGCGATCTGCACGCCCACGATATTGAGCGCCATGAACACGGCGTAGGCGCCCAGCGCGGCGTGTTTGGGCTCCAGCCCCGGGAACTGCACATGGAGATAGGCCCCGATGGCAAGCGAGATCGCGGGCGGCGCAAACAGGAACTCCACCAGCGTCGCAAACCCTGCCACCGCGCCGCCCAGCGGCCCGAAGGCACGCAGGCCATAGGCGAAGGGGCCGCCTGCATGGGGGATCGCGGTGGTCAGTTCGGTGAAGGAGAAGATGAAGGCGATGTACATCGCCGCCACCGCCATGGTGGTGACGAGAAAGCCCAGCGTCCCCGCACTGGCCCAGCCATAGCTCCAGCCGAAATACTCGCCCGAAATCACCAGGCCCACGGCAATCGCCCAGAGGTGGAACGCCCCCAGCCGCTGTTGCAGCTGCGGGGCTTGGGTGGGCGCGGTCATGCGGGGTTCTGGTCCTCGAACGGGAGAGCGGGGGTCTGGTCGTCCTTGAGATCGACGCCCGAAAGCTGGCGGCGCAGCGCTTCGCGCAGCAGCCAGCCCAGCGTGCGGGCAGCCTCCTGCGGCGAAAGGCCTCCGGCGCCGTGGATGTTGGAAATGCAGTTGCGCTCCGCATCGCTGCGGCCGGTGCGCGGCGCGAAAGTCATATAGATGCCCAGGCTGTCGTTGACGCTGAGCCCCGGCCGCTCGCCGATGATCATCACGCAGACCCGCGCGCCCAGCGCCTCGCCAATAGGATCGCCCAGCGCAACCCGCGCCTGCTGCGCAATCACCACCGGGCCTATGGAAAGATCACCGAGTTCGGTTCTGCAAGCTTGCACCAACCGCGCAGCGCCGGCCTGCACACCAGTCGCGGAGAGCCCGTCGCCGATCACGAACACCACATCATGGCGCCCGCCTGTCTCGGCAAGCAATGCTGCGGATCGGGGCGAAAGGCGGCGGCCCAGATCGGGGCGCCGCAGATAGGTCGCGCGGTCCGGTGCGTCGCTTTCCACGTGCCGCACCGGCAGCGGCGCAAGCGCGCCCTCCAGCGCCGCCACATCAAGCGCGGCGTGAACCGCATCGCGCGCGCGGGCATGGGCCAGCTGAAAATCCAGCACTTCGCCCAGCGGCAGCGCGTGCCCCACCCGGCCCAGCGCGATGCGGGCAGGCGTTGTCTGCCGCAGCCGCGCCCACAGCTCGCCGGGCACCATGTCGTTCGAGACAGGTGGGCTCAAGCCAGGCTCTCCGCCAGCCGGCGCACGAACGAGGAGGCGCCGTCCGTCAGCGAACGCAGCTTGCCATCGGGCGCGGCGATGCCCGTCTCCGCCAGCCAAGCCTCAAATTCCGGGGCAGGGCGCAGGCCCATCACGCTGCGCAAATACAGCGCATCGTGGTTCGAAAGGCTCTGGTAGGAAAGCATCACGTCGTCGCTGCCTGGCACGCAGATCAGGAAGCTGCAGCCCGCCACCGTCAGCAGCGTCATCAGGCTGTCCATATCGTCCTGATCGGCCTCGGCATGGTTGGTGTAGCACACGTCGCAGCCCATCGGCAGGCCGAGCAGCTTGCCGCAAAAGTGGTCCTCCAGCCCGGCGCGAATGATCTGCTTGCCGTCATAGAGGTACTCCGGCCCGATAAAGCCGACCACGGTGTTCACCAGTAACGGATCGAACGCCCGCGCGACCGCATAGGCGCGCGCCTCCATCGTCTGCTGGTCCACCCCGTGATGGGCATTGGCCGAAAGCGCCGAGCCTTGCCCCGTCTCGAAATACATCGCGTTCTGGCCGACTGTTCCGCGCCCGAGAGCCCGCGCGGCGCCGTGCGCCTCACGCAAAACCGCCAGATCGATGCCGAACCCGGCGTTGGCCGCCTCGCTCCCGGCAACCGACTGGAACACCAGATCGACCGGCGCGCCGCGTTCCATGATGGTCAGCGCATTGGTTACGTGGGTGAGCACGCAGCTCTGTGTCGGGATCGCATAGCGCTCGCGCAGTTCATCGAGCATCCGGATCAAAGTGGTCGCGGCGGGTACGCTGTCGGTGGCGGGGTTAACGCCGATCACCGCATCACCCACGCCGTGAAGCAGTCCGTCGAGCACGGCTGCGGCAATCCCGCGCGGATCGTCCGCCGGATGGTTGGGCTGGAGCCGCGTCGAAAGCCGCCCGGGCAGACCGATGGTGGAGCGAAAGGCCGTCACCACGCGGATCTTCTTTGCCACCGCGATCAAATCCTGCGCACGCATGAGCTTGGAAACCGCTGCCGCCATTTCCGGCGTCACCCCGCGGGCAATCCCTGCCAGTGCGGCGGTGTCAGCCGCCTCGCTCAGCAGCCAATCGCGAAAACCGCCGACGGTGAGATGCGCGATGGGGGCAAAGGCTGCGGCATCGTGGCTGTCGATGATGAGCCGCGTCACCTCGTCGCGCTCGTATGGCACCACCGTCTCGCTCAGGAACACGGTCAGCGGCAGGTCCGCCAGCACCCAGCGCGCCGCCACACGCTGCGTGGCGCTTGTCGCGGCAAGGCCGGCCAGTTCATCGCCCGATCGCGCCGGGCTCGCCGCCGCCAGCACCGCCCTCAGATCCTCGAAGCTGTGCCGTTCGCCGCCAAGATCGCAGGTAAACGGCAAAATCGAGACCTCCACGGCGGACACACGGTATCCGCGATGGTAGGCCCCGATCTTGCTGCATTGCAACAGTCGTCTGGGGAAAAGCCCCGGGGCGCTGCTGCTAGCCTGGCGGCCTCACTCCGGGATCTGCCAGCGAATCACACCCGAATAGCGGCCCATCACCAGATCGCCGTGCTCATCGCGCGCCGGGGTGAAGCGGGCGCGCTGGGTCAGCCGCGCGCACGTGGCGGCATCGAGATCAGCCGAACCGCTTGACCGGGCGATCCGGCAATCCCGCACTCGTCCGTCCTGTCCCACCGTGATCTCGAACCCGGTCACCCCCTGATCGCCCCGCCGCAGTGCGCTGGCCGGATAGTCGGCGTCTGAAACCCAGCGGCCCGGCAGGCCCAGTGGCTGCGCCGCGCGCGGGGTGAACGTCGGGCTGGGCGATGCGGTGGGCAGCGGCGGCAGCGGATCAGGGCCCAGCCCGCCATCGAACGGCAGCGGCGGCAAGGGATCGAGGCCGGGGTTCGTGTCGATGGGCGTCTTGGGCAGCGGGCCCGTATCGGGCGTGGGCTTCGCATCGCGCGGGTGCGGCATCGGGGATGGCACTGGCTCCGGCGTGACTGTGGGCTTGGGCGGGGCATAGTTCCACGCCGGCAGCGATTTCTTCTCGATGGCCCGGATCAGCCCGCCGGCAAACCCGGTCAGGATCGCCACTGCCATCACGCCATGTACGGCGCCAACGGCGCCCAGCGCCACGATCCGGCGCCGTCTGCTATCGGGGGTAAGGTAGGCCATCGCATGCTCTCCTCGGCTGTGCCGGACAGTCCGGGCTGCGAAACGAGAGCAACGGGAACGAAACGAACAATCCCGATGCAAGCAACACGGGCCGTACGACGTTATTATGGTATAACATTACCACGACCCAATGGTCTGTGCGAGAACAATCTCAACCGGATCGGTGGAGTTTTCAGTTGCGGCCTGCAACCGTTTTTGGCCCAGCCACCATTCGCGTGCGGATAAAAAAGAAGGGGCGGATCGCTCCGCCCCTCCCTCGGCCGTGGGCCTCATGGCTCCGGTCGCAAAGTGATCCGGCCTTGGCCGTGGATCGGCTTACAGCAGCTTCCACGTGATCGGCACGGTCACCGAAGTAGCGCCGCCTGGCGGGGGCGGCACCGAGCCAGTGCGGCTGGGCAGTGCCAGCGCCTCGCGGTCGAGCGTGGTCGAACCCGAGGGCGAGATCAGCTCGGCCCGTTCCACCGCGCCCGATGCGGCGACGTAGATCTTCACTTTCGCCGTGCCCTGCTCACCGCGAGACTGTGCGGCCCGGGGATAGGTCTGCTTGGCGGCGATGGTCCGGGCGACCTGCTTGATCCAGTCTGCCGACTGGGCATGAGCGGGACCGGTGAGGCCAGCGATGGCGATAAGGCCCAGAGCAAGGGGGCCGAGGGCCAAGGTCTTAGCAGTCTTGAACATCGTGGGTCCTTCCGGATTAAATCGAATCAGTTGGCCTGCCAGCGGGGCTTGCTGAACGGACCACTTGGCGTGGGGTGTCCCCATCTGGCGGAAAGGCCGTTAGTTTCGCGCCAATTGGCGTTACGAGCAGCACCGGAGGCGCCGTTCATGGCGAATCCTGCTTCTGCGCGCGGCAAACCTTGCTTCGCAGCGCCCCTTGAAGGTTAATGCTGCCCTATGATGCACCGCCGATTCGTCCTCGCCGCGCTTCCGCTTGCAACTTTGCTCGTTGCCGCCGCCCCGAAACGCGGCGCCAGGCTGCCAGCGCCGCCCCCGCCGCCGCCCCTTGCGGCGGTTGAGCGCGTGGCCCTCGTCACCGAGCTCGGCACTATCGAACTCGCACTCGATGGCGCCCATGCGCCGATCAGCACCGCCAATTTCCTGCGCTATGTCGATGTGCGGCGGTTTGACGGGATCGGCTTCTACCGCGCGATGCACCTTGCCTGGGGCGATCAGCCCAATGGCTTGCTGCAAGGCGGCCTGCGCGATCCGCGCCGCCTGTTTGCGCCCATCGCGCACGAACCGACCAGCCAGACTGGCCTCAGCCATGTGGCGGGCGCGATCTCGATGGCACGCAATGCGCCCGGCACGGCGACAGCGGATTTTTCGATTCTGCTGTCAGACATGACCGGGCTCGACGCTGATCCCAAGGCGAGCGATCCTGAGGCGCAGGCCGGCTATGCCGTGTTCGGCAAAGTCACGTCCGGCATGGATGTCGTGCGCAAGATCTGGGATTCGCCGATCTCGCAGACCTTGGGCGAGGGTGTGATGCGCGGGCAGATGCTCGAAGCGCCGGTCAAGATCCTCAGCGCTCGCCGCCTGCCCCCGCTGGCGCTCTGATCACTCCGGGCAGGTCACTGGTTCGCCCCCGCCGCGCCGGAACAGCACAAGCCGCAGGTTGAACGAATCCCCGCCCGCCGTCTGATTGGGCCCGGCCACCAGTTCCAGCGCGTCGCCTTTCGCAAGGTCGGCGCTCAGCGGCGGCAGCTGCAATGTGCCGGTCAGCACCCCGCGCCACAGAACCTTGCCGCCCGCTGCCACCGTCAGGTCCACTCCGTCGCCCACCGCGCGCTTGGCAAAGCAGCCGCCCAGATCAACCGCCTCTGCAGCCGGCACCACATGCCGCCACACCGCGCGCATCGGCGCGGCACTTGTGCCACCCGGCGCGGCGGAGGTCGTGTTGATCCTGAGCGGGCGATACCAGCGGTCGCCGAAATAGCTGGTGAACTGGTCGTCGAACAGCGGCAGCCGGTTGGTGGTTCCGTCCTTGAGGCGCACGGCATAGCGCCATTGCGGCGTGCCCCAGCCCATCAGCGTGTCGGCAATCCGTGTCGTCTCGCCAAAGCGGATCGCGGTGGTGCCGGTGATGATCAGCGGGCTTTCGCTCACCCCTGCACCGGGCGCGGGCCTGCCAAACTGATCACTCACCTGGCCGCCTTCCACCGCCAGCGTGCGCGGCGCGCCCCACACCACGGTCGTGTCCGCTCCGAAGCGATAAGCGAACAGCAGCGGATCGCCGAGATCGAGCCGCCGCGGCCGCCCGTTTGCCAGCACGCGCTGCATCAGCCGGAACGCCGCTGCCTGCGCCTTGGGCGCCGTCCCCGCATAGAGCCCCATCGCGGGATACCAACGCTGATCGACCAGCGCATACCAGCTCGCCTGCGCTGCCCCTGTGGCCGCAAGCATGGTCACCTGTTTGACGAGTTCACCCGCCGCGCGCGGCTGGTCAGGCGTATCGATGCTGAATTCGCTCGCCCAGATTGGCACACGCCGCCCGGCGGCATCCATCGCGGCATTGAGCGCGGCCAGCTCCACATCGAGCCCTTCGGCGCGCGAGCGGTAGGGGTGCACCGCGATGCCGTCCACTTCGGCCAGCATTCCAGCGGTGAACAGCGTCTTGAGGAACCCGGTGCCGATCATGTTGGTCGATCCGCCGAGGATCGCCGTGCGCCCGCCGATTCGTGCGCGCACTGCCTTCAGCGTCGCCACATAGGCGGCGGCGCGGTCGGCTCCGGCGGGATAGAGCAGCGTGCCCGGGCCGTTGATCTCGTTGCCCACCTCGATCCCGGCGAGGCATGGGCCAAAGTGGTCGGTGAGCGCCGCAAGGTAGCTGGCAAAGGCCGCGTTGCCGGCCGCGCTCGAAACCCATTGCCCGCCATCATAAAGCGGATTGACCGGCACTGCAGTCAGCAGCAGCCGCTGCCCGTCCTTGCAGGCTGCGCTCAGGATCTGGGTTGCCGGGGTGCGCAGGGCATAGTTGCCGCGCACTTTCTCGCCTTCGGCCCAGGGCAGCGAATCGCGCAGCATGGGCGCGGAAACGCGCTGCGCCAGCGCGAGTGCGGATTGCGGCCAGCCCTGGCCGAAATGAGTCTGCACGCCAAACACCATCGGCGGCACCGCCGCGATCGTCGCTGCGCCGGGTGCTGCTGCATCTCCCGCCTGCGCCGCCGCGTTCGGTGAAGCGGCATCAGCCGTGCGCCTCGGTTGCGCCGCCCCGCATGTGGCCAGCAGGGCCAGCAGCACGGCGGTGCGCAACACCGGGCGCATGGGCAAGGCCAACCGGCGCGTGGAACGTATCAAGACACGGCGAGCCATGGAACGCTCTCCTGTGAAGGGACGCGGCAAGCGTTTGCCGGAGGCATACTAATGCGCATCAAGCGGATTCGCTTAAGCGCTCATTTTTCTGCGTTGCGCTAGTCCCGCCGAACGCTCGGGGTTTCTGCGTAGGCCCTGCAGACTTGGCCAATCCCGCTCACCCAGCGCGCAGCCTGCGGGTGCCCTGTGGCGGAGAGCATGCGGGGGCGGGGTTAAGCCAAAATTCGCCACTCTCGATTATGGGCAGGAGATGCACACGCGGCTGGATGGCCCGCATCTGAGGCAGGTTGGTTTGATATGAATGCTATTGGCAAAATCGGTGTTGTCGGTCTCGGGTATGTCGGTCTGCCGCTCGCCGTCGCGTTCGCCCGCAAACACGATGTAGTCGGCTTCGATGTCAGCAAGGTGCGCGTCGCCACGCTGCGCGAAGGGCACGATTACACGCAGGAAATCTCGCCGGAGGAACTAAAGGCCTCCAAGCTCATCATCACCGGCTCGGTCGAGGACTTGCGCGGCTGCGGCATCATCATCGTCACAGTGCCGACGCCGGTGGACGAAAGCTGCCGCCCCGATTTCTCCAACCTGACCGATGCCTGCGCCGCAATCGGCAAAGTGATCGCGCCGGGCGCCATCATCGTGTTCGAAAGCACCGTCTATCCCGGCGCTACCGAGGAAGTTTGCGCCCCCGTGATAGAGGCGGCTTCCGGCCTGAAGAGCGGGGCGGACTTCAAGCTCGGCTACAGCCCGGAGCGCATCAACCCCGGCGACAAGGCGCACCCGATCGAAGCCATCGTCAAAGTCGTCGCCGGGCAGGACGCCGCGACGCTCGATACCCTCGCTGAACTCTACGGCTCGATCATCCACGCCGGCATCCACCGCGCCTCCTCCATTCGCGTGGCCGAAGCCGCCAAGGTGATCGAGAACACGCAGCGCGATATCAACATTGCGCTGATGAACGAGATTTCGAAGATCTGCGATCTCATCGGCATCCGCACCAGCGAAGTTCTGGCCGCGGCGGGCACGAAGTGGAACTTCCTCAAGTTCTATCCGGGCCTTGTCGGCGGTCACTGCATCGGGGTCGATCCCTACTATCTCACCGCCAAGGCCGAGCAGATGGGCTATCACCCCGAAGTCATTCTTTCGGGCCGGCGCATCAACGACAGCATGGGCAGCTATATCGCCCAGCGCGCGGTCAAGCTGCTGGCCATGGCCGGGCATCCGCTGAAGGATGCGCGGGTCGGCATTCTCGGGCTCACCTTCAAGGAAAACGTGCCCGATATCCGCAACTCGAAGGTGGAAGATATCTACCGCGAGCTGTGCGAATTCGGCATCCGGCCTCTGGTCCACGATCCCTTGGCCGATTCTGCTGCGGCCCATCGCGAACTGGGCCTGACGCTGGCCGATGTGGAGGCGTTCAAGGACATTGATGTGCTGATCTACGCGGTGTCGCATGATTTCTACGCGGCCCTCGGGGCACCTGCCATTGTCGACATGGTTGCCCAGAACGGCATCCTGATCGATGTGAAGTCCGCCATGCAGACCGCAGCCTTGCGGAGTGACATCTCCTACTGGAGCCTCTAGTCGGCAGGCGGAGCCGCAGCTGACCGGATTGCCGCCTGCATCAGGTGGTTCAAGATTTAAACGGAGACCTGACGTGGCCATTCTCGTAACCGGCAATGCCGGCTTCATCGGTTTTCACACCGCCAAAACGTTGCTGGAACGCGGTGATGACGTGGTCGGGCTCGATGTGGTCAACGACTACTACGATCCCGCGATCAAGGAAGCGCGCCTCGCCATCCTCGAAGAAACCGCGCGCCAATCGAACGCGAACTACACGTTCGTGCGCGCCAATCTCGCCGACCGCGCGGCGGTCGAGCGCACCTTTGGCGAGAACGATATCCGCCGGGTGATCAACCTCGCGGCGCAGGCCGGGGTGCGCTACTCGATCGAGAACCCGCACGCTTACGTCGAGAGCAACATCATCGGCTTCACCAACATACTCGAAGCCTGCCGCCATGGCGGGGTCGAGCATCTGGTCTACGCATCGACGAGCAGCGTCTACGGCGCCAACCAGGCCATGCCGTTCAGCGAGCATGTCGGCGTCGACCACCCGCTCCAGTTCTACGCTGCGACGAAGAAGGCGAACGAGCTGATGGCGCACAGCTACAGCCATCTCTACCGGCTCCCGACCACGGGCCTGCGCTTCTTCACGGTCTACGGACCATGGGGCCGGCCGGACATGGCGCTGTTCCTGTTTGCGAAGAACATCATCGCGGGCGAGCCGATCAACGTGTTCAACTATGGCAATCACACGCGCGATTTCACGTTCGTAAGCGATATCGTGGAAGGCGTGATCCGCGCCTGCGACCATCCGGCCCAGCCCAATCCGGCGTGGGATGCGCACCGCCCCGATCCCGCGACGAGCAACGCGCCCTACCGGATCTACAACATCGGCAACAACAGCCCGGTCAAGCTCACCGAGTATATCGAGGCGCTGGAAGAGGCGCTCGGCAAGAAGGCGCAGCGCAATCTTCTGCCGCTGCAGGCAGGCGATGTGCCCGATACCTTCGCCGATGTCTCCGATCTCGAACGCGAACTGGGCTACAAGCCCGCCACCACCGTCAAGGAAGGCGTTGGTGCCTTCGTGAAGTGGTATCAGGAATATATGGCCAAGGCACCGGCCTGACCTTTCCCGCAAACTGTGATAGGCGGTTCCTCTCAACTGGGATCGCCCTCCGATGCAACTGCGCCATTTGCGCTATTTCGTCACGCTCGCGCGCGAGCAGCACTTTGCCAAGGCGGCGGCGGTGTGCGGCATTTCGCAGCCCACGCTCTCGGCCGGGCTCGGCGCGCTTGAGGCGGAGTTCGGCCGCCGCCTCGTCGAACGCGACCGGCGCTTTATCGGGCTGACGCCGCACGGGCAGGCGATGCTGCCTTGGGCGGAGCAGATCCTCGGTTCGGTGAGCGGCATGGCAAACGCGGTTGCCGCCACCGCCGCGCCGCTCAGGGGCGAATTCGGCCTCGCCGCGATCCCCGCCGCACTCCCGCTGCTCGGCCTTCTGGGGGAGGCGTTGCTGGCGCAGAACCCGGGAATCACGCTCTCCGTCCGCTCCGCCACCTCGCGCGCGATCGAGCATGGGCTCCATGCCTTTGAAGTCGATGCCGGCCTCACCTATCTCGATCATGAACCGCCCGCCAATGTGCTCTCGGTCCCGCTCTATGCCGAACGCTATGTGTTCCTCACCGCGCGCGGCAGCGGGTTCGATTCGCACTCTGTGATCAGTTGGGAGGAAGCGGCCACGCAGGACTTGTGCCTGCTCCACCAGGGCATGCAGTACCGCCGCATTCTCGATGAACGCCTCGCCGCGCGCGGCCTCGCCGTCACTCCGCGCGCCACGGCAGACAGCCACTTCGCACTGTTCGCCATGGTCCGTTCGGGCGCGTTCGCTACGATCGTGCCCGATGGCTATGCGCGGCTCATGGCTGGGGTCGAATGGGCGCACTTCCTACCTTTTGACGCTCCCGAAGAAGCGCGGCGGGTGGGGCTCGTCGTCGTCAACCGCGATCCGCTCGGCCCGATGGCGCTCGCCGCGCTGGCGGCGGCCCGTGCGCTCGAACCCTCCGGGCTCCAGCCGCCGTTCTGATAGAAATTATCTATCAACGATAATGCATTTCGATTTGACCTTCGCGCGCGAAGTCCCAAGACATTTTTGCATGACAGACCATGACGCGCTTGATGAAATCCTGGCCGCCCACGCGGGCCGCGAAGGTGCACTTCTGCCGATCCTGCATGATGTGCAGGCGGCTTACGGCCACGTTTCCGAAGACGCGGTGCGCGTGATCGCCAAGGCGCTCAACCTCACTCGCGCCGAAGTCCACGGCGTCGTCAGCTTCTATCACGATTTCCGCGAAGCGCCGGAAGCTCGCCCGGTGCTCAAGCTGTGCCGCGCCGAAAGCTGCCAGGCGCGCGGTGTGGAGGCCATGGTCGCCGCACTTCCGGATAACCCGCGCGTCGCGGTCGAAACGGTCTATTGCCTCGGCCTGTGCAGCGTCGGCCCTGCCGCGATGATCGGCCACGAAGTCCATGGGCGTCTCGATGCCGCCCGCCTTGGCGCGCTGGTGGAGAGCCTGGCATGACTGTCGTCCGTATCTCCGACGATTCCGCCGCACTTGCCTGCGGCGCCAATGCCGTCGCCGCTGCCTTCGCCGCCGCCGGTTGCGATGTGGTGCGCGTCTCCAGCTGGGGCATGCACTGGCTTGAACCGCTCGCCGAAATCGATGGGAAGGGCTTCGGCCCGCTGACCGCCGATGATGTCGAGGCCGTCCTCGCCGGGACCAGCGCCAAGGCCATCGGCCCCATCGCCGAGCACCGCTTCATCGCCCGCCAGCAGCGCTTCACTTTCGCCCGCGCGGGCAAGACGCGGCCCCTGAGCCTCGATGACTATGCCGCAACCGGCGGCTGGTCCGGCCTCGGCCGCGCCCGTGAACTCGGCCCCGAAGCCACGATTGCCGAAGTCACCCAGTCTGGTCTGCGCGGACGCGGCGGTGCCGGCTTCCCGGCGGGTATCAAGTGGACCACCGTTGCAAAGGCAGCGGGCCCGGTGAAGTACATCGTCTGCAACGCGGACGAAGGCGATAGCGCCACTTTCGCGGACCGGATGGTCATGGAAGGCGATCCCTTCATGCTGATCGAGGGCCTGGCGATCGCCGGCCACGCAGTCGGCGCGGGCAAGGGGTATATCTACGTCCGCAGCGAATACCCGCACGCCATTGCCAAGCTGAACACGGCCATCGCGCTCGCTGTCCCGCACATCGCCCCGTTCGAAGTCGAAGTCCGTGTCGGTGCAGGCTCTTACGTTTGCGGTGAGGAAACCTCGCTGCTCAACAGCCTGGAAGGCAAGCGCGGCGAAGTGCGTGCCAAGCCGCCGCTGCCCGCATTGGAAGGCCTGTTCGGCAAGCCCACCGTGGTCAACAACGTGCTGACGCTCGCAGCTGTGCCCTTCATCCTCGCCAATGGCGCGCAGGCTTATGCAGACGTCGGCTTTGGCCGTTCGCGCGGCACGATGCCGATCCAGCTTGCGGGCAATATCAAGCACGGCGGGCTCTATGAAGTCGGCTTCGGCATTACGCTCGGCGAACTCGTCGATGAGATCGGCGGCGGCACCGCCTCGGGCCGCCCGGTCCGCGCGGTGCAAGTCGGCGGACCACTTGGCGCATTCCACCCGCGCGCTGATTTTCCGCTGCCGTTCGATTACGAAGCGTTTGCCGCCGCTGATGGGCTGATCGGCCACGCCGGGCTGACGGTGTTTGACGAGACTGCGGACATGAGCGCGCAGGCCCGTTTCGCGATGAGCTTCTGCGCCGCTGAAAGCTGCGGCAAGTGCACCCCCTGCCGCATCGGCAGCACGCGCGGCGTCGAACTGATCGACCGCATCCGCGCGCGCTCGGGCCGTCAGGCTGGCAAGGTCGAAGCGCTTCCCCAGATGCACAACGCCCGCAAGGCCCCGCGCTCGCTCGGTGACGAGATCGAGCTGCTGGAGGACCTTTGCGAGACGATGAAGTTCGGCTCGCTCTGCGCGCTGGGTGGCTTCACGCCTTATCCGGTGCTCTCCGCGCTCAAGCACTGGCCGGAGGATTTCGGTGTAGCTGTGCCCGATCAGGAAGCGGCTGAGTGATCCTCGGCGCGGTCCTTGCGGGCGGACAGTCCTCGCGCTTCGGCAGCGACAAGG
Organism: Sphingomonadaceae bacterium; assembly: GCA_947453945.1. Taxonomy (GTDB): domain Bacteria; phylum Pseudomonadota; class Alphaproteobacteria; order Sphingomonadales; family Sphingomonadaceae; genus Novosphingobium. Next base: position 35,947 of record CANGJB010000030.1, read on the forward strand.
CGCTCGCCGAGCTCGGCGGGCGTACGCTGCTGGCACGCGCCGTGGCGACGCTTGAGGCGCAGTGCGATGCGGTGATTGTCATTGGCCGCTATGATGCGCCCAGTGCCACGATCCCCGATCGCCCGCGCTCCGGCATGGGCCCGCTCGGCGGGATCAACGCCGCGCTCCACCACGCCGTCAGCCACGGCTATAGCGATGTGCTCACTTGCGGCGTCGATTGCGGCGGCCTCGGCCCGCAAACGTGCAGCGATCTCGCGCCAGCGCCCGCCTACGTGGCGGACCAGCCGGTCATCGGCCTCTGGCCCGCCAGCGCCGCACCGGCGCTCGATGCCTTTCTCGCCTCGGATGCCAAGCATTCGATGCGCGCCTTCGCCGGAATGATCGGCGCAAGGCCCGTCACTCTCTCGGCCAAACCTGCCAATATCAACACGCGCGAAGACCTTGTCGCCGCGCAGGAGCAGCATGATGGACTCTGCCAAGATGGACTTTGAACGCGAAACCTATCGCC
>CANGJB010000031.1 GCA_947453945.1 Sphingomonadaceae bacterium
AGCATCTCGAAGAAAGTGTGGTGCCGCGCGGTGTAGCCCACATTGTCGAGATCGTTGTGCTTGCCGCCTGCACGCACGCACTTCTGCGAGGATGTCGCCCGCTTGCTTGCGCGCGTCTCCAGGCCCGTGAACACGTTCTTGAACGGGACCATGCCCGCGTTGGTGAACATCAGGGTCGGGTCGTTGAACGGCACCAACGGCGCCGAAGGCACGATCTCGTGCCCGGCGGAGCCGAAGTAGTCGAGGAAGGACCGGCGGATTTCGTTGGTCGAGGTCATGGAATGCCGATTAGGCGAGGCCTCGGCGCGGAACAAGCACGTTTCACCGCTCCATGCCCGCTTGTCCCCATGTGGAAAGCGGTCAGAGGGTGTCTGCGGTTGCGCTCACCAGCCAGGCTGCCGCCGGAAAACACACCCGCCCGCCCACATGGCGCGACTGGACAAGCTCGAGCAGGCCCCGCTCGAATGCAGCGCGCGCCTTTTCCGGCAGGGTGCGGATCGCTGCTGCGGCAGGTCCGATCCGGCTGAAGAACGAGAGCGCGTCCGCCACAGGATTCGTGCCCGAACCCGCGACATAAGCAAAGTCGAGCGGCTGGAATGTCACGTCGCGCCAACCTTTCATGCAGCGGCGCGCATGATCGGGATCGGCAAAGGCAAAGGGCCCCGGCGGGAACGCCATCACAGGGGCGGGCCTCCCTGGCGGCAGGAGCCGGGCGATCTCTGTGGCCCAGAGATTCTCCGATGCCGGGCGGAAGCAGGAAAACACCATCCGCGCGCCCGGCGTGGCAACGCCAGCAAGATGCGCGAACGCCTCCGGCGGATCGCTGAAGAACATGACCCCGTGGCGAGAAACGTAAAGGTCGGGCGCCGCGCCCTCCGCACGCCAACTGGTAGCATCGGCAACGGTGAACGAGAGATTGGCAAGCCCTGCCGCGCGGGCACGCGCTGCTTCGACCAGCTGCTCTGATATATCGACCCCGGTTACCTGAGCATCGGCACGTGCGGCAGCGACAGCCATCGACAGTTCGCCCGCACCGCAGCCGATGTCGATCAGCCGCCGCCCGGGCTCAGCTGCTATTGCCGCCAGAAGATGCGGGGTAAGCGCGGCAAAGCTGCGGTCGGTCCGCTCCCACTCGGCCGCCCAATTCTGGCCGACCCTGCCCTGCCATTCCTGCGCGCCCGTCATGCCATGCAGGCTATGCGCAGCCGCACCGAGCGGCAAGCGCAATCGCTGCAAATCACATCCAATCAGGTAGCAAAATAGGCCCCGCCCTTGGCGCGCGCCGCCTGCCACGCCGGGCGGGCGTGGATGGCCGCAACGAAGGCGGCGAGCTTGGGAAACACTTCCCCCATGCCCTGCATGACAGCGACTTCGGCCGGAAAGCTCAGCATCACATCCGCGCCGGTCCAGTCATCCCCGATGAAATGGCCTGAGGGCCGCAGGATCTGTTCGAGATAGCCGAAATGCGCCGCAAGCTGCTCATCGATCCGCGGGCGCAGCGGCGCACCTGCCTCGCCCAGCCGCGAGACATAGAGATTGAGCAGGATCGGGGTCATCGCCGAACCTTCGGCAAAATGCATCAATTCACTATGGCGCAGCGCCTCGTCGGTGCCGGGCGCGGGCAGCCACTTTCCACCGCCATGGGTCTCGCACAAGTATTGCACGATCGCGCCCGATTCCTCGATCACCCGGCCGTCCACCTCAAGCAGCGGCGACTTGCCGAGCGGATGGATCGCCTTGAGCTCAGGCGGTGCGAGATTGGTCTCTGCATCGCGCAAATGGATCTTCAACTCATAGGGAACGCCCAGTTCCTCGAGCAGCCAGAGGATGCGCTGCGAACGGCTGTTGTTGAGGTGGTGGAGAATGATCGACATCGGGCATCCCTCTTTTGGTGTTTGAAAGAGGCTAGGACCTTTCGCGCGCCCGTGGAAGCACTCTTGACCGCATTGCGGCCCCGGACAGGTCGGTCGGTGCCGGGGGCAGCCCTATGGCGCGAGCGCCAGACAAAGGCCGGCGCGTGCCGGAAGTGGAAGGCCCTCACATCAAAACGAAAAACCGGCGCGTTCCGTCCGTGGAACGCGCCGGCCTTTGGACTGGCAGCGGGGTGCGGGGGATGCGCCCGCCGCCTGAAGGATCAGATGTCGTCGTCCGCGTCCGGACCCACCATCAGCCCTTCGGCGACCTTGTCGATCTGGCCGCGGATCGCAGCTTCCAACCGGTCGCAAAGTTCGCGATTTTCGCGCAAATACGTCTTGGCGTTTTCACGGCCCTGCCCGATCCGGATCGAATCGTAGCTAAACCAAGCGCCGGACTTCTCGACAATGCCGGCCTTGACGCCGAGATCGAGGATCTCGCCAATCTTGGAGATGCCCTCGCCATACATGATGTCGAACTCGACCTGCTTGAACGGCGGCGCGACCTTGTTCTTGACCACCTTTACGCGGGTGGCGTTGCCCACGATATCGTCGCGGTCCTTGATCTGGCCGGTGCGGCGGATATCGAGGCGGACCGAGGCATAGAATTTGAGTGCGTTGCCGCCCGTCGTCGTCTCCGGGTTGCCGTACATCACGCCGATCTTCATGCGCAGCTGGTTGATGAAAATCACCATGCAGCGCGAACGGCTGATCGAGCCGGTCAACTTGCGCAAGCTTTGCGACATGAGGCGCGCTTGGAGGCCGACGTGGCTGTCGCCCATCTCGCCCTCGATTTCGGCACGGGGGACGAGCGCGGCGACCGAATCGACCACCAGCACGTCGATTGCATTGGAGCGCACCAACGTATCGACGATCTCCAGCGCCTGCTCGCCCGTATCGGGCTGCGAGACGATGAGCTCATTGATGTTGACGCCCAGCTTCTTGGCGTAGACCGGGTCCAGCGCGTGTTCGGCATCGACGAAAGCCGCAGTGCCGCCGCCCTTCTGCGCTTCGGCGATCACGTGGAGCGCGAGTGTCGTTTTCCCTGAGCTTTCCGGTCCGTAGATCTCGATCACGCGGCCGCGCGGCAGGCCACCCACGCCGAGCGCGATATCAAGCCCGAGCGAGCCGGTGGAAATCGACTCGACCTGCATCGTCTCCTTCGAGCCCAGCCGCATGGCCGAACCTTTGCCGAACGCCTTGTCGATCTGTGCGAGCGCTGCTTCGAGCGCCTTCTGACGATCCATGTCCTTGTCTTTGCCTTCCTGGATAAGCTTCAATTGTGCCGCCATGGCTTGCTACCCCTTGCTAAAGATGGCTGACCTGAACCGTCAACACCCACCTTGTACCCAATATGTTCTTTTGGAACAAGAGGTGAACGCTATTCCTGACCATATTGGCAAAAAAATCGATCAACTAACTGATGTATAGTCTTTATTTATTCCCGATGAAATGATGGTTCGGCCGGGAGCGCGCCTGCATGCAGCCGCAAGCCCACAGAACTTTTTTTCAGGCCTCGAATCTGCCGCACGCCGCCCCGTCGTGGCCCGGCACCCCGGATCCGGCGATTGACAGGCTCCCGCACGCTTCCTAGCCTTGCTGCAGCGCACAACGGACCGAGAGTATTCCCATGAAGCCCCTTCTTGCCCCGGTTCTTGTTCTCGCAGCCCTTGCATCGCCTGCCGCCGCGCAATCCCCAGACCGTGCCGTGCGCGCGATGCCGATCAACGATCATCTCACCGCCTTCTACCAGGGCCGGCCGGATGAGGCATCGGTGCCGCCCGGCCCGCGCCACTGGCCCGATCTGGGCGCAATCTTCGTCGGCGTCGCCACGTATGCCATCCATGATGGCGACACCGCCTTGGTCTACGATACGTTCACCGATACCGCTTCTGCCCAGTGGGTGCGCGATTGGCTGGCCAAGGCGGGCGTGCGGCGCTTCATCCTCGTCACCAGCCACTGGCACCTCGATCACATCGGCGGCAACGCGGTCTATGCCGATAGCATGCGCTTTGCGACCGAGGCCACGCGGCAGAAACTGGAGGGCAAGCGCGCGGCGATCGAATCCGGCACCGAGGAAGGGCCGCCCGAAATTCGTCCGCTTGTCACGCCCAACATAGGCCTCGCGCCCGGAAGCCCGGTCACCCTGATGATCGGCAAGGTCCGCGCGGTGCTCCATCCCGTTGCGATCCATTCCGCCGATGGCCTCGTCATCGATCTGCCGGATGACAAGCTGCTGCTGGCGGGCGACACCCTGGAAGACACTGCGACCTTCGTCGCCGAACCGGATTCCATCCCGCACCAATACAAGGCGCTGGGCGACATGCGTGGCTGGGGCTTCACGAAGATCCTGCCCAACCACGGCAATCCGGCGGTGATCGCGGCGGGCGGCTATGGTCTCGGCCTGATCGATGCAACCCGCGCCTATGTCCGCGCGCTGGTGGAGCATTCGCATGATGCCGATTTCCAGAAGCAACCGCTGGCAAGCTTTGTCGGAGATGCGGTGAAGCGCGGTGATGTCAGCCTATGGTGGCCCTACCGCGATGCCCATGCCAACAATCTCGCGGTGGTGGCGAAAGCGTGGAAGGACCAGCCTATCCCAGCCTTCGATCCGGCACCGTAAGGCCCCTCACCGCGCCTTCAGCACATCCACCACCGCCGTGCAGATCTGCGCGACGCTGAAGGGCTTTGCGAGGAAATACATGTTGGGAATGTCGATCTCGCGGCGCAGCTGCTCCTCGGCATAGCCCGACATGAACAGCACCGGCAGCTCGGGCCGCAGATTGCGGATCTCGCGCGCCATGGCCGGTCCGTCCATGCTCGGCATGACGACGTCCGAGAGGACCAGGTCGAATTCCTCGCCCGCACCGATTGCGCGGCCCAGCGCTTCCAGCCCGTCCTCGCCGTCGCTTGCGGTTGTCACCTCATAGCCCTGGCGCACCAGCGCCCGCTCGGCCACTGCGCGCACGGTGTCCTCGTCTTCCACCAGCAGCACGCGCCCGCCGCCCGACCACTGCTTGCGCTTCGCGGGCAACTTGGCCGCCGTGGCTGCAGCTGCGGCTTCGGCGACATCTGCGGCATCGGGCACATGGACTGGAAAATAGATCGAAAAACGGGTGCCCTTGCCCACTTCGCTCTCGGCAAAGATGAACCCGCCCGACTGCTTGACGATGCCGTAGACCGTCGAAAGGCCAAGGCCGGTGCCTTTGCCCTTTTCCTTGGTGGTGAAGAACGGCTCGAAGATCTTGCCGATCTGCCCCGGAGCGATGCCATGGCCGGTATCCTCCACGATCAGCGCGGTATAATCGCCGATCGGCAGAATCTCGCTCTTCATCGCGCGCACGTCGGCGGCCGTGATCCGGCGCGTCTTGAGCCGCAACACACCCCCGCCCTTGGTCGCGGAAATGCCTGACGAGCCGCCGTTCCCGGTCATCGCGTCGCGCGCGTTCACCGCAAGGTTGAGCAGGACCTGCTCCAGCTGCACCGGATCGGCGCGGACAAGGCCGAGGCCCCGGTCATGCGTCACCTCAAGCAGGATCTTTTCGCCCAGCAGCCGCTTGAGCAGGGTCGAGATTTCCGCGACAACATCGGGCAGTTGCAGCACTTCGGGCCGCAGCGTCTGCTGGCGCGAGAAGGCAAGCAGCTGCCGCGTCAGGCTGGCCGCGCGGTTGGAATTGGCGCGGATCTGCTGGATATCGTCATAGTCGCTATCGCCCGGCGTGTGGCGCATAAGCATGAGATCGCAGTAACCGATGATCGCGGTGAGCACATTGTTGAAGTCGTGCGCCACGCCGCCCGCCAGCTGGCCCACAGCCTGCATCTTGGTCGCCTGCGCGATCTCGCGCTTGAGGCGGGTTTCCTCGGACGAATCCTTGAGACTCAGGATCACCGCGCCCTCGCCCAGCCCGCGCACGCCGGCAAGGCTGAGCGAGACGGGGTCTTCCGGCGCGCTGCGCAGCCGCACCGCCACATCGCCTGCACCGCCGGCTCCTTGGGCAAAACGGCGCACGGCATCGGCAAGCGCGCCCTTGTCTTCGCGGATCACGAGGTCGGATGGATAAGGCGGCGGGCCGCTTTCATCGTGCCCAGCCGCGCGCAGGAAGGCCTTGTTGGCAAAAAGGAACCGCCCGTCGCGGTCGGTCATCGCAAGGCCAAGCGGCAGGCGCGAGAGCAGCGCTTCTATCTGCGGCAGGCCGGTGCGGGTGTCGCCCACGCCGCCCTGGTTATCGATAAGAAGAAACAGCGAAGCGGTCTGCGCCGGGTCGGCGGCAGCCTCGCCCGCCGCCACGGCTTCGGGATCGGCAATCGGCACGTGCAGCATGCGAACCGCCGCGCCGCGATTGCCTTCGCGCGCATAGAAGATGCGCTCTTGCTCGTCCGCGTTGAAGTAATTGACAAAATCGGTGCCGACGACGTCACTTGCGGCATCACCCGCAGCGCGCGCGGCAAACTGCGCGTTGGCAGCATGGATGCGCCCGTCCGGTGCTACGGCAGCGATCTGGATCCCCTCGCGTCCCAGCGCCTCGCCAACCTTGCCGCGCACATGGCCGATCACTTCGTCCAGCGGATCGCGCCGCACCACAGGTGCAAAGCGCCAAATCAGGAAGTCCTGCCCGCGTCCCGCGCGGTCGATCTCAAGCCGCCATTCGCGTCCGCCTGCCATGATCGGCTCGAGCGCGGCCTGCCCATCGCGCCAGGCGGCACGCGCCGCCGTCTCCAGTGCTTCGTTCTGCACACCCTCAAGCCCCAGCCGCGGCGGTGCAGTGCCGATGCCGAAGCATTCGGCAAAGCGCGCGTTGGCGCAGGTCAGCCGCCCGGCGCGGTCGATGATCGCGGTGGCTTCATCGCCCCGGTCGATCGCGGCGTGCGTAACGGACCAGTCCGGCGGGGCAACTTCGCTGACGTCTGCCGGTTCGCGCCGGCGCGCGGCCAAACCCACGACAAGGGCGAGGCAGCCCACGCCCATGCCATAGGCCAGCGCCGTTATCGGCTGGCCCGAAGCAAACCATAGCACCAGCGCGCTTGCCACTACCGCGGCGGCCACTGCCAGCCGCTCACGCCAGCGCGATTCGCTGGCTGCGTCAGTCGTTTCGGTTAGCGTGACGACGCTCATGGCTGGCGGATCACGCGCTGGGCCGTGCCCGCCCGCTTAGTCTGCAATCCAGGCGCTTGAGGCGCTTCTTTACGCTCAGCCATGGTCGCGCATGATTCTGGCCTTGTCACGCTGCCAGTCGCGATCCTTGATCGTCGCGCGCTTGTCGGCGTTGTTCTTGCCCTTGGCGAGCGCGAGTTCGACCTTGGCGCGGCCCCGACCGTTGAAATAAACCGAAAGCGGCACCAGCGTCATGCCCTTGCGCTCCACCGCGCCGGTAAAGCGGGCGATCTCGCGTTCTTTCAGCAGCAGCTTGCGTGGGCGCTTGGGCTCGTGGTTATAGCGGTTGCCGTGGCTGAATTCGGGCACGTTGGAATTGACCAGCCAGACCTGACCGTCCTTCACTTCAGCATAGCTCTCCGCGATCGAGCCTTCGCCGAAGCGCAGCGACTTCACCTCGGTGCCGGTCAGCGCGATGCCCGCCTCGTAGACGTCCTCGATGAAGTACTCGAAGCGCGCGCGGCGGTTTTCGGCAACGATCTTCTTCTTGTCGAAGGCGGGCGGGGTGGGACGGACCATGGTCATGGCCATGTAGGCCCGCGCCACAGGAAAGAAAAGGGAGCGTGCGCCGATCAGCCCCGGGCAATAGACACTTGCCAAGCGCTCGCTGCGGTGCACAAAAGACCGCGGGGCAGGAAAGACGCAACACGCGCGCAATCTTGGCGCGAGAAGGATGACGCGGCATGGCCGGCAAACAGACCCCTTCCACCCCTGCATCCAAAAACGAAGCCGCTGTGCTCGTGCTCCAGGGCGGCGGCGCACTCGGCGCCTATCAGGCCGGCGTGTTCGAGGCGCTGGCGGCCACAAACCATGAACCCGAATGGGTGGCTGGCATTTCAATCGGCGCGGTCAATGCAGCGCTCATCGCGGGCAATCCGCCTGAACGCCGGCTCGAAGCCCTGCGCACGTTCTGGGAGCGCGCTTCCTCCCGCGTCCCCTTCCCCGCGCCATTTGCCGATGGCTGGGGCCGGCGGATCTTCAACGAAGCCGCCGCCGGGATCGTGGCGCTGGCCGGCATTCCCGGCTTCTTCACGCCCCGGCTTACGCCCCCCTGGCTCGCGCTGCCGGGCTCGCCCGAAGCTACAAGCCTTTATGACACCGCCCCGCTGCGCGAGACTTTGCTCGAACTCGTCGACTTCGACCTGCTCAACAATGGCCCCATGCGCTTCAGCGTCGGCGCGGTGAACGTGCTCTCGGGCAACTTCACTTATTTCGACAATCGCGAACGCCTGATCGGGCCGGAACACGTGATGGCCAGCGGCGCGCTCCCGCCGGGCTTTCCCGCCGTGATAATCGATGGTGAGCCCTACTGGGATGGCGGCATCGTCTCCAACACCCCGCTTCAATATGTGCTGGACGAACGGGAGGGCGATGCGCCGATGCTGGTGTTTCAGGTCGATCTGTTCAGCGCGCGCGGGATGATGCCGCGCACTCTGGCCGAGGCGACACAGCGCGAAAAGGACATCCGCTTTTCCAGCCGCACCCGGCTGGGCACGGATCAGCAGGTGCGGATCGAGGCGATGGCCGCTGCCGCCACGCGCCTCGCCGCGCGCCTGCCCGAGAGCCTGAAGGACGACCCGAACCTCGCCGCCCTGCTGGGAAAGGCTGTCGATTATCCCGTCACGGTCATGCACCTCATCAACCGGGGCGAAGACTACGAATCGCAAGGCAAGGACTACGAATTCTCGCGCGCGACCATCAATGACCATTGGGCCAGCGGCCGCCGCGATGTTGAACGCTCCTTCGCCAGCCCGCGCTGGAAGCAGCGGACCCTACCCGATTGCGGGATCGTAACCCTCGATCTCGCCTGATCCCATCCCTACGGAGCCTTTCCCATGAACCTTGAAAACAAGATCGCCATCGTCACCGGTGCCGCCAGCGGCATCGGGCTTGCCATTGCGCACCGCTACGCCAAGGCCGGTGCCAAGGTCGCCATCGCCGATCTGAAGCTGGAAGCCGCGCAGGCCGCAGCCGATGCGATCAACGCCGAACATGCGGGCTCCGCCATGGCCGTGGCGATGGACGTGACCGACGAGAGCCAAGTGAACGCCGGCGTCGCCGCCGTGGTCGCGGCGTGGGGCTCGGTCGATGTGCTCGTCTCCAACGCGGGCATCCAGATCGTCAACCCCATCGAATCCTTCGCCTTCGCCGATTGGAAAAAGATGCTCGCCATCCACCTCGACGGCGCGTTCCTCACCAGCAAGGCGGTGATCCCGCATATGTACAAACAGGGCTCGGGCGCGATCCTGTTCATGGGCTCGGTCCATTCGAAGGAAGCGAGCCCGCTCAAGAGCGCTTACGTCACCGCCAAGCACGGCCTGCTCGGCCTGTGCCGCACGATCGCCAAGGAAGGCGGCCCCAAGGGCGTGCGCACCAACGTGATCTGCCCCGGCTTCGTGCGCACGCCGCTGGTGGACAAGCAGATCCCCGAACAGGCCAAGGAACTGGGCATCAGCGAGGACGAAGTCGTCAAGAAAGTCATGCTCGGCCAGACGGTCGACGGCGAATTCACCACCGTGGACGACATCGCCGAACTCGCGCTGTTCTTCGCGGCGTTCCCAAGCAACGCGCTGACCGGCCAGTCACTGGTGGCGAGCCATGGGTGGTCGATGAGTTAGGCAATGGGGCAAAGAGGGTTGCCCTAATCCCCCAACCAACCAGCCCCGATCTCGCCCCGATGCCCTTCGGGTGCCAGCGCGGCGCGCAGGGCTTCAAGCAGCGGCGGCAGCGCTTCCGTAAAGGCGTAGGGCGGGTTGGCGATGAACAGGCCCGCGCCGTTATAGATGCCGGGCTGATCGCTGTCGTAGAGCCAATGCTCCACCGTCAGAAACTTCGGGATGCCGAGCCGCCGGAGCTGCTCCTTCCACCGCGCATGCACGCTGCGCTCTTTCAGCGGATACCAGATCACCGTCACGCCATGCGCCCATTTGCGCATGGCGGCGGCGAGGGTGGCGGTGATACGTTCGCGTTCGTCCGTCTGCTCATAGGGCGGGTCGACCACAACCACGCCGCGCGGGGATCGGGTCGGCAACATGGCCAGCCAAAGCTCGTAGGCGTCGCGCTCATGCACGGCAGCGGATGTGCCGCGCATCGCGCCGCGCAGGGTATAGGCGTCCTCGGGGTGCTTTTCGTTCAGGATCAGAAAGTCCTGCGGGCGCAGAAGCTGCGCCAGAATCTGCGGCGAGCCGGGGTAGAGCTGCGGCTCGGCGCCCACATTCACCGCCCGAATGGCAGCGCGGTAGTCATCCAGCAAAGGGTTGGAATCGGCAAAGGCCCGCAGCACGCCGTGCGCGCACTCGCCGGTGCGCCCTGCCTCCTCGCCGTAGAGGTCATACAGCCCGCAACCGGCATGTGTGTCGATCAGGGTCAGCGCGCTCTCTTTGATCTGCAAGGCCCGCACGAGGGCGATCAGCAGGCTGTGCTTCACGACATCGGCACTGTTACCCGCATGGAAGGAATGGCGATAATTCACTGCGATTCAAAACCCTGACGATCTGCCTTCACAAGCGCTGCCGAGCGCGAGGCAATAGAACGCCCGTATAGAAGCGGACGGAAACCTTCAAAGCACTTCTGCGCAAGGCCTCAGCCCCACAAAGTTGCACAGAGCGATCCGTTAGGTCACCTTACATTGACCGTGCGGCTGGGTTACAGCTAGCCGCATTCCGAACCCGGCCGCTCCGGCCCCACACAACCTGCAGGCACCACAAACCATGACCAACCCGGCCCCATCCGACCTCCTCCGCATTTTCGAACTCCAGCAGGCGAACCAGTGGAACGTGAAGGCCTCCAGCGCCGAAGTGCGCAAGGCCAAGCTGGCGGGGCTAAAGGCTGCGGTCGAAGCCCACGCCGATGCCATCGTCGCCGCCGTGCTGGAAGACACGCGCAAGCCCGAGGGCGAGATCCGCGTTACCGAAGTGATGAACGTCACCGCCAATATCCAGCGCAATATCGACAATCTCGATGCGTGGATGGCGCCCACCGAAGTCACCCCCTCTCTCAATCCGGCCGATCGTGCGCAGATCCGCTATGAAGCCCGCGGCGTCTGCCTGATCCTCGGGCCTTGGAACTTCCCGCTCGGCCTCGCGCTCGGGCCGCTTGCCGCTGCTATTGCCGCGGGCAATTGCGCCGTGGTCAAGCTCACCGATCTCTGCCCCGCCACCGCAAAAGTCGCCGCCAAGATCATCGCCGAAGCCTTCGATGAAAGCGAAGTCGCGCTGGTCGAAGGCGATGTCAGCGTCGCCACCGCGCTGCTCGAACTGCCGTTCAACCATATCTTCTTCACCGGCAGCACCCGCGTCGGCAAGATCGTCATGGCCGCCGCCGCCAAGCACCTTGCCAGCGTCACGCTCGAACTCGGCGGCAAGTCGCCCGTGATCCTCGATTCCGGCGCGGATATCGACAAGGTCGCCGCGCAGCTCGCCGGGGCCAAGCAGTTCAACGGCGGGCAGGCCTGCATCAGCCCGGACTACGTCTTCGTGCGCGAGGAGCAGCAGGCCCAGCTGGTCGAAGGCTTCAAGGCCAACGTCGCCAAGAACCTCTATGACGAGACCGGCGCGATCAAGAAGGCCAGCATCGCCCAGATCGTCAGTCAGGCGAACTTCAACCGTGTGAAAGCGCTGTTCGATGATGCCGTGGCGCAAGGCGCGACCGTCGCCGTCGGCGGCACGATGGACGAGGCCGACCTCACCATCCACCCCACCTTGCTCACCGGCGTCACCCCGCAGATGAAGATCCTGCAGGAGGAAATCTTCGCCCCCGTCCTGCCGGTCATGAACTACGAGACGATCGACCAGGCGATCGACTACATCGCCGCGCGCGACAAGCCGCTCGCGCTCTATGTCTACTCGGACGACGAAGCCAATATCGAGAAAGTCATCAGCCGCACCTCATCGGGCGGCATGACGATCAACGGCGTGTTCTCGCACTATCTCGAAAATCACCTGCCCTTCGGCGGTGTGAATCAGAGCGGATCGGGCAGCTATCACGGCTATTTCGGTTTCAAGGCGTTCTCGCATGAGCGTGCGATCTATCGCCACATGTAAGCGAACTTTGCGGCTTTCGGCATTGGCCCAGCCACCGGCAGTACCGGTGCTTGGCCAATGCCACTCGCAAACAGGGGTACGGGCGCGCAAGAGAATTTCGCATCATATATAGCGGTGAATTCAAGTCGATTTTGCGGGATGACTGGCAGAATTAGCGACAAAGACCAAAACCCGCCGTTGTCATATCGCGCAAGCAGGCACATTCTAAAGTCTCGGGGTGTACGATTCGTATCTGATCCGGGGGAACTTGATGAAGAACCTTATTGCGTCGGCGGCTGCACTTTCACTTGTGGCCACACCCGTGCTGGCAGAACCCCGGCAGGCCAAGGCTTCGAATGCCGAAAAGCTGCAGCGTCAGGCCGTCAGCGATGTGCCCCATTGCACGCGCAAGCTCGGCACTATCTCGATAATCGATGGCGATGATCCCAGCGGGTGGACGCAGTTCAGCCTGGCACCGCCGCAAAAGCTGCTCAAGGTCATCGTGCAGCGCTCCGGTTGTTTCAATCTGGTCGATCGCGGCAGCGGGCTCGATGCCGCCAAGACCGAACGCGATATCGGCAATACCCTTGGTCTGCAGCGGCGCTCGAATGTCGGCCAGAACCAAATCAAGGCGGCAGACTACGTGCTCGTGGCCGAAGTGCAGGCCGCCAATGGCAATGCGCAAGGCAGCGGCGGTGCGGCTGCGGTGGGCGGTATCCTCGGCGGAGCATTCGGCGGTCTCATCGGCGGCATCCGCAGCCGCAAGCTCGAAGCCAACACCGTGCTTTCAGTCACGAACGTGCGCACCACGGAAACCATCGCCACGGTCGAAGGCTATGCCGCCAAGAACGACATCGGCTTTGGCGGCGGCGGCGGCTTCTTTGGCGGGATCGGCGTCGGCGCGGTCGGCGGGGGGTATGACAACACCGATATCGGCCGCATCGTGACGCTGGCGTTCATCGACGCGTATTCCAAGCTGGTGAACGAACTGGGCGGCATTCAGCAGGGCGCAGAAGGCACCGCCGAAGCTTCCCCCACCAAGAGCTACGTGACGGTCGCGCCCAGCACCATGCGCCAGACTGCGGCGGCAAGCGGCAGGGTCATTCGCACCCTCGCGCCCGGCGCAACGGTCTATCCCACCGGCAACAAGAACGGCCTGTGGTGGGAAGTGGCAGACGACAACGACAATGTCGGCTGGGTGCTCAACACCAAGCTCGAACCGGCCCGATAGCAGAACCGGTATCCAGCGCGATCAGACGAGTCCCGCGTGCGCCAGCGCTGCATCGACAGCGGCGCGCGCGGCTTCGCTGCAGGGCACCATCGGCAGGCGCAGTTCCTCGGTCATCCATCCATGCACCCGGCTGAGCGCATACTTGACCGGTCCAGGCGAAGCATCCTCGAACATCGCGTAGTGCAGAGGATAGAGCCGATCGTTGATCTCGCGCGCCTTCTCGAAATCGTTCGCGGCGCAGGCAGCCTGAAAATCGGCGCAAAGGCGCGGCGCGACATTGGCGGTCACCGAAATGCACCCCACGGCGCCCGCGGCATTGGCCGGAAGCGCCAGTTCATCATCGCCAGAAAGCTGGCAGAACTGCTTGCCGATGCCCATGCGGTGGTCGGTCACGCGGGAAAGGTCGCCGCTCGCGTCCTTGATGCCCACGATCTTGTCCGGATAGCGGCGCGCCAGTTCGCACACCGTCTCGGGCAGGATATCGGTCACCGTGCGGCCCGGCACGTTGTAGAGGATGATCGGAAGCTCATTGTTTTCGGCAAGATAGCCGAAGTGCGCCAGCAGCCCAGCCTGGCTCGGCCGGTTGTAGTAGGGCGCGACGCAGAGCGCAGCCTTGGCACCGCTCTTGCGCGAGAAGGTCATGTGCAGGTGCGCGTTCATGGTATCGTTGCTGCCGCAGCCCGCAATGATCGGCACACGCCCCGCCGCCTGCTCTACGCAGACCTCGATCACCCGGTGGTGTTCCGCGTTCGAGAGGGTCGAGGCCTCACCCGTGGTGCCGCAGGGAACCAGCGCCGAAGAGCCGTTCTCGATCTGCCAATCGACCAGCTGCCGAAACGCTTTCTCATCAAACACCCCGCCGCGAAAAGGTGTCACCAAAGCCGGAATGGAGCCGGAAAACATGGACTTTGCCCTTCGATCTGCGCCACAAGGCGTTACGTGCACGGCCGGGTTCCACCGCTGGAGCACCGCCGCAACACGCGCCTGATAGGAAGACGAACGCCGGAATGTCCAGCATGGAGATGAGTGTGAGCCCCAGAAAGCTCTGGCGAAAACTGATTCTGGGCACTGCTTTGCTGCCAGTCCTTGCCGTATCGGCAGCCTGCCACGCCAGCGATGTCGATACCGGCGCGGGCACGGGCGCTGCCGCCTGGGATGCCGCGCGCGCCCGGCTCATTGCGCAGGGACAAGGCCCGATGGCCCAGGCGGTCAGCCGCTGGGAAATGCTCTCAGCCTCGGATCGCTTCGCGTTCGGAGACTATGCCGGGTTCATCATGGCTTACCGGGGCTTCCCCGAGGAAACCAAGCTGCGCCGCGCAGCCGAAGCCGCGCTCGAACGCCAATCAGCCGATGCCACCAGCGTCGCCGCCTACTTCGACCGTGTCCCCCCGCTGACCAACCCGGCCCGCGCGCAATATGCCATCGCGCTGCAAGCCCTTGGCCGCCCGGAAGCAGAGGCGCAGGCCCGCGCGGCATGGCGCGGCGGACCGATGAGCGAAGCGGCCGAATCCGCCATCCTCGGCATGTGGGGCAGCCGCTTCACACCCGACGACGAAGACGCGCGCATGGACG
This sequence comes from Sphingomonadaceae bacterium, assembly GCA_947453945.1. GTDB lineage: Bacteria > Pseudomonadota > Alphaproteobacteria > Sphingomonadales > Sphingomonadaceae > Novosphingobium. The sequence continues at coordinate 14,890 of CANGJB010000031.1, forward strand.
CGCTGCTCTGGGCAGGCAACCCCTCCCCTGCGGCGCGGCAGACCGCGCGCGTCAGCGCGGCACGCAGGGGCCTGTTCGCCGCGCGCCTTGCCACGCTGATCGGGCTCGATCCCTTTGCGGCGGCAGAGGGTACAAGCGGCGATGTGCTCAATTCCGATCCCGGCTTCCTCTATACCCGGGCGCGCCAGCTGCGCCGGCAGGGCAATGGCGCCGCTGCGCAAGCGCTGCTCGCCAACCGCCCACTGCTCACCCGCGTGCCGCTCAATCGCGATAAATGGGTCGACGAGTTGCTCGCCAACGCGCGCGGAGCGGCCTCTGCAGGCGATGCGCGCACCGCCTTGCGCATCGCCGCCGGGATCGACGATGCCTTCGCGCGCGGCGAAGACATCAGCCAGCTGCCCTATGATCTGCGCGACGATTACACCTCGCTGATGTGGCTCGGCGGGCAGCAGGCCTTGCGCCAGCTGGGGAACGGCGCCGAAGCCGCCCCGCTGTTCTGGCGCTATGGCGCCGCCGCGCGCACTCCGGGGACGCGCTCCAAGGGCTTTTACTGGGCCGGCATCGCTGCCGCGCAGGCAGGCCAGAGCGCCGAGGCACAGCGCTACTTCGAAATGGCCGCCAGCTATGCCGATCAGTTCTACGGCCTGCTCGCGCTCGAGCGGCTCGGTCGTCCGATCCCCCGCTTCGCGGCAGACTCCGATGTCCTGCCCACGCCAGACGAACGCGCCCGGTTCAACGCGGCCCTTCTCACCCAAGCGGTGCGCGAGGCGGCGCGCGATGCCGACTGGCGCACCACCGTGCGTTTCTTCCGCGAGATCAGCGAGCAGCAGCAGACCAAGGGCCAGCACATCCTCGTCGCGCAATTGGCGCGCGAGCTGGGCCGCCGAGATCTTGGCGTGATCGTCGGCCAGGCCGCCGCCGCGCGCGGCTTCCTCGATTTCCAGCACATCGCCTTCCCGATCATCCCCGTGCCGCCGGGCTACGAGCAGGCGTGGACGATGATCCACGCCATTGCCCGGCAGGAAAGCCAGTTCGCGCAAAACGCCGTCAGCCACGCCGGCGCGCGCGGGCTGATGCAGCTCATGCCGGCCACCGCCGGCGAACAGGCAGGCAAGCTGGGCCTGGCTTACAGCACCAGTGCCCTGATCGATGATGCCGGGTTCAATCTCGCGGTCGGCGGTGCCTATTTTCAGCGCCTGCTCGGCTACTACAACGGCAGCTATCCACTCGCTGTCGCCGCATACAATGCAGGCGCGGGCAATGTGAACAAGTGGCTGCGCGCCAACGGCGATCCGCGCGCCGGGGGCATAGGCTGGATCGACTGGATCGAACGGATTCCCCTGCAGGAAACGCGCAACTACGTGCAGCGCGTGCTGGAGAACGCCGTCGTCTATGAAGCGATGAACCCGGAGCGCGCCAGCTACACCGGCCCCAACCCGCTCAGCCACTTCCTCGGCAAGCCCACGCCGGGCTGAAGGTTATTCCGGCAGCATGTCCTGCAGCCGCGCCAGCAGCTTCTGGATGTTGAGCGCGGCCAGCTTGAACGTCTCGACGTCGTCCTTGTTGTTCGCAGCGCGGGCTTCCTCGGTCGCCTCGGCATAGCCTTCAAGGTCTGCCTCAAGCGCATCCACAAGGATCTCGAGTTCGTCTTCGGTAAGCGTCAGCGCAATGGTCTTGGCCATGATATCCTCGTTGAAAACAGTCGCCCCAGCCCTAGGCCGAGCCCCGCAACGGGGCAACCTTCCATGCAGGGCCATCCCCGGCTAGACATCAATCAATGCAATTAGATGGCAACCCGATCACCCCCGCCGGCATGGCGGCGCTGCGCGCGCGCTACGACCTTCTGCTCGGCACCGAGCGCCCGGCGATTGTGGAAATTGTCAGCTGGGCTGCGGGCAACGGGGATCGCTCGGAAAACGGCGACTACCTCTATGGCCGCAAGCGGATGCGCGAGATCGACCGGGAACTGAATTTCCTGGCCAAACGCATGAAGGCCGCCCGCGTGATCGATCCGGCGCGCCAGCCGGACCAGACCCGCGTCCTGTTTGGCGCCACGGTCGAAATTGCCGACGAGGACGATGGGCGCATGGTCCTCACCCTCGTGGGCGATGACGAGCAGGATGCCACTGCCCGCCGCATTGGCTGGAGCGCGCCCATCGCCCGCGCCCTGCGCGGTGCGCGGGTGGGCGATCTGCGCAAGGTCACCCTGCCCGGCGGCCAGAAGGAATGGGAAGTGATCGCAATCACGTATCCCGAAGGCTGAGAGGCGCGCCTAGGCGAACGGCGCGTTCAGCCGCACGATCGCCCAGTTGAGCCACGCGGCAAAGCTAACCCACGCCAGATAGGGCAGGATCAGCTTGGCCGCGAACGGCGAAATCGGCCACAGCCCCACGACCAGCGCCACCAGCGAGGCCCAGAGGAACACCACCTCGATCAAGGCCCAGTCAGGCCGCCGCAGCTTGAAGAACAGCGGGCTCCACAGAAGGTGGCACAGTGCATTCGTGGCAAAAAGGATCACCACGCTGGTGCGCGCGGCATCATTGCTCGCCGCCTCCCACGCAATCGCCGCAGACCATGCCGCCAGCCCGAGGATCACCGTCCACGCCGGGCCGAACAGCCAGTTCGGCGGCTGCAGGCGGGGCTTGCGCAAGTTGGCGTACCACGGCCCGATTGGCGTCATCAGCCCGCCCACCGCGCCAAGAGCAATCGCGCCGCCAGCGGCAACGAGAACAGGTGTCGATACCACGGTAGCAGGCCGATCATGCGTGAGGAAAGCTGGTGAAACCATGGCAGGTTTGCACGGTGCACGACAGCCCTTTCAGCTTCGTCGTTCAGGAACTTTCCGTAAACACATAGATATGCTGCCCATCGCGAACCGTCAGCGTCCGCTTGCCGCTCGCCACGCCGATCAGCATCTCGTTATCGCCGATCCAGCCCGGATCGATCGAGACGAGCGAGACCGTGCCATCGTCGTTGCGCCGCGTTGTCAGCAGGGAATTCCACGCTGGGGTATACCCGCGCACCTGCCCCTTTTCCGCCACCAGCCGCAGCGTGCCAAGTTCCGGCGAAACATACCTCGCCGCCAGCGCGCCGATCACCTTGGCATCCCCCGGCATCTGGATGCGCGAGCGGAACTCCGCCTCTTCAGCGGCAATCCGCTTTACCGCCGCATCGGCGTCGCCCTGCGCTTCTGCCTTGCCGTCATAGAGCACTTCCAGCAGTCGGCGCTGGAACACGCGCCGCAGCGCCGGACCATTGTCTGCATTGGTGAGGATCACCGCCGCGACGCCAGCTGCGGGAATGGCATACATGTCACTGTGATAGCCCATGAGATCGCCGCCATGGTGGATCACCGAAACGCCGGCGCTCGCATCTTCCATCAGGCCCATGCCGTACCAATGGTCCTCGCCCACCGGCACGCCGCGCGCCCGCCGCGCCAGCAAGGCCTCTGCCGAGAGCAGCCTCTTGCCATCAGTCAGCACGCCTTGGTCGAGCTCGTTCTTCATGTACACGATCATGTCGTGCGGCGATGACCAGGCCCCGCCTGCTGGCCGGAACGGCGCAATCGCTCGGTTGAGGTCCTGCGGTTCGATCGCCGTCTTGCCATAAAGGTCGTTGCCGTGCGGCGAGGCATGATCGGCGGCCAGCGCTTCCTCCATCCCCATGGTCGAATCGGCCATGCCCAGCGGCAGCCAGACCTTCTCCTTCACCGCCCGGTCAAATGCCGCGCCCAGTTCCATATCGGGATAGGTGATATGCCCGGCGATATAGCCCGCCGCCGATGCCATGAGATTATTGTACTGGAACGCCTCGCCGAACTTGCTGGTCGGCTCGGTCTCGGCCAGCAGCCGGAACGTGTCGGCCGCCGGAGTCTGGGCGGTCGTGTTGAAGATCCATTCCAGATCCTTGCGCGGCAGGCCGGTGCAGGCACAGACGAGGTGGCGGATCTGCACCGATTTTGTCGTCGCATCGCTGCCAAGGCGGAACGACGGGAAAACCTCCGTCACCGGCTGATCCCAGCGCAGCTTGCCCTCGCTCACCAGTTCGGCCAGCAGCAGCGTTGCCATGCTCTTGGTGTTGGAGGCGATCATGAAGCGGGTATGCGGCCCCACCGGATCGGGCTTGCCCAGCTCCTTCACCCCCACGCCGCCTTCATAAACCACCTTGCCGCCCGAATAGAGCGCCAGGCCCACGCCGGGAATGTTCAGCGCGGCGGCGTTGGCGCGCACGAACTCCACCAGCGTCTGCACCCGCGCAGGATCGAGCGGGTTCGCCGTCTTCCCGGCAAAGCTTTCGCGCGTGTAGCCCGCCGGGCGCAGGCTCGGCGCAATCTGGCCGATAGCGCCTTCGCGCTTTTCATAGGTCGCTTCGCTGCCATCGAGGATCAGGACCGTCCACGAAGACCCACGGCGCCGCGCAATGGCCATTTGCACAAGATGCTCGGCAGGCGATGTTTCATACTCCGCGACGCCCGCTTCATCCCAGCCGTTGCGCGGCGGACGCGCAGTGAGCAGCTTGAAGGGATGCGCGCGTTTCGGCGCATAGAGGGCCCAGGCCGCCGCCGCTGCCGCCTTGGCATCCGCCGCCGCGCCCACGTCGACGATGGCAAGGCGCAGATCAGGCTCGGGCGGACTCAGTGTGAGCACCTTGCCCGCGCTGCTCGCGCTCCAGCCCGCCGGGACGGTGACTGCGCTACCTCCGGGCGCCGTGGTCATGGTGTCGGCAGCGGGCTGGGCTTTGGACGCCGCCGGGCCTATGGGCGGATCGGCCAGCACCGGGGAAGCCAGCGCCGCAACCGAAACCCCCGCCAATACGGTAACCAACCAGCCCTTGCGCATATGCCCGCTCCCAAGTTGAACCCAGATAATGCGCTGCGATCTGGCCGATGCCAAGGCCCGGCAATGTCCGGAATGGTAGCCATGCCCGCGCACCCGGTTTCCCCATCTCTGACAGACCGTGCACGGATCACGCCGCCCGGTTTTGCACCATCTGCCCCCGCGCGCGCAAAGCGGTTAGCCCGACTATATGGCCACAAGGCGCCCTTCCCGCTCCGCCGCACTGGCGGCCCTGCTCGCCCTGCTCGGCGCCGATACACCGCTTATGGCAGAGGCCATGTATGAACCCATCGACACGCTGGCCTTGCAGGTTGCCAACCGGGTCGGCGTCCTGCGTTTTTGCGCGGCGCATGGTTTTGCCACTCCGGCGGATATTGCCCATGCCCGCGCCGTGCTTGCCAACGATCCGCAGAAGCCCCCTGCCGAAAAGTTGGCCGAAGCCGAGGTAAATGGCAGCGAGGGCCGGATTCTGGCGGGTGAGCGCTACATCGCCATGGCCGATCTTGTCGCCCAATCGGGCTATGATGTGAAAGAAACCTGCGCAGGCGTATCCGCCTCCGCAGAGGTAGCAGCGCAATCGCTCGCGCCGCGCTGACCGGGAAAGGATTACCGTTTGCTCAGCACGACCAGCCGCCGCACCATGACCGCCCGGCTTCTGCTTGCCGCCGCGCTTGGCGGGGGCCTCGCGGCCTCTGCTGCACGGGCCGAGGAGCCGGAATTCGATCCGGCTACAGTCAGCGTGGTCGATGCCATCGAGTGCCGCCTCCAGGCCCCGGTCTACAACGGTTTTGCCTGGGCGCTGAACGGCGAGGCCAAGCTGGCCGACCGCCTGCACTGGACGCGGATCGAAAGCGATAACCCCTTCCTCAACGAATACGAACTGCCCGAGGCGATCACCGTGGCCGGGCACTACACCACCCGGCGCGTGGCTTTCACCTCGACCGGCGTTGTCGCCATCCTCGATCTGCCTGATCCGAATGTGCTGGGCACAGAGCTGAAGATCGAAAACGAGATGAGCCCTGATACCATGATCGAGGCCATCGTCGCATCCGGCAAGGCGACCCGCGCCGAAGTCGAAGCCGAAATCAAGTTCCGCAAGTTCCTCGGCCAGAAGATCCTGTCAGACACACAGCGCCCGCCCGAAGACGGCGACAGCTTTGGCGATCACACCGTCATCAGCCTCAATGTCTCGAACGTCACGAGCCATCCGGACAAGACCCTCTACGGCTGTTCCTACAAGATGGAACTGACCGACAAGGACGGCAGACCGCTCTGAGGCCCCTCTCGCCTTCCTCGCGCCTTCCCGCTAACACGCTCACCATGCCAAGCCCCCGGTTCTTCATCATGCGCCACGGCGAGACGGTCTACAACGCCGCCCGCCGCCTTCAGGCGAACCACATCCACACACCCCTCACCCGCCTTGGGGTCGAGCAAGCCCTGGCAATGGGGGTAGCACTGCGCGGCGTGCTGGGGGACAAGCCCGAGGTCACGCTCCACGTCTCCGAAACCGGCCGCGCGCTGCAGACCATCGCGATGATCACGGATATTCTGGGCCTCGACTGGTTTTCCGCCAAGCGCACCCACCATCTCAGGGAGATCGACATGGGCGTATGGTGCGGCCGGCTTTATGACGATGTCGAGGCCGAGGTCGGCCCAATCGTCATCGCCGATCATCTGCTGCGCCCCGCCCCTGAAGGCGAGGATTACCCAATGATCGCCGCCCGCCTCACCCGCTGGCTGGCCGAAGTTGGCGATGCCCCGGGCGATCACATCGTGGTGATGCACGGCATATCCAGCCGCGTGCTGCGCGGCATGATGGCCGGCTATCCGGTCCACCCCGATCTTGGCGCGCCGATCGCCCCCTCGCTCGTGCAAGGCTCGATCGCACTGGTGCAGGCTGGGCGCGAGACGGTGCTGTTTGGCGCCGAGCGAGGCGGGGAGCACGCCTGATGGGCGATGTCGTCAACCTGCGCCTTGCCCGCAAGGCCGCCGCGCGCACCGCAAGGGAGGCCGAGACCGCCACCAACCGCGCCCGGCATGGCCGCACCCGCGCCGAGCGCGAGGCCACAAGCGCCGAAGCCGAGCGCGCCGCCCGCCTGCTCGACGGCGCCAAGCGCGAAGGCCGCGACTGATGCGCTCAACCGACGACAGCGCGACCGTCCGGCTCTATCACCTCAGCGACGGCCCCGAAGGCGGCGCTGCCGAAACCCTGCTCTACGGCACCCTGGCCGAAGCGCTCCACCTCGCTACGCAGCAGCCGGAGGAAGTGCAGGAGGGCCTGTTCATCGCGACCGACAACGATGTCGTCGCCTACCTAGATCTGGTGGATCCATGAGGCGGGCCTTTTTCGCCGCGCTCCTGCTCGTCGCGCTGCCCGCGCAGGCGCGTGACAGCCTTGGCATCTGGAACAGCTGGGGCGCGTTTTCGGATGCGGGTGTGCCGCGCTGCTATGCCATTGCCATGGCGGATGCCCCGCCGGGCCGCGCGAATGAACTTCAACCTTACTTCACTGTTGGCACATGGCCTCGCCGCGGGGCGCGCGGCGAGATTCATGTCAGGCTTTCGCGCAAGCTGGGGCCTACCGGCACGGTCACCCTCTCGATCGCCGGGCAGCGGTTTGCGCTCGTCGCCGGCCAAGCGGATGCCTGGGCGGCAGACCAGCGGATGGACGCCGCCGTGGTTGCAGCGATGCGCTCTGCCGCGAGCATGAGTGTGACTGCCCGCAGCGCCTCGGGCCGCGTGTTCACCGACACCTATCTGCTCGCCGGCGCAGCCTCGGCCATGGACGCTGCAATGCTTGGCTGCGCCCAAAACTAGCTTGGGGCCTGCCGGGTTTGCCTGAAAGCCCGCATGTCTCTATATGCCGGCCATGCAAATCTCACCAATGCCGATCCCGGGACATATCGATCCCGTGCCCGTCCCCCGTGAGGTGACCCCGCGCGCCGATGGCCGCCTCGATCTCATCGGGCTCAGCCGTGCGCAGATTGCCACGATCTTCGGTGAAGCCGGGCTCGATGCCAAGGCCGCCAAGCTGCGTGCCAAGCAGGTGTTCCACTGGCTCTACCACCGCGGCGTGACCGAATTCGACGCGATGACCGATATCGCCAAGACCATGCGCCCCTGGCTGGCCGAGCGGTTCGTGATCGGCAGGCCCGATGTGGTCGAGGCGCAGGTTTCGAACGACGGCACGCGCAAGTGGCTGCTGCGCACGGCGGACAACCACGATTTCGAGATGGTGTTCATCCCCGATGCCACGCGCGGCACGCTCTGCGTTTCGAGCCAGGTGGGCTGCACGCTGAATTGCCGTTTCTGCCACACCGGCACGATGCGCCTTGTGCGCAATCTGACACCGGGCGAGATCGTCGGCCAGGTCATGCTCGCGCGTGATGCGCTGGGCGAATGGCCGCGCGGCTCGATGGCCGGGCTCGATTTCGATGAGCCGGACGATGGGGAAGATGCCGCAGACTACACGCCCGATGGCCGCCTGCTGACCAATATCGTGATGATGGGCATGGGCGAGCCGCTCTACAATTTCGAGCATGTCCGCGATGCCCTGAAGGTGGTGATGGATGGCGAGGGCCTTGCTCTTTCCAAGCGCCGCATCACGCTTTCGACCAGTGGGGTGGTGCCGATGATGGCCCGCGCCGGCGAGGAAATCGGCGTCAACCTCGCCGTCTCGCTCCATGCGGTGACCAAGGACGTGCGCGACGAGATCGTGCCGATCAATCGCAAGTTCGGGATCGAGGAACTGCTGCAGGCCTGCGCGGACTATCCCGGCGCTTCGAACTCGCGCCGGATCACGTTCGAATATGTGATGCTGAAGGACAAGAACGACCGGGACAGCGACGCGCACGAACTCGTGCGTCTGCTGCGCCAGTATGGTCTGCCCGCCAAGGTGAACCTGATCCCGTTCAACCCTTGGCCGGGTGCACCTTATGAGTGCTCTACGCCCGAACGCATTCGCCGCTTTGCCAAGATCGTGTTCGATGCGGGCATCTCGGCGCCGGTGCGCACCCCGCGCGGCCGCGATATCGATGCTGCCTGTGGGCAGCTCAAGACCGCGGCCGAACGCAAGAGCCGCGCCGAGATCGACCGCCTCGCCGAAGAGAAGCAAGCTGCACTCGACCAGGTTTGATCAATTTGCGGAATATCCGCTGGAAAGCCGGAACACGGTCTGAAGGGTCGCGCCGTTCACATAGCGCACCCGGTAAAGCGTTGCTGTCCCCACCGCGCCGCAAACCCGCGCGACCAGGTTGGCCGCGCTATTCGCAGCGACCGCTTGGCTCATGATGGGCTGATAGGTTGCGCCCGTATCAAGCGACTGATCGATAAACAGCGTGCCGGCCTGATCGGCAAAAGCGGTTGCTGAGAAAAATTCATACTGCGCGGCGTTGTTTGCCCGGCCCGTGCCCGTGAACACGGCCGCTGCAGCCAGCGCGGTGGTGCTATCGGTGAAGCCCGTGCCGGGGTTGATCGTACCTGATACCGTGGCCGTGCCGGTGACAGAAACGCTGCCGATACCTGAGCTACCCGCCGCAAGCGAGATCCCGGTCGACGCGGCAACCTGCTGCTTCTGGTTCAGCACGACCGTTACCGTTCCACTGGTATAGGTCGAAACCCGTGCGCGCACGAATGCAGCAGAAGAGACATAGGAATAGATTCCCACCCCCGTGGTCGTGATGACAGGTGCGGAGCCCGGACCAGCCGCATTGATGATCGGCAGCGCGACCCATGTGGTCCCGTCATTCGATTGCTCATAGGTGATCGTGCAGGTCGTGCCCGCATTGGTCACATGGAACGCACCGCCCATGAAGCTGGCAGTGCCGACGGAAAGGATCGTAGCGACCGACGTGACGCTGCCGGTCACCGTAGCCGGGCTGGACAGGCTCACCGGCAAAGGCGCTGCAGCGCTCACTGTCTGCGCGGTGCCGTCCACATTGGTGAAGGCAACTGCATTAGCAGGGGTGAAAAGGGCGGGGAAGGTGACCGGCGGATTGGGCATGGATTCTCTCCAGAAAGTCAGGGATGGCGAACGGAGAGATAACCTATTTGGTTCTTGTAGGAAACAGATTTAACCTAAACCCGCACTTCGTCGCACCCTGACCCCATCTTGTCGCCTTTCCTGCGGCGTTCATCTGCCGTTGCGCATCGCCGCACCAAGCAGGGGGCTCACGATCCGTCACACTCGCAGCAAACCTAAAGGATGCTCATTCATGAACAGGTTCATCATGGCCGCGGCCCTTGCCGCCGCTCCCTTCGCCGCCGCCACTCTTGCCCCGGCACCCGCCCTGGCTGATCCGCCTTCATGGGCCCCCGCGCATGGCCGCCGCGCGCACGATGCGGAATATGATCAGCGCGGCCGCTACAGCGAGCCTCGCCCGCTTACGAGCCGAGACCGGGTCTGGCGCGGGCGCGATGGCCGGTACTATTGCAAGCGTAACAACGGCACGACCGGGCTGGTGATTGGCGCAGTCGGCGGCGCGCTCGTGGGCCGCACGATCGACACCCGAGGTGACCGCACGGTCGGCACTTTGCTGGGTGCGGCGGGCGGTGCGCTGTTGGGCCGCGAAATCGAGCGCAGCAGCTCGCGTTGCCGCTGATGCAGGCTTTTCACGCCACGCACGGCTTGCTCGCACAGCGACTGCAGGCCATACATCCCGTAGTTTTGGTTAATCCGCCGATGAGGTAGCTTATATGTCCATGTTCTTGCTCGATGCTGCGCTGCGCCGTCTGGTCAAGCAGGGAACACTGACCGTAACTGAGGCATCCGGCCGCCAGCGCCGATATGGCACAGCGGCGGCGGGCTGGCCGGACCTCGGCCTGAAGCTCCATGACGCCAAGGTTCCCGGCGCGCTCGCCCGAAACCCCAGCCTCGCCATGGCCGAATGCTTCATGGACGGGCGCCTGACGATCGAGAACGGCGACATCATGGATTTCATCGGCTTCATCCGCCGCAACAATCCGTGGGACAAGGGCGGCGACCTCGATAACCTCAACGTGTTCGACAAGCTGCGCGTGGCGATCACCGGCCGGCTGGACCAGATCAACCAGCGCCGCTCTTCGCAGCGCAACGTGGCGCACCACTACGATCTTGATGACCGGCTCTACGATCTCTTCCTCGATCCTGCGCGCCAGTATTCCTGCGCCTATTGGGACGAGGGGATCACCACGCTGGAAGAAGCGCAGCTTGCCAAGATGGAGCACATCGCTGCCAAGCTGGACCTGAAGCCCGGTATGCGTGTTCTCGATATCGGCTGCGGCTGGGGCGGCCTTGCGCTGCATCTTCACAAGATCTCGGGCGCATCCATACACGGCATTTCGCTGAGCGTCGAGCAGATCGGCTACGCCAAGGCCTGGGCGGAGCGCGAGGGCGTGGCCGACAAGGTCACCTTCAGCCTCACCGATTACCGCGATCAGGTTGGACCGTTTGACCGGATCGTCTCGGTCGGCATGTTCGAGCACGTCGGCGTGCCGAATTATGAGACCTTCTTCCGCAAGTGCCACGATCTTCTCAGCGAAGACGGGGTCATGCTGCTCCACACCATCGGCCGTGCCGGACCGCCCAACATAACCGACGATTTCACCCGGAAGTATATTTTCCCGGGTGGCTACATCCCCTCGCTCAGCGAAACGGTGATGGCCATCGAACCGTGCAAGCTCATGCTCACAGATTGCGAGATCCTGCGCCGCCACTATGCGCTCACCTTGCGCGAATGGTACAAGCGCTGCGCCGAACAGGAAGAAACGATCACCCGCATCTATGACGGACGTTTCTTCCGCATGTGGCAGTTTTACCTGGCCGGTGCGGCCACCGGCTTCGAGTATGCGGATCTGGTGAATTTCCAGCTGCAGATCGTGCGCAACCGCGATGCGCTGCCCCTCACCCGCAACTATATCGCCGAGACCGAGAAGGGCTATGCAGCCGCACGGCGGGGTTGAACCCCGTCACACCCGGCGCGTCCCCCAGCTGCGGCTCTCGGTTGCGCAGGCGCGTCTCCCCTGCTAGCCGCCCGCCCAGCCAACCTTCGGGAAACACCAGCCATGTCCGATATCAAACGCGTCGTCCTTGCCTACTCGGGCGGTCTCGATACCAGCGTCATCCTCAAGTGGCTGCAGGTGACCTATGGCTGCGAGGTGGTGACCTTCACCGCCGATCTCGGCCAGGGCGAGGAACTGGCGCCTGCGCGCGCCAAGGCCGAACTGATGGGGGTGAAGCCCGAACACATCTACATCGACGACCTGCGCGAGGAATTCGTGCGCGATTTCGTCTTCCCGATGATGCGTGCCAATGCCCGCTATGAAGGCGATTACCTGCTGGGCACCTCCATCGCCCGCCCGCTCATTTCCAAGCGCCTGATCGAGATCGCGCGTGAAACGCGCGCAGACGCTGTCGCCCACGGCGCCACCGGCAAGGGCAACGATCAGGTCCGCTTCGAACTGTCTGCCTATGCGCTGGAACCCGGCATCAAGGTCATCGCCCCGTGGCGTGAATGGGATCTCACCAGCCGCACGGCGCTGATCGCCTGGGCTGAAGAGCACCAGATCCCCGTTCCCAAGGACAAGCGCGGCGAAAGCCCGTTCTCGACCGACGCGAACCTCCTCCACACCTCGTCCGAAGGCAAAGTGCTGGAAGACCCGTGGCAGGAGACGCCGGACTACGTCTACAGCCGCACCGTGGACCCCGAGGACGCGCCGGACACACCGGAATACATCACCATCGATTTCGCCAAGGGCGATGGCACCGCGCTGAACGGCGAGGCGATGTCGCCCGCCACGCTGCTCGCCGCGCTCAATGAACTGGGCCGCAAGCATGGCATCGGCCGCCTCGATCTCGTCGAGAACCGCTTCGTCGGCATGAAGAGCCGCGGGATGTACGAAACTCCGGGCGGCGAGATCTATGCCCGCGCGCACCGCGGCATCGAAAGCATCACGCTGGATCGCGGCGCGGCGCACCTCAAGGACGAGCTCATGCCCAAGTACGCCGAGCTCATCTACAACGGCTTCTGGTTCAGCCCCGAGCGCGAGATGCTGCAGGCCGCCATCGACCACAGCCAGGCCAAGGTAAGCGGCACCGTCCGCCTGAAGCTCTACAAGGGCAACGCCTCGGTCGTCGGCCGCAAATCGGCTGACAGCCTCTATTCCGAGCGCCACGTGACCTTCGAAGACGATGCCGGCGCTTACGACCAGAAGGACGCAGCGGGCTTCATCAAGCTCAACGCACTGCGCCTGCGCCTTCTCGCCCAGCGCGGGAACTGAGCCCTATCACCCCCATCGAATCGCCTCCGGAATAAATTCGGAGGCGATTCCGCAGCTTGCAAAGTTGTCCACCAGCCATTGGGCTGCCTGTGGATAACTTTGCATTTTGCTGCTTGTGCGACTCACGGACGAGGCGCAGCATCTACCTTGTCGAGAGGGAAAAGAAGCTTCGGAAAAGCGCCGCAAGGCACTGATCCAAAAGTGTAAATTTCCCGATCGGGCCGGACTGAAAAGTATGCAATGAAACCACTTTCGGCGTGCTGAGGCGCGTTTTGGAAGAGGCGGATTGCAGACCGGAAAGACCGGTTCCGGATGCCGGAACGGCGTCCCGAAGCAAGGCGGATGCGGCAAGGCCGATGGTTGCAAAACCGGGGGCAACGCCCAGCAATCGCCAAGCGAGGGGCAGCACGCCGAGACGCGCGGAAGGGCCCTTCTTCCCCTTGGGGGATCCGTCCGAAGGCAAGGCCCGCAAGGGAGGCGCCGCAGGGAGCGGTGCTCGAAGGACAGGAGAAGGCAACACGCCAGCAGCAGCCCGAAACGCGGTAACGCGGCAGACAGGCGGCAACGGCACCAGCGACTGCCAGGCCCATGCGGTCAGGAACTGCGGACGCCGCAGGACTGAAGGCGGAAACCGAAAGGAACAACCTGCTTGCAGGAAGAACCGGACGGCCAAGCGGACCGGAGGCGGAACGTTCGAAAGAACGGGAAACCGAAGGGCAGGGAACGGCGGAAGGACGCGGTGAGCTCAGGCGCTGGAAAGCGAGAGTGCCAGCAGCGGCGACAGTGGGGGCCGGCAGCAATGCCGACCCCCATTTGATTTTTGGGCATTTGGTTTTCGGGCATTTGGCTTTGTGGCCATGGGATTCGACCACCCCCCTCCCGAGCCGGGGCCAGAGTCCCGAATCGGGACCAAGTTGACACGGTTGACACGGTCCAGAGAGAAAACGGTCACCCCCCGGCGCAGCCCACGCGATCCTGCCCACGCGGGGCGCAAAATGGCGCATTAGGGCGGGCTGGCGGGGCATTCAGGCATCATGCCGCAGAGCGATGGCTGTAGGACAGCGCTTTATAAATGACAGACGCGGCTGCCAGGTCTCATGGTTGGTTGAGGTAGCTGATGACCTCGCAAGCCAATCCCTGAAAAAGGTTTGGGGATGCAAGGGCAGTGGCCCTTGCCCGCCGGAGGCCCGCTTTTCTCAAAGCGTTTGGCTTTGCCGCAATGGATTGCTTCCCCCGGCGCGAGGCCGGGGTCGCAATGACGCGTGATCGAAGGAACGCGGGGCGGGATGGTGGCGGCGTGCGCAGGCCAGCCAGAGCCCCCTCACCCCTTTGTCAGTTGCCCGCGCACAGCGCCGCCGGGGAAGTCTGCCGTGTGGATGTTCACATAGAACCCGGCCGGGTTGGCGAGGATGGGTTTCAGCTTTTCGGGCTCGACCGCGATGCACATGTCGCTGCCCTTGCCGGTCACGTCCATGGTGATGACAGGGGCGCCGTTCGTGCCGGCAGCGCCGGTGTGGACATGGGCCATGGTGGGCGCGGCGATCTTTTCGCCGTAGAGCGTGTAGCAGAAATCGCCAGTTTCGGAGTTGATCTCCACGCGGAAGGCACCGTTTCCATCGGGCGCGCCCCCTCCGACTTCGTTGGTGCCTGAAAGGTTCGCCGTGAGGACCACCGTTTCGGCGGAAGCGGCCACGGGCACCAACGCGAACGCTGTGGCGGAGCCCAAAAGGATCAAGCCCTGAGCGGAAACCTTGGTCATCGCATCTTCTCCTGTCATCGCGGCCCGTCCAAAGCCTTGAGACTCGGCGATGGTTCGGTGAGCGTGGAAGGTGATCCTACGCCTCCCCGCCCCAGCCGCAAAGCCCCGCCCGCAGAGCCCTCTCTCAAAAGCTCTTCGGCAGGCCCAGCACGTGGGTTGCCACGTGGCTCAGGATCAGGTTCGAGGAGATCGGCGCGACCTGGTAGAGGCGGGTTTCGCGGAACTTGCGCTCGATGTCGTATTCTTCAGCAAAGCCGAAGCCGCCGTGGGTCTGCACGCACATGTCGGCCGCGAACCATGAGGCTTCGGAGGCGAGGAGCTTGGCCATGTTCGCCTCGGTCCCCGCGCCC
This sequence comes from Sphingomonadaceae bacterium, assembly GCA_947453945.1. Taxonomy (GTDB): domain Bacteria; phylum Pseudomonadota; class Alphaproteobacteria; order Sphingomonadales; family Sphingomonadaceae; genus Novosphingobium. The sequence continues at coordinate 30,090 of CANGJB010000031.1, forward strand.
TCTCCCGCATCGAACTTCGCGGCAGCGTCCGCCACCATCTGCGCGGCGGCGGTGGTCTGGATATAAGCGCGGGCGATGGGGAACTGGACGCCCTGGTTCTGGCCGATAGGGCGGCCGAACACGGAGCGATCCTTGGCGTAAGCGCTCGCCCGGTCGATGAAGAAGCGCGCGTCGCCGATGCATTCGGAAGCGATGAGGATGCGTTCGGCGTTCATGCCGGAGAGGATGTAGCGGAAGCCCTCACCCTCCTTGCCGATGAGGTTTTCCGCGGGCACCGAAAGGTCATCGAAGAACAGCTCGGTCGTCGCGTGATTGAGCATCGTGCGGATCGGGCGGATGGTGAGGCCGTTGCCCACCGCCTCGCGCATGTCGACGAGGAGGACACTCATCCCCTCCGTCGGCTTGGCGCATTCATCGCGCGGGGTGGTGCGCACGAGGAGGACCATGAGATCGGAATGTTCGGCGCGGCTGATCCAGATCTTCTGGCCATTGACGATATAACGATCGCCTTCGCGGCGGGCGAACGTGGTGAGGCGCGTGGTGTCGGTTCCGCTCCCCGGCTCGGTCACGCCGAAGGCCTGAAGGCGCAAATCACCTCGCGCTACGGCGGGAAGATAGCGATCCTTCTGCGCTTCGGAACCGTGGCGCAGCAGCGTGCCCATCGTGTACATTTGCGCATGGGCCGCGCCGCCATTGCAGCCGGAACGATGGACTTCTTCCAGCACCGCGGTCGCTGCCGCAAGGCCAAGCCCGGAGCCGCCGTAGCTTTCCGGGATCAGGACGGAGAGCCAGCCTTCCTGCGCTAGCGTTGTCACAAATTCGGTGGGGTATTTTCGGTCGCGGTCCAGCGCCTGCCAGTAGCTGCCGGGAAAACGCGCGCAGAGCTTGCGCACGCCTTCGCGCAGGTCTGCAAAGGTTTCTTCGTGAGAACCGTCCGTCATGCCTAACCTATCCCGCAAAGCATTTGTCGGGAAAGGCTATTGCCTGCCTTTGCCGCGCCGTAAAGCGGGCAGGCCGGGCAATTTTGCTAGTCCGCGCCCAGCCGGTGCCGCTCGCGCCGGAGATAGACGTAGAGCATGATGAAGACAGGGACGATGACGAGCGCCGCGAACAGATCGTGCTCCACATGCACCCCGAACAGCGAGAGGCCGCCGCTGAGATAGGCGAGCAGCGAGACGGCGTAGTAGGTGATCGCGACGGTCGAAAACCCTTCGACGAGGTGCTGGAGGCGCAGCTGCGTGCGGGTCGCGCTTTCGAGCGATTTCAGCAACTGCGCGTTCTGATCCTCGATCCGCGTTTCGATCCGGGTGCGCAGCAGCGAAGTGATCTGGGCGGAGCGTTCGGCCAGTTCCTGCTGGCGCCGCACGACGGTTTCGCACGTGCGGATCGCAGGGTGGAAGCGGCGCTGGGTGAAATCGGCAAGGCTGGCGAAGCCGGGGATCGCAACGGGCGCAAGGGTGGCGAGCCGCTCGTCCACCAGCCGCGCATAGGCCGCCGTCGCGCTCAGCCGGTAGCGCGAATCGCTGGCGATGGTGCCGAGTTCCAGCGACATCGCGCAGAGCGAATCGAGCAGGTCGTTGTCAGAGGTTTCATCCGAATCGAGCCGGCGGCCGAAGGCGCGCAGTTCTTCCTCGGCGGCATCGAGCTTGGCCCAGCAAGCCCGCGCCACCGGCAGGCCGAGGAGCGCCATGTTGCGATAATTGCCCAGTTCCTGCAGCGATTGCACCGCGCGCGCGAGATCGACCGGGCCCAGCTGGCCCGCTCCCACGACCAGCCGGCCATAGCCTTCATCCTTGATGCGAAAATCTGAGGAAAGCCTCGCGCCGCCGCCGAAATCGCAGCAGACAAGCTCCGCCGGATCGACATCGAATTCGGCCATGCGCGCAGCGGCGGAGGCGGCATCAGCCTCGATATCGATCAGCGTGGCACGCAGCACTTCGCCCGGCGCGCTTTCAGCCCAGGCCCGCGCTTCGGCGAGCAGCGGCGCGTCGGGGCTGGCAAACACCGTCAGCGTCGTCGCCTCGCTGTGGCGTTCCCATGTAAAGAGCAGGCCCTCGGCCAGAATGCCCTGCATGTGGCGCTGGCCCGGTTCGGCGGCATATGCAGGGCTGCCTCGGAACGGAGGCAAGCCCTCCACAGCGCCACCAGCGGGGGCGAGACGCAGGATCTGGATGATGGTCATGGGCGGCGTGATGGGCGGCCAGCGCCGCAGATGCATTTCGCCGACAATCTCGCGCCGCAGCCGGTGCTCGTTCAACATGGCCTAAGGCACTCCCCGTCCGGCGCTGCTCCACGCCTCGCCCATAGTCTTTCACAGCACACTTGCCGTTACAACCCGCATAGTCCAGATTGGTTGACACTATGAACCGCTTCCCCTTCTCCGCCATCGTCGCGCAAGACGAAATGAAGCAGGCCCTGCTGCTCGCCGCTGTCGATCCCGCCATCGGAGGCGTGATGGTCTTCGGTGATCGCGGGACCGGCAAATCCACCGCAGCGCGCGCGCTTGCCGCGATCCTGCCGCCCATCACTGCCGTGGAAGGCTGCCGATTCGGCTGCGCGCCGACCGATGCCGGCACGTGCCCGGATCCCTGCACATCGAAGCGCACGGCCAAGCGACCCGTGCCGTTCGTCGATCTGCCGCTGGGCGCGACCGAGGACCGCGTGATCGGCGCGCTCGATCTCGAACGCGCGCTGCGCTCGGGCGAAAAGCGCTTTGAACCGGGCCTGCTGGCCAAGGCGCACCGGGGCTTTCTCTATATCGACGAGATCAACCTGCTGGAGGATCACCTCGTCGATCTGCTGCTCGATGTTGCCGCCTCGGGCGAGAATCTCGTCGAACGCGAAGGGCTTTCCGTGCGGCACAAGGCAAAGTTCGTGCTGATCGGCAGCGGCAATCCGGAAGAAGGCGAACTGCGCCCGCAGCTGCTGGACCGGTTCGGCCTGTCGGTCGAAGTGCGCACACCGCAGACGCTTGATGCGCGCGTGGAAATCATGCGCCGCTGCGCCTCACACGAACGTGACGCGGCGGCATTCTGCGAAGAATGGGCGCCCGCAGACGCCAAGATCGTGCGCCGCATTGCGCGCGGGCGCACGCGGCTGCCTTCGGTCGAAACGCCGGACGAAGTGCTCTATGATGCCTCGCGCCTGTGCATGGCCTGCCGCGCCGATGGCCTGCGCGGTGAGCTCACCCTGATGCGCGCCGCCCGCGCGCTCGCTGCGCTGGAAGGCGCCAGCATTGTCCAGCGCAAGCACGTGATCGGCGTCGCCCCAATGGCGCTGCGCCACCGCCTGCGCCGCGACGTGCTCGACGAGACAGGTTCGACTACCCGCATCGAACGCGCGGTGGTCGAGGTCTTCGGATGACACTTCCGCCAATGCCGGACCCCGGGCCCGCCGCAGAGGATGCGGCGCTGGCGCTGCGCGCCTTTGCGCTCTGGCCAGCGGGGTTTGGCGGGCTGTGGCTGCGCGGGCCCGGCCCGGCGCGCGATGCCATGGTCGAGCGGCTGGCCCGCGCCATGCACCTCAGGCGCATGCCCGCGCATATCGACGGCGAGCGCCTGCACGGCGGGATCGATCTTGCGGCCAGCCTCGCCGCCGGGCGGAGTGTTGCGCGGACCGGCTTTCTCGATGAAGCGCGCGGCGGGGTGGTGATTGCCCCGCTGGCAGAACGCATCACCCCGGCGCTGGCCGGCAGCGTGGCGCAGGCGCTGGATCACGCGCAGCCGGCGGAACGCTTCGGCCTCGTGCTGCTCGATGATGGGGCGGAGCACGATGAAGTGCCGCCGCTAAGCCTGACCGAGCGGGTGGCCTTTGCCTGTGATCTCGGCAGCGTTTCACCCGCAGGGTTTGACGCGGCAACGCTGCCCGGACCGCTCACCTCCCCTGCCGAAATTCCTGCCTGCAGCGCGGAAGGGCTCGAGGCGCTGGCCGCTGTATCACTCGCGCTCGGGGTCGATTCCGGGCGGGCCTTGCGCTTCGCGGCGCTCGCTGCCGGGGCCAGCGCGCACCTCGATGGCCGCAGGGCCGTGCGCGAAAGCGATCTCGCCGCCGCCGCCCGCCTCGTCCTTGCCCCGCGCGCCACGCGCCTGCCCCCGCCACCGCAGGATGACAAGGAGCAAGCCCCGCCCCCTCCCCCGCCGCCTGCGGAGAGCGAGCCCGATGCGCCCGGCGACGAGGAACGCGAAGACAATGGTGCGCCCGATCCCGATCAGTTGATCGAAGCCGCCGCCGCCGCAATCCCGCCCGGCTTGCTTGAAGCACTGGCCAGCGGCAAGTCCCGGCGCGGTTCCGGTAGCGGCGGCGGTGCGCGCCATCTTTCGCCGCTCAGAGGCCGCCCGCTGGCCGCGCGGCAGGGCCTTCCGCGCGGCGGTGCCC
>CANGJB010000032.1 GCA_947453945.1 Sphingomonadaceae bacterium
CTGCAGGCGGTGATCAACGCCGCGATGATGGTGCAGACCGGCCAGTCCGATGTCGTCGTCGCGGGCGGCGTCGAATCCATGTCGAACGTCGAATACTACACCACCGAAGGCCGCCGCGGCACGCGCGCAGGCGGCCTCATGCTGCATGACCGGCTCACGCGCGGCCGCCTCATGTCGCAGCCGATCGAGCGCTTCGGCGTCATCTCCGGCATGATCGAAACGGCAGAAAACCTCGCCCGCGATTATGGCATTAGCCGCGAGGCCTGCGACGCCTACGCCGTGCGCAGCCACCAGCGCGCTGCCGCCGCATGGGCGAACGGCCTGTTCGACGATGAGCTCGTCCCCGTCGCGATCCCTCAGCGCAAGGGCGATCCGAAGATATTCGCGCATGATGAGGGCTACCGCGCCGACGCCACGATGGAGAGCCTCGGCGCATTGAAGGCCCTCGAAGCCAAGACCATCCCCGGCGCTGTCGTGACAGCGGGCAACGCCAGCCAGCAGAACGACGCCGCCGCCGCCTGCCTCGTCGTTGCCGAACACAAGCTGGAGGAGCTCGGCCTCGAACCCATCGCGTGGTTCCATTCGTGGGCGGCTGCTGGCTGCGATCCCGCGCGCATGGGCATCGGCCCCGTCCCTGCGGTCGAGCGCCTCTTTTCGCGCACCGGCCTCGGCTGGAATGACATCGACCTTGTCGAGCTCAACGAAGCCTTCGCCCCGCAAGTTCTCGCCGTGCTCAAGGGCTGGGGCTGGAGCGAGAACGACAGCCGCCACGATGTGCTCAACGTCAACGGTTCGGGCATTTCGCTGGGCCATCCCATCGGCGCGACCGGCGGGCGCATCCTCGCCAACCTCACCCGTGAACTGGTGCGCCGGAATGGCCGCTTCGGCCTTGAAACCATGTGCATCGGCGGCGGTCAGGGCATCGCCGCTGTGTTTGAACGCGCGGCCTGACGATGGACCTCAAAGCGCCGCTTCTTGCGGCCATAGCCTACCGCGAACACGCCCGCACCGCGCTTGCCCGCCGCCTCGCGAACCGTCCGGTCGATGCCGAGCAACGCGCCGCGCATGGTTTCGCCTGGATCGCCACCAGTGTCGCAGCGCTGGAGGCCGTCGCCGCATGGGCCGAAGCCGGCGGCGGCGCCAATCCGCTTGATGACCTTGTGGCAGAGCTCGCCTTCGCCGAAACGCTGGGCCAGCTCACCGGCGCGCTCCTCATGGGCCCAGCTGAAATGCTGCGTCCTGCAGACCTTGGCCTTACCGCAGAGGCCCGCGCCCTTGCCGATGCCTCAGCGCCGCTGCTCGATGCAGACCTCGCCGAAACCCGCGCCGCGCTCGCAGCCGCGCTGGCGGATGGGCAATGGCCCAGCGAAACGCTGCACGATGCCGAGTTTGATGAGATTCGCGCCCAGTTCCGCCGCTTCACCGATGCCGAAATCATTCCACACGCGCACAAGTGGCACCTCGCCAACGCGCTGATCCCGGACGAAACGGTGCAGGCAATGGCCGATCTCGGTACCTTCGGCGTGTGCATCCCGCAGGAATACGGCGGCCTAGGCCTTGGCAAACTCGTCATGTGCCTTGTCAGCGAAGAACTCTCGCGCGGATGGATCGGCGCGGGCTCCTTGGGCACGCGGTCCGAGATCGCGGGCGAGCTCATCATGCTCGGCGGTACCGAGGCGCAAAAGGCCCACTGGCTCCCGCGCATCGCGGCCGGCGAAACGCTCCCTACTGCCGTCTTCACCGAGCCCGATGTCGGCTCAGACCTCGGCGCGCTCACCACCCGCGCCGCGCAGGATGCCAGCGGTGATTGGGTGATCCACGGCGCCAAGACCTGGATCACCCATGCTGCCCGCTCGGATGTGATGACGCTGCTTGTCCGCACCCAGCCTGACACGCCGGGATACGCGGGGCTATCCATGCTCCTCGTCCCCAAACCGCGCGGCACCGAGGAGACCCCCTTCCCTGTAGACGGCATGAGTGGCAGCGAGATCGAAGTGCTCGGCTATCGGGGCATGCGCGAATATACGCTGCAGTTCGATGGGATGCGCGCGCCTGAGGCGGCCCTCCTCGGCGGCAAGGAAGGCGCAGGCTTCAAGCAGCTGATGCAGACGTTCGAAGGCGCCCGCATCCAGACCGCCGCGCGCGCCGTTGGCACCGCCCGCCGCGCGCTCGAACTGGGTCTCGGCTATGCCCTCCAGCGCAAGCAATTCGGGCAGGCGCTGGTTCACTTCCCCCGCGTGGCTGACAAGCTCGCCGTCATGCTCGCCGAATACGTGACTGCCCGCGAACTCAGCTATGCCGCCGCACGCGCCAAGGACGCCGGCCGCCGCTGCGATATCGAAGCCGGCATGGCCAAACTCCACGCCGCCCGCGCCGCCTGGACTGCCGCAGATGCGTCACTCCAGATCCACGGCGGCAATGGCTATGCGCTCGAATACGAGATCAGCCGCGTGTTGTGCGACGCGCGCATCCTCTCGATCTTCGAAGGCGCGGCGGAAATACAGGCGCAGGTCATCGCGCGCGGCCTGATGGCAGGGCGTGGCTGAGTAGGGGGGGCTGATGGACGATTACACCGCATGGATCGGCCGCGAGGAAGTGCGCCGCGACGTTCTGACGCAAAGCCTGCTCGCCCGCTGGTGCGCCACATTGGACCGCGCCACACCTGCCGACCAGACCGCGCCCCAAGGCCTCCACTGGTGCCTCTGCACTCCTGATGCGGCCACCGCCGCGCTGGGCCCCGATGGACACCCGAGGCGCGACGAAAGCCCCCGAAGCCTCCTTCCCCCACTCACCCTTGAACGCCGCATGTGGGCCGCTGGTGCCGTGGAATTCCTTGCGCCCATCCGCGCAGGCGCCGAAATCGAACGCCGCACCCGCGTTCTCTCCATCACCGAAAAGCAAGGCGCCACCGGCCCGCTGGTCTTCGCCGAACTGGCGCACGAAACCTTTGCGGATGCAGCCCTTGCCGTGCGCGAGACCCAGACACTGGTCTACCGCGATGCTCCGCCGCCCGGCAGTCCGCCAGGCCCGCCGCCGCTTGGTGAAGGGCGCTTCGATGACGCAGGGTGGGATGCAGTGTACAGGCTTGTCCCCGGCACGCCGCTGCTGCAGCGCTACTCTGCGCTCACTTTCAACAGCCACCGGATCCACTACGATCAGCCCTACGCGACCGGGGTGGAAGGCTATCGCGGCCTCGTCGTCCACGGTCCGCTGATCGCCACGCTCCTCCTCGATCTCGCCCGCCGTACGCTGGGATCGGAATACGCGCTGGCGCAATTCAGCTTCCGCGCCGTCTCCCCAGCGGTGGCAGGCGAACCCCTGCACCTCGCGCTGAAACAAGAGGACGGCGCGCTTGTCCTTGCCGCCCATGCTGCCGATGGCCGTCAAGTGATGGCTGCCAAGGGAACGGCTGGGCTGTGAGCCGCGTGGCCCTGCTCGGCGCAACCGGCACCATCGGCCGTGCCACCGCCCAGGCGCTGGTCGATGCCGGGCACGACGTTGTGGCCTTCGTCCGCCGCGATCCGGCAGGGCCGCTCCCCGGTATCACCATGCGCCGCGCTGATCCCGCCGATCCTGTCAGCCTGGTGCGCGATGGCTTTGCGGGCGAAGCGTTCGATGCGGTCGTCTCGTGCATGGCCTCGCGAACCGGTGTGGCGCGCGATGCATGGGCCGTCGATCACAAGGCTCACAACCACGTGCTGGCAGAAGCGCGCAAGGCGGGTGCGCAGCATTTCGTGCTGCTCTCGGCAATCTGCGTGCAGAAACCCCATCTTGCCTTCCAGCAGGCCAAACTCGCGTTCGAGGCAGAACTCATCGCCTCCGGCCTGCGCTATTCCATCGTTCGCCCCACCGCGTTCTTCAAATCGCTCTCCGGCCAGATCGAGCGTGTGCGCCAAGGCAAGGCCTTCCTTCTGTTCGGCGACGGCGCGCTCACCGCTTGCAAGCCAATCAGCAACCGCGATCTCGCGGCCTATATCGCCGGATGCCTCACCGAGCCGGAACGCTGGAACAAGGTGCTGCCAATCGGCGGCCCCGGCCCCGCGATCAACCCGCGCGAACAAGGCGAGGCGCTATTTGCGCTGACCGGTATGCCGCAGAAATTCCGCTCGGTCCCGCCCGGCTTCCTCGGCGGCATCGCCAGCGTTCTCGGCTTGGCCGCGCGCCTGATCCCGCCGCTTGCCACCAAAGCCGAACTTGCCCGCATCGGGCACTACTACGCGACCCAATCCATGCTCGTCCTCGATCCGAAGACCGACCGGTATGACGCGGCGCAGACCCCCGAGACCGGCACTGACACCCTGTTCGATCACTACCGCCGCATCCTTTCCGGCGAAGCCGCGCCCGATGCGCGCGGCGATCACGCGGTGTTCTGATGAAGCGCTTCAAGACCATCCTGCGCTGGACCGGTGCCCTGCTGCTTCTCGCCCTCGCCGCGATGGCGCTATGGCTCTATGCGCCGGACAAGCCTCGCGCTGCATTGGAAGCTGCCTACCCCGGCGAATACCGCCAGGTCGCGGGTCTGCGACTGCGCCTGCGGGACACAGGCCCACGCGATGCGCCTGCGCTGATCCTGCTGCACGGCTTCGGCTCCAGCCTCGATACCTGGGAGGCATGGGCGAAAGTCCTCTCCGCCCGGTACCGGGTCATTCGCATCGATCTGCCCGGCTTCGGCCTCACCGGTCGCGATCCCACGGGCGACTATTCCGATGACCGGACGCGGGCGGTCCTTGCCGCGCTGATGGACCAGCTCGCCCTTCCCAAGGCCGCGCTCATTGGCAATTCGCTAGGCGGGCGGTTCGCGTGGGAATTTGCCGCGCGCTATCCGGCCCGCGTCTCGCACCTCGTGCTCATCTCTCCCGATGGTTTCGCCAGCCCGGGCTTTGACTATGGCAAGGCGCCCGAAGTCCCGCTCATGCTGGAGGCGATGCCGTGGGTCGGTCCGCGCTCGCTCATCCGCGCCAACCTTGCCCCCGCATGGGCGCACCCGGATGCGCTCCCCGATGCCGTGCTCGAACGCTATCGCGACATGCTGCTTGCCCCCGGTGTGCGCCAGGCGATCCTTGATCGCACGCGCCAGACCATGCTCACCGATCCCGCCGCGCGCCTGCGCAGCATCACCGCTCCCACGCTCATTCTGTGGGGCGAGCAGGACCAGATGATCCCGGTCCGCAATGCGCAGGATTATCTGCGCCTCATGCCCCATGCCGTGCTCGTGCGCCTCCCCGGCATGGGCCACGTGCCGTTCGAGGAAAGCCCGGCCCGCGCCCTGCCTGCGCTTGAACGGTTCCTTGCCGGTCAGCAGCTCCGCCCGCACTGATGGTTCAGAGTGCCTGCAGTCCTGCGCAAAACACTGCTCGGCTGCTTGACGAAGTGAACGTTCCCATATAGGTGAACGTTCACAATCGGCACTCAACCGGACAAAGTGCCGGAATTCAGGGGGAAGAATCGCAATGAAAGCATCGCGCAAGCCTGCCTATGCCCAACTCATGCTGGGCGCGTCGGCAGTTGCATTCGCTCTCACCGCGCAGCAGGCAGTCGCTCAGGAAGCCGCTCCGCAGGCCGCGAGCAACGACGAGCCCGCTACGATCGTGGTGACCGGCATCCGCGCCTCATTGCAGAGCTCGCTGGGTATCAAGCGTGACGCAACAGGCGTCGTCGATGCGATCAGCGCGCTCGATATCGGCAAGTTCCCCGATACAAACCTTGCAGAATCGCTCCAGCGCATCACCGGCGTGTCAATCGACCGCAACAGCGGTGAAGGCTCGACCGTGACCGTCCGCGGATTCGGCCCCGATTTCAACCTGGTGCTGCTCAACGGCCGCCAGATGCCGACATCGACTCTTGGCGACGGTGCCAGCGCATCATCAGCGACACGTTCGCGGATAATCGCATCGGCATCCTGCTCAGCGGTTCCTATCAGGATCGCAAGGGCAGCCAAGCGCAGTTCAACGCCGGTTGGCGCGAAGGCTACCTCGGCTATGAAAACAACTGGGGCTCGCTCCCGGTCGACGCCAACGACTGGCGCGGCAACTATTCGCGGACCGAAAACCGTCCCGGCCCGAACACAGTCTATCAGGTGACGCAGAACGCTGGCTACGATTTCACCAGCTTCCAGCGCAAGCGCATCAACGGCCAGGCCGTTGTGCAGGTGAAGCCCACCGACACGCTGGTCGCGACGGTGGACTACACCTTCTCGCAGAACACGGTGAACGCGCGCACGAACAGCATCGGCGTTTGGTTCAACCATGATCAGACCAGCAGCAGCTGGACCGATGGCCCCGCCGCCGGCCCGAACTTCTATGCTGAGAACTTTGGCCCGGGCAAGGACCTTGCCATCACCGGCGCGGTCGCAGCGAACCGTTCGATCAACCGTTCGATTGGCGGCAACCTCAAGTGGGACGGCCCCGGCGGCCTGCGCCTTGAGCTCGACGGCCACCACTCGACTGCCACCAGCAAGCCGACGTCACCCTATGGCAGCAACATTGCTGTCGGCAGCGCGATCTTCGGCGTGACCTCGCAGAAGGTGGATTACACCCACCAGATTCCGGTCATCTCGGTGACGATGGCGCCCGGCTCCGAAATCACCGCGGAAAACATCCGCCCGGCCGGTAACGCTTTCCGCAACGCCTATTTCCGCGACGAGATCAACGAGATCGCGTTCAAGGGCGGCTACGACTTCGATTCCAAGTTCATCGACAGCCTCGATTTCGGCGTGACACACACCGAAAACAAGGTGCGCTCGGCCTTCGGCGTAATCCAGAACGACACCTGGGGCGGCACTCTCTCGGCAGCCGATACGCCCGACAGCCTCTACACGATGACCGACCTGCCCCACGATCTGCGTGGTGCGGAAGGGTCGAACGCTGCCGGTATCATCCCGAACTACTTCAAGGTCGACACCACCGCCCTGATCAAGCTGCTCGATGGCCAGCTCGGCATCTGCGGTTCGGCCACCGCGGCCGGCACCTGCCTTGCCAGCTTCACAACCGATCGTTCGATCCGAGAGAAGACCTGGGCGCCGTATATCCAGACGACGCACACGTTCGATCTGGGCGAAAATCCGGCGCACCTGCGCATGGGTTTGCGCTATGAGACGACCAAGATCGACGCCTCCTCGCTTGTTCCGATCCCGCAGCGCACTGTGTGGTCGGGCGGCAACGAGACGGGCATCGACTACGGTACGCCCACGATCTCGTCGTTCGCTTCCCTGAGCGGCAAGTATCACAACTGGCTGCCCGCGATCGATTTCGATATGTCGCCGATCAAGAACGTCAAGCTGCGCGCCTCGTACAGCCAGACGATCACGCGTCCTGACTATACCAGCATGCAGGGCGGCACTTCGCTCGCCTCGCCGATCCGCATCGGAGGCAGCACCGCTTCCAGCGGCAACCCGGGCCTGCTGCCCTACAAGTCCTACAACGTCGATCTTTCAGCCGAGTGGTACTATGCGCCGACGAGCTACATCTCGGTAGGCTTCTTCCACAAGGTCGTGAAGAACTTCATCGCTCAGACGCAGTTGAACCAGCCCGCATTCGGGCTGACCAACGCTGCAGGCGGTGCGTTTGCGCAGGAAGCCCGGACTGCCCTCGGCCCGGATGCGACGGCGCAGGAACTGATTGACTACATTGCGCTGCAGCATCCGACCTCTGCCGTATATGACAGCAACGGACGGGTTTCGGGCATCGTTGGTCAGCCAGACGATCCGGTGGTCAACTTCGTCACGACCCTGCCGAACAATTCCGACCAGAAGGATACGATCCATGGCTGGGAATTCGCGATCCAGCACAGCTTCTGGGAAACCGGCTTCGGCACGATCCTGAACTACACAGTGGTCAAGAGCGATCATAACTACGACAACACCCTGAGCCACACGGTCACCCAGTTTGCGGTACCGGGTGCCAGCAACAGCGCCAACGCGGTGCTGTTCTATGACAAGCATGGCCTCCAGGCCCGCGTCGCCTACAACTGGCGCCAAGGGTTCCTAGCTGGCTACGGTGTCGATCCGTACTACGTGAATTCCTATGGTCAGTTCGACATGAGCGCGAGCTACGAGATCAAGAAGGGCATCACGATCTTCGGTGAAGGGATCAACATCACCAACGCCGATCGTCGCGGCCACATGCGCAACGATCAGACCGTCTTCTTCTCCGCACCGGGCTATGCCCGCTGGGCGGCGGGGGCCCGCTTCACCTTCTGATCGGTTAACGCCTGACAGAAGGTCTGCAATCGGGAGAGCCGCACTGCCACAAGCGGTGCGGCTCTCCTCTTTGGCAAGACAGGCAAAACTGCGCTATGGTCGTCTTCGCATGAGCAACGCGGTCCAGCACATCGTCATTGTCGGTGGCGGCACCGCAGGCTGGCTATCCGCTTGCCTCCTCGCCGCGCGCCTGCCGCAAAAGCGCGTCACACTGGTCGAGGCGCCCGATATCCCGACTATCGGCGTCGGCGAGGGTACTTGGCCGACCATGCGCGAAACGCTCAGCACGATCGGCATTGCCGAGGCTGAATTCCTTGAGCAATGTGACGCCGCCTTCAAGCAGGGCTCGCGTTTCGATGGTTGGCGCGATGGCTCGCCGCAAGACAGCTACCTCCATCCCTTCTCCGCTCCTGCGCCCGCCGATATGATGGCGCTTGCCGCAGCCTGGCAGGCGGGCAGCCAGCAGGGGCCCTTTGCTGCAGCTATCACGCCGCAGCATTTGGTCTGCTCCGCACACCTTGCCCCGCGCCAGCGGGCAATGCCGGACTACGCCGGCGCGCTGAATTACGGCTACCACCTCGATGCCGGCAAGTTTGCCACGCTGCTGATGCGCCATGCCACCACGCGCCTTGGCGTCACGCATGTTGCTGCGGCCGTCAGCGGCGTAACCCATGCGGCAAACGGCGATATCGCCGCGCTTGTGCTGCAGGGCAAGGAGCCGCTCGAGGGCGATATCTTCCTCGATTGCTCGGGCCAGGCCGCAATCCTCATCAAGGACCATTGCGGCGCGGGCTGGGTTGATCGCTCCGACGTCTCCTTCAATAACCGCGCGCTTGCGGTGCAGGTCCCCGTCCAGCCCGGCAGCCCCATCGCCGCGCAGACCATCGGTACCGCGCACGAAGCGGGCTGGCTGTGGGATATCGGCCTGCCCACCCGGCGCGGAATCGGCTGCGTTTATGCCTCTCGCTTCCTCTCCGATGAACGCGCCGCTGAAATCCTTCTGGGCTATGTGGCAAACAAGGTTCCCGGCGCGGATCCCGCCAGCCTCACTCCGCGCAAGCTGGCCTTCGCCACCGGTCACCGTGACCGATTCTGGATCGGCAACTGCCTTGCCGTCGGCCTTTCGGCAGGCTTCATCGAGCCGCTCGAAGCCTCGGCCATCGTGCTGATCGAGCTGTCGCTCAAGGCCCTTGCGGACAATTTCCCGCAAACCCGCGCCAGCATGGACATTCACGCCGCGCGCTTCAACGAGATGTTCCGCTATCGCTGGGACCGCATCGTCGAATTCCTCAAGCTCCACTATGTGCCAAGCGCGCGCACCGAGCCCTATTGGCAGGCCCAACGCGCACCCGAAACCATTCCCCCGCGCCTCGCTGAATGCCTTGCGCTGTGGCGCGAACAATCCCCCTCGGTGTGGGACTTACCCCGCATCGACGAGATGTTTCCCGCCGCGAGCCAGCAATATGTGCTCCACGGCATGGGCGTGCCCGTACCGCTCGCTCCCGGTGTGCAGCCCTCTCCCGCACGGCTCGCCGAAGTTGCGGCGAAGGCGCGCGCTCTCACCGCAGCGCTGCCATCGGCACGCGACTATCTAGACCGTCTTTCCGCGCAAGCCGCGCCTCCCAGGATCCCCGCATGAGCCAGCACCAAATCCTCAACCCCGCCGATCACGGCCCACTTCGCATCCACACCGAGGCCGGCGCCGAGTTTGGCGACAATGTCATGGCCTGCCTCGCGATGCCGGCAGAGTTTCGCGAAGTGCAGGCGCACTACCCCATCGTGTTTCGCCGCGATGCCGAAACCGGCAAGCTCGCCGCGCTGGCGCTGTTCGGGTTCGAGGCGGGCGAAAACCTGTTTCTGAACGGGTCTACCTGGGAAGCCCGCTACCGCCCGATGGCCCATGCCGTGCAGCCCTTCCTCATCGGCCGCCCGGCTGAAGAAGGCGCCGCGCCGCAAGTCCATGTCGATATGAAAAACCCGCGCATTTCCAGTAGCGGCGAAGGGATGCGCGTGTTTGATGATGCGGGCGCGCCCTCGCCCTACCTCGAAACCATCGCCGCCATGCTTGGCGATCTCGATTACGCCTGGGGCGAAAGCGCAGCCTTTTTCACAGCACTGGAAGCCTATGGTCTGGTCGAACCCTTCAGTCTCGAAGTCACGCTCGATAACGGCGCGGTGCAGTCGCTGGTCGGCTTCCAGACCATTCACGAAGACCGCCTTGCCAGCCTCGACGTTGAAGCGCTGCAGGCGCTGATGACCGAAGGGCACCTCGCGCGGATCTACATGGTCCTCGCCAGCCTCGCCCAGTTCGGCAACCTTGTCGCGCGCAAGAACCGCAAGGTCCTCCTTGGCTGAAGCCGATCCCTCGATCTTCGCGGCGATGACCGCGGTGGAAGAGCGCGCAGCCCCCGATGCCGACGCGCTCGATGCGATGCTGCGCGGCGCGCGCGCGCCGTTCGTGGTGCGCGGCCTCGTGAAAGACTGGCCGCTGGTTCAGGCCGGTCTCGTCTCGGCCCGCGCCGCACGCGCCTATCTCCTCGAACGCGCCCGCCCCGTTCCGTTTTCCGTCTCGCTTGGTGAGCCCGGCAAGGACGGCCGCTTGTTCTACGGCGCCGACATGGAGATGAATTTCCGCGAGGCGCGCGGCAAACTCGCGGATGTGTTTGGCGGCATGGACGCGAACGAAGGCCGCGCCGAAGCCCCGGCAATCTACATGGGCTCGGTCGACGTTCCTTCGCATTTCACAACGGTTTCCGCCGAAAACGGGATCGATCTTGGCAACCGCGATCCCATCGTCAGCCTGTGGATCGGCACGCCCACGCGCATCGCCGCACACAACGATTTCCCTGACAATCTCGCCTGCTGCGCCGCTGGCCGCCGCCGCTTCACGCTGTTCCCGCCTGAGCAGTTCTCCAATCTCTATCTTGGCCCGATCGACAACACGCCTGCCGGCCGCGCCGTCTCGATGGTCGATTTTCACGCCCCCGATTTCGCCGCCCACCCCCGCTTTGCCGAAGCGATCGGCGCCGCGCAGGTTGCCGTGCTGGAGCCGGGCGATGCGCTTTTCATCCCCTCGATGTGGTGGCATCACGTCGAAGGGCTCGAACCCTTCAATATCCTCATGAACTACTGGTGGCGCGAGAGCCCGCGCTGGCTCGGCCAGCCACAGGATGCGCTCAACCACGCGATCCTCTCGATCCGCGATCTGCCGCCTGAGGACAAGGCGATCTGGCGCGCACTGTTCGATCACTACGTGTTTGAAAGCGGCCCCGAAGTCACCGCCCATATCCCCGAAGGCGGGCGCGGCATTCTGGATCCGCTCGATCCTGCCGCCGCCGGCCGCCTCCGCTCGTTTCTTCTAAGGACTCTCAGCAAATGACCCAAGCTTATGCAAAGCGCCGCGTTGTCGTGGCCGGTGGCGGCACGGCTGGCTGGATGGCCGCTGCCGCGCTCGCCCGCACGATGGGTGATGCGATCGACCTTGTCCTCCTTGAATCCGAGGCCATCGGCACGATTGGCGTTGGTGAAAGCACCATTCCCCCGCTCGTCACCTACAACCGCCTGCTCGGCATAGGCGAGGCTGATTTCATGCGCGCCACGCAGGCCACCTTCAAGCTCGGCATCAACTTCGAGAACTGGCGCGTTCAGGGGGAAAACTACTTCCATTCGTTCGGCATCACGGGCCGCGATCATTGGAGCGCGGGCTTCCAGCATTTCTGGATGCACGGGCAGACCAAAGGCCACACCGCCAGCTACGATGACTATTGCATCGAGCTTCAGGCCGCGATGAAATCCAAGTTCGCGCACTTGCCGGATAACCGGATCAACTACGCCTACCAGCTCGATTCCGGGCTTTACGCCATGTTCCTGCGCAAACTGGCCGAGGCAGACGGCGCGCGGCGGATCGAAGGGAAGATCGCCGAAGTCGAACTGCACACGCAAAGCGGCGATATCGACGCGCTCCGCCTCGAATCCGGGGAGCGGATCGAAGGCGATCTGTTCCTCGATTGCACAGGCTTTCGCGCGCTGCTGATGGGCGGCGCACTCCATGTAGGCTACGATGATTGGACCCACTGGCTGCCCTGCGATTCCGCCATCGCGGTGCAGACCGCCAGCGTCCGCCCGCCTGTCCCCTATACCCGCGCCATTGCCCACGATGCCGGCTGGCAGTGGCGCATTCCGCTACAGCACCGGCAGGGCAACGGCATTGTCTATTGCAGCCGCTACCTGTCGCAGGATGCCGCGCTTGAGCGCCTGTTCTCGACCGTGGAGGGCGAGCGGCTGACCCAGCCCAACGTGATCCGCTTCACCACCGGCGCGCGGCGCAAGCAGTGGCACCGCAATTGCATCGCGATCGGTCTTTCGGGCGGGTTCATGGAGCCGCTGGAATCGACCAGCATCCACCTCATCCAGCGCGCCATCCTGCGCGTGATCCGCATGTTGCCGATGGGCGAGATCAGCTCGCGCGATATCGCTGAATTCAATGACCAGCAGCATACCGACATGGAGCAGATCCGCGATTTCCTGATCCTGCACTACAAGGCCACCGACCGGCGCGACAGCCCGTTCTGGCGCCAGTGCGCGGCGATGGATATCCCCGAAAGCCTCACCCACAAGATCGAACTGTTCCGCGAAACCGGCCGCGTTTTCCGCAAGAACGAGGAACTGTTCGTCGAAAACAGCTGGGTGCAGGTCATGATGGGCCAGGGCATTATCCCGCGCGCCTATCACCCGGTCGCGACCAAGCTTTCCGACGCTGAACTCGCGCACTTGCTTTCGGGCTTGCGCGAAAGCGTGGAAAAGACCGTCGCGGGCCTGCCCGATCACCACGCCTATGTTGCGCAGTACTGCGGCGCGCAGGAAGCGCGCGCGGCGTGATGAAGCGCCTCCTTGCGCTGGCGGCGCTCGCGGCACCGCTGCCCACAATGGCAGAGCCGAACGGCAGCGGCTGGCAACTGGTGTGGTCCGACGAATTCACCGGACCTGCGATCGACCAGACCAAGTGGAGCTTCGACATCGATTGCTGGGGCGGCGGCAACAACGAGCGCCAATGCTACACTGACAAGCCAAGCAACGCCCACATAACAAAGGGCACGTTGGTCATTTCCGCGCGCCGCGAACGCATCACCGGGCCCGCGCTGCCGGCCAGCCAGCGTGCTGATCCCACCCTGCCCGGCGCCCTCGTCACGCGTGACTATTCCTCCGCCCATCTCACCACACGCGGCAAGGCCTCGTGGCGCTATGGCCGCATCGAG
This sequence comes from Sphingomonadaceae bacterium, assembly GCA_947453945.1. Taxonomy (GTDB): domain Bacteria; phylum Pseudomonadota; class Alphaproteobacteria; order Sphingomonadales; family Sphingomonadaceae; genus Novosphingobium. The sequence goes on from CANGJB010000032.1 coordinate 13,453, forward strand.
GTGCGCGCCGAACTGCCGCAAGGTCAGGGCACATGGCCGGCGATCTGGATGCTGCCAGAAGGGGACAAGTACGGCCCATGGGCCGCCTCGGGGGAGATCGACATTCTCGAAGCGGTGAACCTCGGCGTTCCCTGCAAAGCCTGTCCGCAGGGCAAGGAAGACACGATCCTGGGCACACTCCATTTCGGCAAGCCCTGGCCCGGCAACACGCACAAGGGCACCGAGTTCAATCATCCCGCCAGCCTCAGCGGCTATCACACTTATGCCATTGAATGGCAGCCAGACCAGATCGTGTGGCAGGTCGATGGCGAGACTTATGCCGTCCGCCAGCGCAACGAATGGTGGACGTCGGGCTCCGCCGCCGCCGGCGCCCCGTTCGATCAGCCCTTCCACCTCATCCTCAACCTCGCTTTCGGTGGCGGCCTCGCTGAGTCGCGCGGGGTCAAAGGCATCGCCAACACCAATTTTCCCAAGCGCTTCTTGATCGATTGGGTCCGCGTCTGGCAGAAGCCGCTAGAGACCGCGGGCATCGCGCCGGCAGTGCAAGCAGGGGGCCAGTAAAGGATGGCGAGGCGTCGTCAGGCGGTCACGATCAGGCACGTTGCGGCAGACGTGGGCGTTTCGCTCCAGACAGTCAGCCGCGTCATCAACAACGAGCCAAACGTCCGCCCCGAACTCAAGGAACGCGTGCAGGAGGCGATCACGCGCCTTGGCTACGTGCCATCGATCGCGGCCCAGCGGATGAGCGGCTCGCGCTCCTACCTCATCCTCGCTCTCAACGACCGAGACCGGACCATCGCCGATTGGCGCGCGCGCCAGGGCACAGACTGGGTCGATCAGATGCTACTCGGCGGCATGCTCAAATGCGCCGAACACGGCTACCGCATGATCGTCGAGCTAGTGGATACCCACTCCGATCACGTGGAGCGCGAACTGCTCGGCGCCATCGCTGCGCTCCAGCCTGATGGCATTATCCTCACCCCGCCCCACTCAGATAATCCGCAGATCGTGCGTTGCCTCGCGCAGCAGCAGATCCCCTTCGCGCGGATCGGCTCCAAGGCGCAGGATGAAGGCATGCCGATCTTGATGGACGATGAAGGCGCCGCGGTTAACGCCACGCGCCATCTCATCGCACGCGGCCACCGCCGCATCGGCATGATCGCCGGTTCGGCTGACTACAACCTTTCGGGCTGGCGCATCGATGGCTGGAAGGTCGCAATGGCCGAAGCGGGCCTGCCCACCGATGATCTCCTCCACGCGGGCGATTTCACGTATGCCTCGGGCGAACGTGCCGCGCTGGCGCTGCTGGCGCTGCCCGCCCCGCCCACCGCGATCATCGCCAGCAGCGATCAGATGACGCTGGCTGCTCTCGAAGTCGCGCGCAAGGCCGGGCTCACGGTCCCCCATGATCTCTCGCTCATCAGCTTCGACAATACGCCGATGATGCAGTTCACCCAGCCCCAGCTCACCGCAATCGATCAACCCATCGCCGCCACCGTCTCCAAGGCCGTCGAAATGATCATCGCCGCGCAGAAGGGGGAAAGCCTGCCCGAAGCTGTCACGGTGATCCCCGCAACGCTGGTGGAACGCGGCTCGGTTTCCGATGCCAGGCAAACCGTGAGTGCCTGAACAGTCCGGCATTTCCGGCGAACCAGTCACCCGCCAGCCGCTATCCTTCCTCGTGCTCTATGCGCTGGCATGGGCGGGGGGGGCGATTGCCTATGTGCCCTTCCTCACCATTCTTTTGCCAGTGCGAGTTGCCGCGCTGGCACCGGGCGGGCCGCAGCAGGCTGTGCTGTGGCTCTCTGCCATTGCGTTCTGCGGCGCGATTGCGGCCAGCGCGGGCCATATCCTGTTCGGCTGGCTGAGCGACGTGACCAGAACGCGCCCCCCATGGGTCGCGCTGGGCCTTGCGCTGTCGTGCAGTCTCCTCCTCTTCGTGCCGCTAGCGCAGAGCCTCGAAACCCTCATCCTGATCGTCATGTTGTGGCAGCTCGGGCTCAACATGATGCTCGCCCCGCTCGCCGCCTGGGGCGCGGATTGCGTGCCCAACGGCCAGAAAGGCCTGCTCGGCGGTCTCCTCGCCTTCGCTCCCGGCCTTGGCGCACTCGCCGGAGCGTTGGTCACGATTCCGGGGATCGCCTCGGCAGACGGGCGCCTCATCCTCGTCGCGCTGACGGTGGCGGCGGCCGTTCTGCCCGCCCTACTCATGGGCACCCGCGCCGCGCCTGCAGACGTCGCGGCGCCTTCGCTCACCGCCGAAGCGCCCCGCCGGAGCGCGGCCTTACGCATGTGGGCCGCGCGTCTCCTCGTGCAAGTCGCTGAAGCTGCGCTGTTCTCCTTTCTTTACTTGTGGCTGCACTCGATCGATCCGGCGGTCGAGGATTACCTGACCGCGCGTGTCTTCAGCCTCGTCCTTGTGCTCTCCGCCCCCGCCGCACTGCTTGCCGGGCGCTGGGCTGATCGCCGCAGCCGCCCGTTCGCGCCGCTCGTCGCCTGCACACTCGTCGCGCCGTTCGGCCTCGTCGGAATGGCTTTGGCGCACAGCGTCACTGCCGGCATCATCAGCTACGCCGTGTTCGGTTTTTCCACTTCGATCTTTCTGGCGCTCCATTCCGCGCAAACCTTGCGCACCCTGCCCGACAGCAGTCGGCGCGGGCGCGATCTCGGCCTGTTCAATCTCACCAACACCATGCCCTCATTGGTCATGCCTTGGTTCACGCTTGCGCTGGTGCCATGGTTCGGCTTTTCGGGCCTGTTCCTCCTGTTCGCCGCGCTTGCACTCGTGGCGGCCATCCTGCTCGCAGCGCTCGGCACCAATCCGGCTCCCAAAAACTGACAGCCCGCTTGATTTCCATGCTTTCTCATGCAAGGAAAACAAATGGGAACGTTCACAGTTACAATCGGGGAAGAGCGGGAATGATGGTTCGGCGCGCGCTTTTGGCAGCCATGTTGCTGGCGTCGGGAAGCGCTCTTGCAGCCCCGAATGCGCCTGCCCCCGTGGACAACTCCAGTACGGCTCACCCCGCGCTCTGGCCGGCCGCACACAGCCCTGCCGCGATCACCAGCACCGCCACCGAACAGCGCATTGCCCGCCTGCTTGCAAGGATGACGCTGGAAGAAAAGATCGGCCAGATGATCCAGGCGGATATCAGCGCGGTCACGCCAGAAGACCTTGCAAAGTACCCGCTCGGCTCGATCCTCGCTGGCGGCAATTCGGGCCCTTATGGCGATGAACGCGCCGATGCTGCCACATGGGAAAAGCTTGTGCGCGAATACCGCGCCGCTTCTGCCAAGGCTGGCGCTGGCATTCCCATGGTGTTCGGCATCGATGCCGTTCACGGCCATTCCAACCTCCCGGGCGCCACGATCTTCCCGCACAACATCGGGCTCGGTGCTGCGCACGATCCCGCCCTCATCCAGCGCATAGGCCAAGTGACCGCAGCGGAAGTCGCCGGCAGCGGCATCGATTGGACGTTCGCTCCTACCCTCGCCGTCCCGCAGGATCTGCGCTGGGGCCGCAGCTACGAAGGCTATGCCGCCGATCCGGCACTCGTTGCGGCTTATGCCAAGGCCATGACCATCGGCCTCCAGGGTCCGCTCGTGGCTGGCAAGTCGCTCGCCGCCAACCGCGTCGCCGCCACCGCCAAGCACTATCTGGCTGACGGCGGAACCGATGGCGGGAAGGATCAGGGGGACGCGCTGATTTCCGAACGCGAACTCGTCGCCGACCACGCGCAGGGCTATCCTGCCTCGATCAATGCCGGCGCGCTCACTGTCATGGCCAGCTTCTCCAGCTGGAACGGCACCAAGAACCACGGCAATCGCAGCCTGCTCACCGATGTACTCAAGGGCCGCATGGGCTTTCAGGGCCTCGTCGTCGGCGATTGGAACGGCCACGGCCAGATTCCCGGCTGCACCGTCACCGATTGCCCGCAGACTTTCGCCGCCGGGCTTGATCTGGCCATGGCGCCAAACAGCTGGAAGGGCCTGTTCGAAGCCACGCTGCGCGAGGCTAAGGCCGGCTCGCTGCCCATGGCGCGGATCGATGATGCCGTCGCGCGCATCCTGCGTGTGAAGGCCAAGCTCGGCCTGCTCGGCGCAAACCCGATTGATCGCGGCAACCCTTCGCTGGTGGGCACTGCCGCTCACCTCGCGCTCGCGCGGGAAGCGGCGGCCAAATCGCTCGTCCTGCTCAAGAACAACGGCGGCGTCCTTCCGCTGCGTCCTGGCGCGAAAGTCCTGATCACTGGCCCAGGCGCCGACAGCATGGCGATGCAGGCCGGCGGCTGGACGATCACCTGGCAGGGCACCGACACCACCGCTGCCGATTTCCCCAAGGGCCAGACCGTTGGCCGCGCCATCGCCGCTGCGGTCAAGGACGCGGGTGGCAGCGCCGCTCTTTCCGCAGATGGCAGCTTTACCGATCACCCGGATGTCGCCGTGGTCGTCTATGGCGAACAGCCCTACGCCGAATTCCAGGGCGACATGCCCAACATCGCCTTCCGCGCCCAATCGGCCGAAAAGGAGTTGCTGGCAAAGCTCAAGGCGCAAGGGATCAAGGTCGTCTCGGTATTTCTCTCGGGCCGCCCGCTGTTCACCGGCCCCGAACTCAACGCCTCCGATGCCTTCGTCGCCGCATGGCTTCCCGGCACGCAGGGCCAGGGCGTGGCCGATGTGCTCGTAGCAGCCAAAGGCGGCAAACCGCCGCGCGGGTTTACCGGCAAGCTCCCCTTCCCCTGGCCTGCGGATGCGATCTCCCCGGTCAAGGCTCCGCTCTTTGCCGCGGGCTATGGCCTGACATATGCCAGCAAGGCTGCAATCGGCCCGGTGGGTGAAGACCCCAAGGTCGATCTCGTCGCCTCCGCCAGCGAAGGCGTCTACTTCGCGCTCGGCAAAGTCCCCTCACCCTGGCACCTCAGCCTCGATCCCGGCATCGCCGCCCGCGCGGTCGATCTCGGCGCACAGGAAGATGCGCAGGGGTTCAGCTGGAGCGAGCCCGGCGCCATCGGCATCGACGGCCCGCCGGTCAATCTCATGCGCCAGCTCGACGAGGAATTCGCCCTCAAGCTCGAAGGCCGCCTCGATGCCGCATCCGGTGCCATTGCGATCACGATGGCCGGTGCCACACTCAAGGTCGAGCCTGTCCCGGGCGCGCTCACTTTGCGCATTCCGCTGCGCTGCTTCCATGATGCGGGCGGCAATTTCAAGGCGGTCGGCACACCCTTGCGCATCGCCGGTGAAAAGGGCCTCGTGCTGATCCTGCGCTCGGCAAGCATCGAAGGTGTTGGCCAGACGATTTCCTGCCCTGCCAAGTAGGCCCGGCTAGATCGCGACGCCTTCTGACTCGAAGTACGCCATCACCGGAGCCAGAGCATGCTGGTGCTGTTTCCAGCGTGCAACCGAATCCCGGTACATCGGCCGGCGTACTTGCGCCGCGCTCGGCGTGGATACCGGCGCCGTGTTGTTCTGGAAATCGAGGCAGGCCTCGTCCCACTCCAGCCCGCAATGCGCGAGGAGCCGCCGCGTCTGGCCTTCCTGATCGGCGACCAGTTCTTCGTAGCCCAGTTCCAGGATCCGCCCCGGCAGCGCCGCGCGCCACAGCGCCCTGAGCCGCTCAAACCGCACGTAGTACCGCGCAATGTCCATCAGGTCGTAGCTGTAGTCGTAGTAGCGCGAGGAGATCGCGAACAAGTTGCGGAAGTTCGCCAGCACCGTGTCGAGCGGATGGCGCCGCAGGCATACGATCCGCGCTTCGGGCAGCGCTTTTGCGATAAACCCGGCGTACTGGAAATTGCCCGGAAACTTGTCTGTAAATCGCCCCTCGCGCGCCCCGGCATGGTGCCGCGCGCGCGCCAGATAGTCGCGCCCGATAGCGCCCATATCGGCCCCCGCCGCCACCGCCACCGTCTCGGGATCAAGCACCGTTCGGCTCCGTGTTCCCGAAGCCATTTTCACGGCGAGCGGCATCGCCTGAAGCTCCCCCGCGCTCCACACGGCGGGATGGGAGGAGAGGATGCGGTCGACCAGTGTGGTGCCCGTGCGCGGCATCCCGATCACGAAGATCGGCGCGTCTTGGGGTGTGTTGCGCACGTCTGCGGCCGCCACCTGCGGCCAGCTCCGCTCGATCGCATCGAAATTCGCCGCGTCGCTGGCGAAGGTGTAGGGCAGGCGCGCGCGGTGCCCGGCATTGGCGGCGGCCAGCCGTGCAAAGGCGGCCTGCTGCTCGCCCAGATCCTCCAGCTCCTTTGCCAGCGCATAGCCCAGCAGAAGCCGCGCCTCGGCGCCATCGGCGCGCGCCAGCGCCGCCTCAAGCCGCGCGACATGGTTGGCCTCGGCAGTCTGCTTGCGCAGGTTTGCCAGCAGATGGTGCCCCTTGGCGTAATCGGGATCGATGGCCAGCAGCGCCTCGCCCGCAGCCTCTGCCCCAGCGATATCGCCGATGAAGTTGAGCGCAGCGGCAAGGTTGTAGCAGAACGATGCATTGCCGGGCGCGAGCCGCACAGCTTCACGAAAATGCGGCACTGAAGCCGCATGTTCGCCCAGCCGCGCATAGACGCAGCCCATGGTATCGCGGCCCAGCGCATCCTCAGGCAGCGCGTTCTCCGCGGCAGCCAGCGTCTCTGCCGCCGCGCCGTCCTGCCGCACCATGATCTGCAGCCGCGCCAGCTGCGCGCGGTAGCTTCCGCGTGGATCAATTTCCACGGCGCGCGCGATATCGGCGATACCGGCGCTCACCCGCCCAGCTTCGGCCCGGGCCATGCCCAACAGGAAGCGGCCCTCCGCATCTTCCGGAAAGGCCGCGACCACGCTGGCGGCAAGCTGCTCCGCCGCCGCCATGTCCCCCCGGCCCATGGCGCGGCGGACAGCCGCGATCCGGGCCGGCTCGGCCTTCACCCCGCGCTGGACGTCGTCGTGTTCTTGCGCCGCTTGGCCATCGCGATGAGCGGCTTGAACGGAAACACGAACTGCTCCCAAATCGTCAGCCGCCGCCGGTCGTCTTGCCCGACCAGAATGCCTTCGCCCTCCTTGTAGGTGCCGAAGATACGATCAATCAGGATCAGGGCATTGCCATAGTTGCAGCGCGTGTTCTCATAACCCACCGAGTGATGATAGCTGTGGTGGCGGATCGAGGTGAAGAAGAACGAATAGAACAGCGGCGGATCAGACTTCACGTTGGCATGGTTGAAGGTGGAAACCACGCCCGTGACGCTGAAGGCGCACAGGTAAGCCGCCGGGGAAACATCGAGCAGCGCAACCACGCCAATGCTGATCAGGAACAGCTCGATCGGATTGCCCACCGCGCCCTTCATGGCATTGAGCTGGGTGATATGGTGGTGCGGCGCATGGGTCAGCCAGAATGGCTCCCAATTGTGCATCAGCCGGTGCATCCAGTACTGGCCGAACTCCCACACGAACACGACCAGCGCCACTTGCGCAAGGAACGGCATTTCCAGCACCCATGGTGTCGCGATGCCCCAAGCCTCCTTCAGGCTGCGTAGCGGCGCTTCATTCAGCACGTAGGCCATGCGCCCGATCACGGTGTTGATGAGGATGAAATAGAACAAGTCGGTCAGGAACTCGCGGCCGTTGATCCGCCAGCCCTCGTGCCGCTCGAACACCAGTTCCAGCCCCAAGACGAAAGCGGTGACAACGCTGCTGACCGCAAGGAGCGTCCAGGGGTTTTCCACAAGGGCCGCCGGCGCAAAATACCAGAACGCCACAACCGCCGCCAATGTCACAGGCGCAATGCAATCCACCGCCAGCTTCTTCACGCTCGAACTCATCACCACGCCACTCCTCGCCTGTTGTCGTTCGCTGTCCTGTCCTGCGGCTTGTTCTTGTTGCGAGGCAGGATCGCGCAATCGGGGGCGAGGATCAACCCCGCCCCCTTTTGTGCAGTGTTCGACATGAAGATCAGTACTTCACGCGCATCTCCAGACCGAAGGTGCGCGGCGTGATCACCGTATTGCGGAGATAACGCAGCAGCACCCCATCGTTCAGGCCGACCCGCGACCGGTCGTTGGAGACGGCGGTGATCGCGAACTTGTTGAAGATGTTGTTGCCGTACACGCCGATGGAGAACGTGTCGTTCTGCCAGGTCAGCGATGCGCGGTGCAGCACGAAGCCCGGCAACTTGTCACCATAGCCGCGGTCCCAGCCGAGGCGCGTCACGACATCACCGCGATAGGTCGCGGTCCAGTCGGCAACGATATCGCCGCCCAGCGCCGGCAAGGTGTAATTCACCCCGAGGCTGCCGCTGTTCTTGGTCGAACCAGGCAGGCGATCCCCCTTCAACGCGTTCAACTGAATGGGCGAGCTGGGGTAGGTGGCGGCCGGACTGTTGACCGAGATGATGTTGGCCACGTCCTCCGTCAGTCTGGCGTTGGTGTAGGAATAGGTTCCCTGGATCGAGAGACCATCGATCGGCCGCAACTGGAACGACGCATCGAAGCCTTCCGACTTGGCCTTGCCGCCGTTGACCGTGATGCCGACGATACCATTGACCGTTGCTGAGCTGACCTGAAGGCCGCTCCAGTCTATGGTGAAGGCATTCACGTTCAAGGTCAGCTTGCGGTTGAATAGCTCTGCGCGAATGCCGACTTCGAGGTTCTTGGTCGAGTCCGGACCGTACTGCATTTCGTTGGGCAGAGCGCAGACGTTCTGGAACGGCGGCGGCTTGAGCGGGAGAACGCACGGCGCGACAGTGTTGGGTCCGCCGATGCGGTAGCCCTTGCTGTACGTGGTGTAGATCATGAGTTCGGGCGTGATCTTGTAGGATGTGTTGAACTTCCACACCCCGCCGCTCTTGCCCGATACGCCGCCGGCAGCCTTGAGGTCATAGGGGCTGATCGGATCGCCGAGCAATGGCGTCACCGCGCGGCCCGAAACCTCGGAGCTATAGTTGAAATAGCGCCCGCCTGCGGTCACCTGCCACTCAGGCGTGATCTTGAACGTGCCTTCGCCGAACACGGCCTTCTCGATCACCTTGGCACGGTTGAAGGACGCGTATTCGATTTCCTGGGGGTTGGTCGCCAGATCCACCCACGGATGGCCCGGAACATGCTCGCGATAATCGCGCTGCAGCTTCTGCTCGTTGTAGAACCCGCCGAGCACCCAGCTGAACGGCCCGCCATGGGCCGAAACCAGGCGGATTTCCTGGTTGAACTGCTTGCGCGTATCCTCGCTTTCGTTCCAGCTGGTGAAGGCCGGGAACAGCTCGTAATCGTAGTCGAGATCGAGCAGCAGGTCGGTGTTGTCACCCACCCGCTTGTTCTTCACCTGCGTATAGCCCGTGGTCGCCACAAGGTCGAAGACTTCGCCGACATGCGCGTTGACTTCCATGGCCGCGAGATGCGCCTGGCGATTGACCGGCTCGGCGTAGCGGGACGCGCTTTCATACTTGCCCGTGCCGAACACGCCGTCGCTGTTGTACTGGCCGCCGTCGGTCTTGGTGCGCTGGAAGGCATACGTGAAATCGAACGAGAGGTCCGGCGTTACCTGCACCAGCAACTGGTTGCGCGTGGTAAAGGTCTTCTCGAAGTTCAGATCCTTGCGACGATAGAGGTTCGCGTCATAGCCGGCCTGCGAAATCGAGGTCGGCGGTACTGTCGCAAAGCCATCGGGCTGCGGCAGCGACACCCCGGGCGTCTTCACCAGCAGCGCATAGTCGATGAAGCCGGGGTCGTAGTAATAACCGGTCGCCGAACGGAAGGCGATGTGATCCTTCACGATCGGAATGTTGATCATGCCATCAAGCTGGTAGCCGGTCTTCGAAGCTTCCTTCTTGCCGTATACGCGGCCGTGCCATTCGGCCTGATAGTTGTTCGTATCCGGGCGATTGGGAATGTTGCGGATCGCGCCGGCCAGCGTGCCGAGCCCATAGAGCGTGCCCTGCGGACCCAACAGCGTCTCGACCCGGACGATGTCGAGCATCTTGAAATCGTAGTAGATCGGCACTTCGCCGAGATAGACGCCCAGCGCGTTGTCATACGAAGCACCGGTGGCGTCGGTGTCCGAGGCGTTGAGACCGCGCAGCACGATCGTGCCGGTGCTGCCGGGGCCGGTATCGGCGATCGTCACGCCGGGCGTGAAGTCGGCGATGTCGCGCACGTCGTCGATGCGCTGGCGGGCAAGTTGCTCGGCGCTCACCGCGGAAATGTTGATCGGCACGTCCTGCAGCGAGGTTGCGCGGCGGGTCGCGGTCACGACGATGGTGCTGTTGTCCTCGACCGAGGCGGAGGCCTGGGGCGCATCGGTCGGCGCGGCAGGCGCTTCCTGTGCGTATGCGGGAATGGCGGTGCTGCCCATAAGGATCGTCGCACACACCAGATTGATCTTGAAGGATTGCTTGGTCACTCGAGCCCCCGCGTTAGCTGCGTGTAAGCCTTTTCGAAGTGACATCCCGTCCCTGTTAACCCGCAACCTGCGGGTCTGTACCGAACCTTTGCGGTTCCGGCGCTTTTATCGTGCCCTCACTCACCAATCACTACATCGGGCGATAGAGAAAATCAGTGCGCTATCTTAACAAAAAGGCAGGTTATCCTAAAATACTGTGCGACCAGCATTCTAAATCGAGCACCGGCAACCTTACTTTCGAAAGATCGCTTCGGGAATACGAGGTCAACCCTGCCCGATTAAAAATCGCGCAAGCTTTGTATTTCAAGGAATACTATTCCTTGATCGAATATAACTAGTTTGATGCCGACAGGATTTGCACCGCTGCAACATTCCCGTAACGCTATCGATATTACATAACAGGTCAAGCGTAATAATTCCGTGCAAGTCGGGTATTATCCCGTCGTCGCTGCAGTGCAGAAAAAAGGCACTTTTTTGTGCGCAACTGCCGCATTGCGAGGCCTTTCCGGCACACTGGGGCATAGCCATGGTGGTGCAAACTCAACACAAACCACCTGGTTTGGCCCGCCGATTCGCCCAGCGCCGGGCCGCTACCCAAAGGTGGTATTACGTTTTTTCAAGAACGTAACATTTTGCCATGGACAAGCAGATTGTTTGCCGCAATGCTGCACTGCGAAAGGAGACAGAATCGTGTTCACCCTCTCCAGCCCGGGGCGCAACCGGGCCAAGGCCGGTTCTCTCCTCGCCATCGCCGCGGCGGCTACGCTGGCTCTTGCCGGCTGCTCGGGCGGCAGCGCTCCCACAGAAAAGAAAACCGAATTCAGCATCGGCTGGTCGATCTACGCCGGCTGGATGCCGTGGCCTTATGCGCAGCAGGCCGGCATCGTAAAGAAGTGGGAAGACAAGTACCACATCAAGATCAAGATCGTGCAGGTCAATGACTACGTCGAGTCGATCAACCAGTACACCGCCGGCAAGCTCGACGGCGTGACGCTGGCCAATATGGACGCGCTCACCATTCCCGCCGCCGGCGGCAAGGACACGACCTCGGTGATCCTGGGCGACTATTCCAACGGCAACGACGGGGTGGTGATCAAGGGCGCCGCTAATCTTAGCGCGATCAAGGGTCGCTCGGTCAATCTGGTGGAGCTTTCGGTTTCGCACTATCTGCTAGCCCGCGCGCTCGAAAAGGGCGGGATGGCGATGACCGATGTGAAGACGGTCAACACGGCCGACGCGGATATCGTCGGCGCTTTCGCCAGTGCGGACGTGACCGCGGCCGTCGCCTGGAACCCGCAGCTTTCGGTGATGCGCGCGCAGCCGGGTGCAAGCCAGGTCTTCTCCTCAGCCGACATTCCGGGCGAAATCCTCGATCTGCTCGTTGTCGATACTGCCACGCTCAAGGCCAATCCGGATCTTGGCAAGGCGCTGGCGGGCATCTGGTACGATACCGTCCAGTTGATGATGCGGCAGGACGCCGAAGGAAAGGCCGCCCGCGCCGCGATGGCCAAGCTTGCCGGCGCCGCGCCCGAAACCTTTGACAGCCAGCTCAAGACAACGTTTCTCTACACCGATCCCAAGGCAGCCGTCGCGGCAATACAGTCCCCCTCGCTGGTCACCACGATGACCCGCGTGCGCGATTTCAGTTTCTCCAAGGGCCTGTTCAAGGGCGCGGCTTCGGCCGATGCGGTGGGCATTGCCTTCCCCGGCGGCAAAACGCTGGGCGATGCGGCCCATGTCACCTTGCGCTTTGACGACAGCTATATGAAGCTCGCTGCAGACGGGAAGATCTGAGCGCATGCGCTGGATCAACTGGCATTTCTCCAAGCGGGACCGCCTGATCGCGGGCGGCGCGCCGATCCTGCTGCTGCTGGTGATCTACCTGATCACGGCCACGGCACGCCATTCCGCCAACCCCTCGGACAAGATCCTGCCGCTCCCCTCGGGGATGGCAAAGGCGATGACCGCGCTGCTGACCACGCCGGATCCGCTGACCGGCAATCTGGTGTTCTGGGCCGATACGCTTGCCAGCCTGCAGCGGCTCGGCCTCGGCCTTGGCATCGCCACGCTGTTTGCGCTTGTCCTCGGCCTCCTCCTCGGCTCGTTGCCGCCGGTCCGCGCTACGCTGAGCCCGCTGGTCACCGGCATTGCCGTGATCCCGCCGATCGCGCTGCTCCCCATCCTGTTCATCGCCTTGGGGCTAGGTGAGACATCCAAGGTCGTCCTGATCGCCATCGGCGTCGCGCCGGTGATGATCCGCGACATCGCCGCCCATGTCGGCAGCCTGCCGCGAGAACAGATCATCAAGGCCGAAACGCTGGGTGCAAACTCGTGGCAGATCATCGCCCGCGTCGCGCTGCCGCAGGCGATGCCGCGCCTCATCCAGGCGATCCGCCTCGCGCTCGGGCCGGCATGGGTGTTCCTCATCTCCGCGGAAGCCGTGGCCTCAGATATCGGGCTCGGCTACCGCATCTTCCTCGTCCGCCGCTATCTCGCGATGGATGTGATCATCCCTTACGTCGCGTGGATCGCCCTGCTGGCCATCCTGCTCGACGTCTCGCTCGCCGCACTCAGCCGCCGCGCCTTCCCCTGGGCCCATGGAGCCACGCGATGAGCGATCTCGGCAGCCCGGTCCTCTCACTCCGCAACGTCTGGATCGAGTACGGCGACAAGGTCGTGCTCGAAAAGGTGAACCTCGAAGTGACCGAGGGCGCGTTCCTGTCGATCATCGGCCCCTCGGGCGCGGGTAAGAGCAGCCTGCTGCGTCTCATCCTCGGGCAAGAGGCGCCCACGCGCGGCACCGTGCTGCTCGATGGTGCGCCGCTGAAGGCCGAATGCGGCCCGGATCGCGGCGTGGTGTTCCAGCGCTACTCGGTCTTCCCGCATATGACCGTGCTCGGCAATGTCACCTTTGGCCTTGAATGCCCGGCTGCGCCCATTGCTGCGCGCCTCTTTGGCACTGCTCGCCGCAAGGCCGAGGCGCAGGCCACCGAAATGCTCGAAGCGGTCGGCCTTGCAGACAGCCTCCATCTCTACCCCGCGCAGATGTCGGGCGGGATGCAGCAGCGCCTCGCCATCGCGCAGGCCCTCATCAAGCGCCCGCGCATCCTGCTCCTCGATGAACCCTTCGGCGCGCTCGATCCCGGTATCCGGGCAGACATGCACGGCCTTATCACCCGCCTCTGGCGCGACTACGCGCTGACTGTCGTGATGGTCACGCACGATATCAAGGAAGCCTTCACGCTCGGCACGCGCGTCCTCGCGCTCGACAAGCGCCGGCATGATCCCCACGCGCCGCACCGCTACGGCGCGACCGCGGTCTACGACCTTCCCTTGCGCGGCCCCCCAGTGCCCGAAAGCGCACCCGTTCCCGAACCCGTCGCGGCCACAACCTGAGAGAGACCTGGCAATGACGATATCATCTTCCGGAGAAACCCCCGGCCTTGCCCGGCTCAGCATGAGCCTCCCGGCCGAACTGTTCCGAAAGCTCGACATGATGGTGACCGAGCGCCAACTCCCCTCGCGCTCGCAGCTCATGGCCGAACTCATCCGCCACGCGCTCGCCGCGCACGAGGCGTTCACCCGGCCGGACGAGATGCTCGCCGGTACGATCACGCTGGTCTATCGCGGCGAGCGCGGCCGCGTGCGCCACCAGCTCGCGCAGACGCAGGCGCACTACCTCAAGGAAGTGATCTCCTCGCAGCACGTCTTCCTCGAAGATGACCAGTCGCTCGAAGTCCTCCTCGTCCAGGGCCCCGCCGCGCGCCTCAAGGACCTTTCGGACGCCCTGCGCCGTGTGCGCGGCGTCCAGCAGCTCGAACTCGTCACCACCACCGCGCTCCTGCCCCAGCTCTATGAGCCCGAGGTGGACGCACCGCAGGGAGCCGCCGTATGACACAGGCACCATCCAGCGCCTTGGCAAACCCCAACGCTGCCCGCGATCACGCGCGGTCGATGGCGGGCACGGTGGTCGAGGCGATGCCCGTCCTCCCCCCCGCCGCGCCCGATCTACCAGCAGGCATCGCGGCGGATGCGCTGCTCTGGGAAGAAACCCTAGCTCCCGGCGGCTATGCCACGCGCCGCCTGCCGCGCGGCAGCCGCCTGCGCCTGATCGACGTTAAGGGCGATGCCTGCGCCTCGCTCCAGATCTTCAACGCCGAAATGCCGACCGAGCGCTACAGTTTTGCCGATACGGTGAAGATCCAGTGGAACGCCTATCTCGGCGCCGGCAAGCTGCTCCTCTCCGACATGGGCCGCGTGCTGATGAGCATCGCGCAGGACTCAACTGGCGGCGCGCACGATACCTTCTCCGGCACCTCCAACGCCCATACCAACGCCGCGAAATACGGTGATGGGCGCAACAGCGGGCAGTTCCCCAACGGGAGAGACCGCTTCCTGCTGGGCGCGGCCAAGCACGGCCTTCAGCGCCGCGATATTCACGCTGCCATCACCCTGTTCAAGGGCGCGCGCATTGCCGATGATGGCACGATCGAGCCCCAGATCGGCCCCTTCGAGCCCGGTCGCGAGGTGATCCTGCGCACCGAGATGGACGTGATCGTGGTGATCGCCAACGTCCCCCACGTGCTCGATCCCAGGCCTGACTACACCGTCACCCCCCTGCGCGCGACCGCATGGCGCGGGCCGGTGGCAGCCGAAGACGATCCCATCCGCACCGCGACGCCAGAGGGCCTCAGGGCCTTCCTCAACGTCGAAGACTATTACCGCCGGTAAGGAGGCAGCCCGATGCAGAACCGCGATCCGCACCATGACGGCCTGCCCGATACCATCGTCCACGACGAAGTCGTCCCCGCCCGCGCGCCCTGGATTCATCACATCAAGAAGGGCCAGACGCTGCGCATTGTCGATCTGGAAGGCAACCAGGCGGTCGACTTTCTGCTCTACAGCGAAGCCGACGACTGCGAGCGCTACAGCGCGCAGGACACCGTCGCGGCGCAAGGCAACCTTTTCCTGCGCTCCGGCACAGTGCTACGCTCGAACGAAGGCCGCCCGATGATGACCATCGCCGGCACCACGGTCGAATACCACGACACCATCGGCGGCGCCTGCAGCTGCGAGAGCAACACCCTGCGCTATGGCCACCACACCAAGGCGCAGCACGCCTGCGTCGAGAACTTCCTTGAGGCCAACCTCACCGAAGGGCGCGGCAAGCGCGACATCGTTGCCAACATCAACTTCTTCATGAACGTGCCGGTCGAAGCCGACGGTGCGCTCGGCATAGTCGACGGCATTTCCGCCCCCGGCCTCACGGTCGATCTCAAGGCCGAGATGGACGTCATCGTCGTCGTCTCGAATTGCCCGCAGATCAACAACCCCTGCAACGGCTTCAATCCTACACCCGTGCGCATGATCGTCGCCGCATGAGTTTTGACACCGTCCTCATTGCCAATCGGGGCGCCATCGCCACCCGGATCATCCGCACCTTGCGCCGCATGGGGCTGCGCTCGGTCGCGGTGTACTCCGAGGCCGATGCAGGCTCTCTGCACGTCTCGGAAGCGGACGAGGCGGTATGTATCGGCGGCGCGCGCGCCAGCGAGAGCTATCTCAATGTCGAGGCGATCCTCGCCGCCGCCAAGCAGACTGGCGCAGGCGCAATCCACCCCGGCTACGGCTTCCTTGCCGAGAACACCGATTTTGCGGAAAGCTGCGCGGCGGCCGGGATCGTGTTCATCGGCCCGACGCCCGACAATATCCGCACCTTCGGCCTCAAGCACAGCGCCCGTGCGCTCGCCAAGGCGCACGGCGTGCCGCTCGCCCCCGGCTCCGAATTGCTGACGAGCGAGAAAGAGGCCCTCGCCGCGGCCAACGAGATCGGCTTTCCGGTCATGCTCAAGGCCACCGCTGGCGGCGGCGGCATCGGGATGCGCGTGTGCGAAACCCAGGCCGATGTGCAGGAAGGCTTCGCCACCGTTGCGCGCCTTGGTCAAAGCAACTTCGGCGATGCCGGCGTTTTCCTCGAACGCTACGTCCGCCGCGCGCGCCATGTCGAAGTGCAGATCTTCGGCGATGGCGAGGGCCGGATCGTCGCGCTCGGTGAGCGAGATTGCTCGCTCCAGCGCCGCAATCAGAAAGTGGTCGAGGAAGCGCCCGCCCCGCTCCTTCCCGAAAACGTCCGGCAGGATCTCTATGCCGCGGCCATCCGCTTGGGACAGGCTGCGCGCTATCGCTCCGCCGGTACGGTCGAATTCCTCTACGATGCGGCGCGAGGGGCATTTTATTTCCTTGAAATGAACACCCGCCTGCAGGTTGAGCACGGCGTGACCGAAATGGTCATGGGGATCGACCTCGTCGAATGGATGGTGCGCGGCGGCGCGGGGGATTTCAGCTTCCTAGATAGCGCCCCCGCCAAACCCCAAGGCCATTCGGTGCAGGTGAGGCTTTATGCCGAAGACCCGGCGCTCGATTATCGCCCCACTTCGGGCACGCTCACCGCTGTCCAGTTCCCCCCCGATATCCGCACCGAAACCTGGGTCATGGCCGGCAGCGGAGTCAGCGCCTGGTACGATCCCATGCTCGCCAAGCTGATCGTCCATGCGCCTACGCGCGATCTCGCCGTCACTGCGATGCAGGCTGCCCTCGCGGAAACCCGCGTCGACGGGATCGAGACCAACTTGCGCTGGCTGCGCGATGTGGTCCGCACGCCCCAGTTCACCAGCGGCGATGTTTCCACCCGCGTGCTCGATGCGATTGCATACAATCCGCGTAGCGTGCGTGTGATCAGTGGCGGCACGGCCACCACGGTGCAGGACTGGCCCGGCCGCCAGCGCCTCTGGGCGGTCGGCGTCCCGCCCTCCGGCCCGATGGACGACCAGTCGTTCCGCCTCGGCAATCGCCTACTTGGCAACTTGCAAGGCACTGCGGGCCTCGAACTGACCCATTCCGGCCCCACCCTCGCCTTCACCGCGCCCACACGCATCGCGCTTACCGGTGCAGATTTCGGTGCAACGCTCGATGGCGCGCTCGTCCCGTGCGGAAAGGCCATCGATGTCGCTGCAGGCCAGACGCTGACCCTTGGCCGCGCGCGCGGCGGCGGCATGCGCGGCTATCTGCTGTTCGCGGGCGGGCTCGATATCGCGCCCTATCTCGGCAGCCGCGCCACGTTCGAGCTTGGCCAGTTCGGCGGCCACGCCGCGCGCCGCCTCGTTGCGGGCGATGTGCTGCACTTCGGCGATGAACCCGCCCTGCCCGCACTGCCCGCGACCGCGCTTCCGCGGCTCAGCAACGAATGGACCTTGCGCGTCCTCTATGGCCCCCACGGCGCGCCCGATTTCTTCACCCCCGATGATATCGCCATGATCGTCGCAGCCGAATGGCAGGTGCACTACAATTCCAACCGCACCGGCGTGCGCCTGATCGGCCCCAAGCCGCACTGGGCACGCAAGGATGGCGGCGAGGCGGGGCTCCACCCCTCCAACATCCACGATAATCCCTACGCCATCGGCGCGGTTGATTTCACTGGCGACATGCCGATCATCCTCGGCCCCGATGGCCCCTCGCTCGGCGGCTTCGTGTGCCCTTTCGTCGTCATCGCGGCAGACCGCTGGAAGCTCGGCCAGCTCGTCCCGGGTGATCGCCTGCGCTTCGCCCCCGTCACCATTGCGGACGCCGCTGCCGCCGATGCCGACCAGCAGCGCCTGCTTTCGGCCGGCACGCTTCCCGGCCCGGTGCCGGATCGCCCGGTCGCGCACCTCTCGCCAATCCTTGCCGAAATCGCCGAAACGTCGAGCCGCCCTCGCACGATCTACCGCCAGCAGGGCGACCGCAACATCCTCGTCGAATACGGCCAGATCGTCCTCGACATTGAGCTGCGCATCCGCGTCCACGCGCTGATGGTCGAACTCGAAGCCCAAGCGCTGCCGGGCGTGATCGACATCGTCCCCGGCATCCGCTCACTGCAATTGCACTTCGATGGGAAGCAGCTCGATCAAGCCACCGCGCTCGCCGCGCTGATCGAGGCCGAAGAGCGCCTCGGCGATCTCGCCGATTTCACCATCCCCTCGCGCGTTGTTCACCTGCCACTCTCATGGCGCGATCCCGCCACGCTGGAGACCATCGAGAAGTACATGGGCGCGGTGCGCGATGATGCGCCGTGGTGCCCAGACAACATCGAATTCATCCGCCGTATTAACGGCCTCCCCGATGTCGCGGCGGTTGAGAACCTCATCTTCGAGGCCAACTACCTCGTCATGGGCCTCGGCGACGTCTACCTCGGCGCACCTGTCGCCACGCCGGTCGATCCGCGCCACCGCCTCGTGACGACCAAATACAACCCCGCGCGCACCTGGACCCCGCCCAATGTCGTCGGCATCGGCGGCGCCTACATGTGCATCTACGGGATGGAAGGCCCGGGCGGCTACCAGCTGTTTGGACGCACCGTACAAGTATGGAACACCTACGCCAAAGCAACAGGGGGGCAGACCGACGCCTTCACCGAAGGCAAGCCTTGGCTCCTGCGCTTCTTCGACCAGATCCGCTTCTATCCCGTCAGCGCGGAAGAGCTGGTGGAATGGCGCCGCGATTTCCCCGCCGGCCGCCGCGCGCTGAAAATCGAACCGAGCGAATTCCGCCTCGCCGACTACCGCAAATTCCTTGCCGACAACGCGCGGGCCATCAGCGAGTTTGAGGCCCGCCGCCAGTCAGCCTTCGACGCCGAACGCGCAGACTGGCAGGCGCGCGGCGAATTCGACCGCGTGACCGACCTTGCCGAGGCCGATGCCCCCGCCGCCGGAAGCACGCAAGTGCCAGACGGCACTGACCTCGTCGAGGCCCCCTTCGGCGGCAGTGTTTGGAAACTGCTGGTCGCCGCCGGAGACGCGGTCAAGGCCGGTGATACCATCGCAGTGATCGAGGCGATGAAGATGGAATGCCCCGTCGAAAGCCCCGGCACCGGCACGATCGAAGCGCTCTACATCAAGGAGAAGCAGTCCTTGCAGCCCGGCTCACCCATGCTCGCCCTGAGGCGTACGGTATGACCGCCGCATCTATCGCCGCCGCCGTCAACGCGCGCGAAACCACCGCCGTCGCGCAGGCCCAAGCCGCGCTCGCCCGCATCGCTGCCTATGACGCAATCCAGCCACAACTCTGGATCAGCCGCGCCGCGCCTGAACAGGTCCTCGCCGCCGCCCGCGCAATCGATGCGCGCATCGCCGCTGGAGAAACGCTGCCCCTCGCAGGCGTCCCCTATGCCGCAAAGGACAACATCGACGTCGAGGGCTTCCAAACCACTGCCGCCTGCCCCGCCTTTGCCTACCAGCCCGAAGCGTCGGCAACTGTCACAGAACGCCTCGCCGCTGCTGGCGCGATCTGCATGGGCAAGACCAACCTCGACCAGTTCGCCACCGGCCTTGTCGGCGTACGCAGCCCCTATGGTATCCCGCGCAACGCCTTCAACCGCGCCTATGTCAGCGGCGGTTCGAGCTCCGGTTCGGCCA